>JACRIA010000029.1 GCA_016215735.1 Candidatus Peregrinibacteria bacterium
TAATATATGCGACGCAATAAACATTGTTCTTGACAAGAATTAGTAAGGATGTATAATTGGAGCATAACACAATAACCCAAATAATATGGAACAACAAAAATCATTAAATCCTGATGATTTAGAAATACAAGAGAAAAGAGATAAAATAATCCGAACCTTGACAAATTACGGCTGCAAGCAATTTCCGCTTGAGGACAAGAACAGTTGGCATATATCGTACGAAAGTGATCCGGAAGGTACATCTCTGAAAAAGTTAAAAGAATTGCTGGAAGAGAGGGGGTTTAAATCTACAATTACTTATTCCCCATCATATGGTTGTCTACCATCTTTGGAAATTTATTACGATGAAAAGAATAAAGATAAACACTTGTTCGTTAGCGGTATGGGTATTTTTTAGCTAAATTCGATTCGCCTCTTAGATAAGTGATGCGGGATTCAGTGAGGTTTATCATTGTTTGCGCTCTGGGGCTTGTGAGTGCGGATTGCATTGCCTGCGCTTCAGCAAGTTTGGCGCCGATCACTTCATTTTCGCGCATAAGAGTTTGCCTTTGCGCTTCAAGTTGTTTGATTGTGTAGCCTTTTGTAACTGCTTTGCCGGAAAAGGAAAGCGTCATTATTGTGATCAGCGCGGCAAAAATTATAAAAGATGTGATTAAAACCGCAGATGAAATTTCGAATTTTGTTGTAGCAGCCAGTCGTGTGCTTCTGCGATGCAGTGATTGCCATTCAAGGCTTACTAAAGCTGATTTTGCGAGGGTAGTTTGCATTTTGTTTATATAGCGCCTGTGTTCGCCTGTTGGTGTCGCTTCGCGACAGCTTATTTCTATAGACCTGTGTTTGCCTGCGGCGAACGGTCTGTGCGGCGAACGGCGTTACCAGTAAATTACTGTTCTCATTTGATTTTCAGTTTCGCTTTTCGGCACAAACGGACTGCTATAATTTTTCTGCGGCTCTGAGGAGTGCGCTTCTGCTTCTAGGATTTGCGTGAATTTCTGCTTTAGATGGCCGAACAGGCTTTTTTGTGAGGATTGTGAGGGTTGGTTCATGTTCGCAGTTACAAATTAATATGTGAGGCGGGCAGATACACGCCCGCGCTTGAAATTTCAAAAAATGCTTTACGATGCGGTCTTCGAGAGAATGATAGGAGATAATTACGAGACGGCCTTGCGGCGCGAGCGCCGCAGTTGCCTGCGGTAAAACATTTTTCAAAGTTTCAAGTTCTTGATTTACCTCTATTCTTAGCGCTTGAAATACTTTTGTTGCGGGATGGATTCGTTCATGGCGAGAGCGGGGAACTACTTCTTCGATTAGTTTCGCGAGTTCTCCGGTTGTTTGGATTGGCGCGATTTTTCGATTGATATTTATGGCGCATGCAATTCTATAAGCAAATTTTTCTTCTCCGTATTCTCGAAAAATGTCCGTGAGTTCCTGGACAGAGTATTTATTGATGATATCAGCGGCTGTTTTGCAGGTTAATTCTTTGCTAAATCTCATATCTAGCGAATCATTTTTTTGAAATGAAAATCCGCGATTTTCAAGCTCGAAATGACTTGAACAAAGTCCGAGATCAAGCAAAATCCCATTGACTTGCTTAATTTTACGTTTTTTGAGTTCATTAGCCAAAAATTCAAAGTTTTGATGAATAAAAACCACATTTTTATAGTTTGTTAAATTGTTTTTAGATGTTTTTAAATTCTGCTCATCTTGTTCAAAGGCTATTAATAGACCTTTTGGCCCGATCTTTTCCAAAATATCTTGAGAATGACCGCCTAATCCAAGAGTACAATCTACTGCTATATCGCTTTTGCTAAGGTTAAGGTATTTTTGCACTAATTGTCGAAGAACAGATATATGGTGAATTTTGTCTTGTGTAAGCCCCATTTTAACATCTTTCCTTTATGCGATGTTCAAAACTTGTGTACAGACTGTGTATAACTTTTTTATACGTTCTTTTAATAAAATTTATGCCTGTTTTGTTCTATAGTCAAACGAATTACTGAAATTTAGAGCAATTTTTGTGTTCACAAAAGGGGCGGTAGTGAAAGGAGTGGCTTTTGTATGTGCAAAATCAGCTTTTTAAAATTTGATTGCCGCGCAAGGGAGATATTGTATAATTTTTGTATACAACGGTTGTCGTAGACGGCAATTTTGTTTTTTAAACTGGTCGAATTCGAGAAGTTTAAATTCCGACTTGCTCTACGCGACAAGTTTTTTAAATATATCGAATTCGATATGTTTAAAACCCGACTTACCCTATACGGTAAACTTGCTTTTTAAACCCCCCGAATTCGAGGGGTTTAAGTTTTTGTGTTAAGATAATCCCGTGATTAATTTTTATCCTTATCTCTGGACTTTTTTTGGATCAATGCTGCCGATTATTGAGCTTAGAGGCGCGATTCCGGTTGCAATCGAGAAATTTGGGCTGTCTGCTGGCGCAGCGTATGTATTGGCTGTTTTGGGCTGTGTTGTGCCGGCTTTGATTTTATTGAAAATTTTAGGACCGGTTAGCGATTGGCTAATGAAAAAATCGGATTTAATGCGCCGAGTTTTTACAGCGATTTTTGATCATACGCGGCGCACATATACGAATAAAATCTATAAATTTGGCATTTTGCTGGTTTTATTGGTTGCAGCTGCGCCGATTCCGTTTTTGGGCGGGAGCTGGACAGCGGCTTTGGTTGCGTTTGTTTTTGGAATAGCTTATCGTCGCGCGATTTTATTTATTTTTATTGGTACAGCGATTCAAGGATTGATTATTTTAATCGGAACATATTCATTTGAAGCGGTTTGGAAGATAATTATTTAATCTAAAATTTTGAGATTGCCTTGGCGTAATATAATTATTTTATTTTTGTCGACTTTTATTACAGTTGATGGTTTTCTGCGGGGAATTGCGCCGGAATCAATAATTAAGTCAGGAAGCAACAATTGAGTTTGTCCATTTTCCGTAACGTTACGGATTGTATGCGTTTTTTTGAATTGGCGCACTGAATAGCGTTCGGCCTGTCCGCTTATGTTAGCACTTGTTGTGATGAGGGGACAGGGGTATAGCCGCAGGATTTTGAGCGTGAGATTATGCGCTGGACAGCGAATGCCGATTGTGCGCGTTTTTGGGTTGAGAAAGCGCGGCAGAGAGGATTTACGCGGAACAATAATTGTGAGCGGACCAGGCCAGTATTTGCGGGCGAGGCGAGTGGCCAGTGCGTTAAATTCCCCATATTTTTTTGCTTGAGAAAAACTTGCGACCATAATACTTGATGGTTTAGCGAGATTCATTTTTTTGAGATTATAAAGCCGTAAAACCGCTTTTTTGCTTAAAGCATCACACGCAAATCCATAGCATGTTTCAGTTGCGTGCATAACAGTGCCACCTTTACTGAGGATAGAAACAGCTTTTTTGACAATATTTTTACTCTTGATAATCTCCATAGTGGTCGGTAAAATCATTGCGCAATATAATTAACCCCTTTTATTATGGCAAAGTTGAAAGTTGCAATCAACGGCTTTGGAAGAATAGGCCGTCTGCTTTTGCGTGCGAATTTGCAGCGCGAGATGATTGATGTTGTCGCCATCAATGATCCAAGCGACAATAAAATTATGTCGTATTTGCTTAAATATGACACTGTTCATGGAAAACTTGCAGAAGAAGTTATCGCTACAGAAAAAGGAATTAAGGTTGGCGAAAAAGAATATCCGGTTTTTCACGAGAAAGATCCTACAAAATTACCTTGGAAAGATTTGGGAATTGATACAGTTCTTGAATCGAGCGGAGCTTTTACTGATAAAGAAACTGCGTCCGGTCATTTAACCGCAGGAGCAAAAAGAGTTTTGATTACAGCTCCAGCCAAAGGCGTTGATGGAACTTTTGTTATCGGCATTAATCACAAAAATTTTGATCCAGCAAAACATTTTATTATTTCAAATGCTTCATGCACGACAAACTGTCTTGCTCCGATGGCGAAGGTTTTGCATGATAATTTTAAAATCGTAAAAGGATTTATGACGACAATTCATGCTTATACAAACGATCAAAGAACACTCGATTTGCCGCATAAGGATCCGCGCCGCGGTCGTACAGCAGCGCAAAATATTATTCCAACTTCAACAGGCGCAGCGAAAGCAATTGGTGAAGTTATTCCTGATTTAATTGGAAAAATGGATGGATTTGCGCTTCGTGTTCCGGTTGCTGATGGGAGTATGACTGATTTGGTTTGTGTTGTTGAAAAATCTACGACAAAAGAAGAAATCAATGTTGCGATGAAAAAAGCTGCGGAAGGGGATTTGAAAGGCGTTCTTGAATTTTGCGAAGATCCGATTGTTTCATCAGATGTAATTGATAATCCTGCATCATCGATTTTTGACGCGGCTTTAACAAAAGTTCTTGATGGAAATCTGGTAAAAGTATTTTCTTGGTATGATAATGAATGGGGATATAGTGTGCGCACGATTGAGCTTGCGGCGTATATGGCAAGCAAACTCAAAAGTTAGAGCTCAAAAGTCAAAACTACAACTTAAAACTCAAAACTTTATAACTAACCAAATAAATTATGCCTAAAACAACTTCAATCGAGCGCGATCCTCTGCATTTTTTCCGCAAGCTGAATTATTCAGCAGGGGAAATGGCTCGCATTAGACAAATTGTTCGGCCAAGCGGAAGAACGATTTATCTGCCATACGATCAATTTATTGAACATGACTGCAGGCATTTGGACGCGGAATCAGATGCCGGCAATGTTGATTACATTATGAAACTCGCGATTGATGCGGGATTTAACGGAGTCGCTTTTCATTACGGAATTTCAAAAAGATTTTGGGCAAAATATGATGGCCAAGTTCCGCTGATTTTGAAAGTTAACGGCAAAACTTCATTTCCATCGCAGGCAAATCCGATTAGTTCATTAACTTGTTTTGTTGAAGACGCGGTTCGGTTGGGCGCTTCTGCTGTTGGATACACAATGTATTATGGTACGCCGCGACAAGATGAAGATTTACCGCAATTAGCGAATGTTAGAAAAAAATGCGATGAATATGGTTTGCCATTGATAGTTTGGGCTTATCCAAGAGGCGAGGCTGTTGATAAAAAAGGCGGAAAAGATGTAGGTTATGCTCTAGAATCAGCCGCAAGATTAGCTACAGAAATGGGCGCAAGCATTATCAAATCAAATCTTCCAAAACCAGCAAAACCAGATTATTTTGAAAATCCCGGCGTTCCTGATTATTACAAAAAAGTTGAAAAAGAATTGCTTGCGATACGTTCTTCACTTGAACAAAAAACAGAACGCGCGCGCCGCATCATTAAAGCCGCGAGCGGTGTTCCTGTTTTATTTAGCGGCGGCGAAGAAATTGATGAAAATTTGTTAAAAGAAAACGCAACAGCGTGTCTTAGCGGCGGATGTTTTGGATTTATTTTTGGAAGAAATATTTGGAAAAGACCGTATAAGACAGCGATGGCGCTCACCGAGAAATTGGCTTCTATTTTGGATAAAACTCCTTTACCAAAACTGTAATATGGAAATCATTGAACATTTAAAAAGCAAGGCTGTACAGCCTGACCTGCTTGTTGTAATTTCCGCGATTTGCGGAGCATGCGAAGAGATTTCGCGCATGATTCAATCGAAAAATGTAGGCGGGAAAGCTGGTACGCAGAATGTTTTTGGAGAAGAACAGCTTGCGCTTGATGTTGCATCGGATAAGGTAATTTCCACGGCGCTTAAAAAAACTTCCGAAGTTTTCGTTTATGCATCTGAAGAGCTTGAAAAATAAATGCCTGCGAATTCGGCCGGCGTTTTTGGCGTGGCGTATGATCCGCTTGATGGTTCAAGTTTGGTTGACGTGAATTTTGCAGTTGGAAGTATTTTTGGGATTTATAAGGCAAAAACTTTTATTGGCAAAAAAGGCAGCGAACAATTATGTGCGATGATTGCTGTTTATGGCCCGCGAACAACAATTGTTTGTGGTGCGAATGGCGCTGTCCACGAATATACGCTTTCTGACGCTAAATTTATTTTATCAAAAGAAAATTTAAAAATTGAAAAAGAGGGGAAAATTTTCGCGCCGGGAAATTTGCGTGCGTGTTTGTACCATCCAGGCTACAAAAATTTGCTGAATTATTGGCTCGATAAACAATATACGCTTCGATATTCAGGCGGAATGGTGCCGGATATAAATCATATTTTGCTCAAAGGGAAAGGACTTTTTACATACCCGGGCTATAAAGATATGCCTGAAGGAAAATTGCGCTTACTTTATGAATGTGCGCCAATGTCATTTTTGGTGGAAGCCGCAGGCGGTAGATCTACGGACGGGAAAATGCGTTTACTCGATAAAGAAATTAAGGAATTTTCACAGCGCACGCCAATATTGATTGGGTCAGAAGAAGAGGTTAAGAAAGCAGAAGAAATGCTCGCGTGAGCCATTTTTCATTGCGTTTTTGGCTGATTTTTGCTAAATTCTTTTTACCTAAGCCGAAATTATGGCTAAATCTGAAGATAAACAGAAAGAAATCGAAAAGCTCGCTTTGCAAGCGCAAAAAGGCGATTCTGCGGCGTTTGGTAAGCTGTACGATATTTTTGCTGAAAGTATTTATAGATATGTTTTTTTCCGTGTTTCGAATGAGCAGGATGCCGCGGATTTAACTGAGACCGTATTCTTGAAAGCATGGGAAAATCTGCATCAGTATCGCGCCGTCCGCCTGAGGCGAACACAGGCGCATACTAACTCAAGCCCGACAAATTCTTTTAGCGCGTGGATTTTCAGAATCGCGCATAATCTTGTGATAGACCATTACAGACTCGGAAAACAGATTGAGGAATTAACAGAGGATTACATGGATGAACGCGTTGGCCATCATCCGATTGAAAAGGCAGAACAGGCATTATCTAGCGATAATTTGAAGCGCGCTTTAACAGGCCTAAAAGAAAATTACAGGCAAATTATTGTTTTGAAATACATAAATGATTTATCGAATGAGGAAATTGCCGATGTATTAAAGAAAAATGAAGGATCAGTTCGAATTTTGCAATTTAGAGCGTTAAAGGCGCTCAAAAAAATCCTTGAAGAGATGGGCGTGACAGGATTTTGACTAGGGGACGGTCGCTTCAGGCGACCTCATGGCGTGGTAACAGACGCCCAAAAATAACGTTATAACAAATAGATATGTTTTGGAAATTATTCGGTCGTCATGATCAGAAAGATATAGAGGGAATTGAATCGGCTTTGCACAAAATGCGCAAGCCGTTGTTTGATGCCCGCAAAA
>JACRIA010000030.1 GCA_016215735.1 Candidatus Peregrinibacteria bacterium
ACTCTATTAGCTCATGGCCGCTGGGAATTTGGCTGCTTCCAGGGCCGCATTGATCAATATAGTCCATCTCTGGACTTGCGCTTTCTTTTGCAGTGCCTTTTATGAAATAATCGCTTCCGCCGTCGGAATCAGTGCATGTAAAGTCATTTTGCGCCAAAAAAGGACCCAGCACATGGGCCTGCAAATAAACGCCGACCGGAACAGAAAGCGCGAGGACTGCGACCACACCCAGAATAACAGCAAATTTGGATAACCCTGAAGGTGTTTTTTTACTGCGCCAGCAGCAAACTTGTTTACTCATTTTGTTTTTGTTTTAGATTGTAATAAATATATTTGAATAGGAGTAGATTTTGCTCCATAGTTTTATTTTTGTTTTATCGATGACATTTCCATTCACTTATATTATAATGATACCATAAATTTGAGGGTTTGTAAAGCCCTACATTTGGTGCACATTTTAGAATTTGTGATCCTCCTGCGGCGGACAAGTTTTTGGAGTTTGGAATTTGCCGCCTTGCGGCGGCGTGCACAAGGGAAAAACTCGCCTCCCACGAAAATTTTCGCTACGCGAGAAATTTTCTAGTCGGCGTCCTCCGCTTCAAGAATGCTCAACGGAGTTTCACATTCTTTACGCTTCGGATCGTTTTTCTCGCATGTAGCGTGGTGCCGAAGGTGGGAGTTGAACCCACACACCCTTTCGGGCACACGCCCCTGAAACGTGCGCGTCTGCCAATTCCGCCACTTCGGCCAGCAACCGAGCTGACGATGCGATTTTGACACATTTAAGCGTTCAATTATAGAGTGGATTTCCGTCCTAGGACGGAAATTGAGTCAAAAAACAGCTTAAATAAGCCAAAAAAAATCAAATTTTCTCCACGTGGAGAAAATCAAATATCGCATCATAAACTTTCAAAAAACCAATAAATAAGATAACATATCATCGCTATTATTTGAAATGAAATGCCTAAAGATGAAAAAAAATCCGGAGCTAGCGAGAAAAATAATGGCGCGAGCCAGGATGAAATTATTTGCGTAAAATGCGGGACTAAAATGAATCAATGGCAATGCAAATACATCTGTTCTAATTGCGGCTACATAACAACTTGTTCAGAAGAAGACGTATGGTAAGCGAAAAATCTTGCGGAATAGTTTTAATCAATCGAGGCGGCGGAACCGCACAAGGCAGCGAAAAGCCGAAATTTTTGCTTTTGCATTATCCGCAGGGACATTGGGATTTCCCAAAAGGCCACACAGAAGCTGGCGAGGATGAATCTGCAACCGCGCGGCGCGAATTAATTGAAGAAACAGGAATTATTGACGTGAAATTTTACGATGGATTTTGCGAAAAAATTCATTATTTTTTTAAACAAGATGGCAAGTTGATGAGCAAAAATGTGATTTTCTTTTTGGCAGAAACGAATACGGCCGAAGTCAAATTATCGCATGAGCATAAGGGTTTTGAGTGGCTCGCTTACGAAGAGGCGCGCAAAAAACTTACCTTCAATGATTCGCGGAAAGTTTTGGAAAAAGTCTGGAAATATTTAGGGGGACGGGGGTAGGCTGCCGCGGATTTGCGCCCGCGGTCTTAAATCGTTAATTCCAGCCTTTCTTTTTGAGGGCCTTTGCCGCGGCTTCCTGTTCTGCTCTTTGCTTGCTTGGGCCAGAGCCTTCTGCCAAAAATTCATCTTTAAGATAAACGCCGACTTTGTAATATTTCGCATGGTCAGGCCCTGACGCCGAAATAACTTTGTATAAAGGAATGCATAATTCTTTTTCCTGCGTGATTTCCTGCAAAAGCGATTTTGAATCTATGTGAAGCCCTTTCCCAATAATTTCGTTGAGGCGTTTGAGAATAAATTTTTCCGTGAATTTGTGTGCTTCTTTATATCCTTTGTCTATGTAGATTGCGCCGATTAATGCTTCAAGCGTATTTGCCAAAATGTACGGCTTTCCGCGACCGCCTCCTATTTCTTCGCCATGGCTTAAATAAAGATATTTACCAAGATCCAATTCACGGCTGATATCAGCCAGATGCGGGCCTTTCACTAATGCGGAACGCAAATCCGTGAGCGTACCTTCTGTGCGAGACGGGTATTTTTTGTATAAAAATTCCGTGACAGCAAGTTCAAGTACCGCATCGCCTAAAAATTCCAGCCTTTCATTATGTTCTTTCACATTTTTATGTTCGTTTACATACGATCTGTGCATAAAAACAGTGTTTAGCAAATCTGAATTTTTGAATTTGATGCCAATTATTTTTTGAAGTGCAGAGTATTTATCCATAATTAGTTTTTGGCTGTGTGGTGTCGCTTATTTCTTTTTTATAGCGCCTGTGTTCGCCTGCGGCGAACGGCGTGTTCGCGACATTTTATTTATAGCGCCTGTGTCCGCCTTCGGCGGACGGCGTGTTACAGCGGTTTTCCTGTTTTTATGTCTCTCTTGCAATATTTTGTCATAACACTGCTCAAAACTCCATTCACAAATTTCGACGAATTGGTGTCGCCGTATTCTTTTGCGATTTCAATCGCCTCGTTTATCGCGACCACCGGCGGCACATCGCTAGAATATAAAATTTCGTAAATTCCGATTTCCAAAATCGCTCTGTCCACAGGCGCGATTTTTTCGACCGGCCAAGCTGGCGCGAATTCTTTTATATATTTAATGATTTGCTTTTTATGTTTGATGGCGCCTTTAAAAATCGTGCGGCTGAAATCCGGATCTTCGACATGATTATCTTTGTCTTCTAAAATATATTCAAGAATTTTTTTGGAGGATTTTTTGTGAACTTCAAGCGCAAACAGCGCTTTCATTGCCGCAATTCTGCCTGTGCGTCTTTTGTACATAGTTTTGGGTATGGTGTCAGGTCGCCTTAGGCGACCAGACCCCGCCAAATTCGGAAACCGGTCCCTAGGCTTTGATTTTTTTCACGACATCTTTGCCTGTATCAATCGCGCGCCTTTTTCCATAATGGCCGCAATTCGGGCAAATATGATGGGAAAGTTTCATTTCTCCGCAATTCGCGCATGCGACGAGAACGTATTTTTCGTAAAGAATTTTTTGCGCTCTTTTTTTGAATGCGCTATATCTTTTTTTTGTTTGGCTTCGCGGAGCTTTTTTCTTTTGTACTGGCCGTTTCCCCATTGCTTGATTTGTTAGGTGGTGTCCCGCCAAGGCGGGACGCTTTTATTTCTATGGAGCTGTGTTCGCCTTCGGCGAACGCTCTGTTAAACAATTCTTTTAAATGCGCCATTGGCTTGTGAGTGTCTTTTGCTGTTTCTGCCGCGGCTGAGGCGTGTCCGCACGAGTTTTTATTCAAATCTTTTCCGCAGACATAACACAGGCCTTTGCACTTTAAAGAGCATAGCGGATTAAGCGGAAAATGCAAGAGTATTTCCTGCCGAAAAAGTTCAGTTAAATCAATTGTCATGTTTTTCATATCAACCAAATATAAATCATCCAAATCCTCGATGTCGCGCGGTTGTTCAAACAGAAATTGCCTTTCCGCAAAAGGAATTTTTATCTCGTGCGTGAACGGCTTTAAGCATTTTGAACAAATGAAATTGATTTTTGTTATAAAATTTTCGACAGCGATATTAAGCTCGTCTTCAAGCTTCATTATGTTGATTTTGGCTTTGACATACGTTAAACCAGGAAGAGATTTTTCATTAAAATCCACTTTTTCATCAATATGAATTGTGGTGTGTTCACCTTCCACGCCTTCTACCAGAGAACCGACATTAATAGTGAGGATGGCTTTAGGCATAAATTTGAATTGTGTTTTGAGGGAAAATTTTTGGCTGTGGGTTCTCTTTCGTTGGTTTTTCTACCACTCCAATTTTATAACATTTTCCCCCAATATCGTCTGTGTCGAATGTCAGAAATAGCCCTGGATTTTTCAAACCAGTTTCAGCTACTTCTTGAAAAACCCAAGTTGTTATTTCTGATATTGTTTTTGGTTTAAAATTCAAGTCTTTCAACTCTCTACATATAGAATATTCGCAATCTTTTGGTTGTTCTTGATTCATAGGCGGCGATTGTACCAAATTAGTTTTTATATTTCAAGTTCATGATATCGCACTTCCCGCAGATTTTTTTCCAGTTGTTTTTTCGGAAAGTGCGGAATTTTTCGTTATGCCAAACTTCAGTTAAAGATTGCAGCCCTAAATCGCCAACTGAATAATGCGGAAGCATACAGCAAGGCGTTGCGTGACCTTTTACATTTATATAAATATAATCGTGAACTTTGAGACATGGTTTATTCATTATTGTATTCAGACCATGGAAAAAGTGGCGGAATTTTCTAAATAAAAATCCATAGAGACCGCTTCCAAGAGAGTATTGTATGCTATTAACTTCAACTCCAAGGAGACGCCCAAGGTTTACAGCTTTCCGTAGAGCGGTCTGTTCTTCTTTGAATGTCGGCCGGTTCAAGCTCGGCACAAAGCGCGTATCAAGGCGCAGAATTTCAACTTTATTAATTCCTGTGCGGCTTGCAAAATTTATCACATCAAATAAATCGTGTTCGTGGTTTTTTTGATTGCAGGCTTGGAGAGCTATGTCAGGCCGCGGATTATGCTTACTGAATTCGATTATATGCTTCAGCGCGATTTCATTTTTATGGCCGGCTCCTGAAAAATCCGAAATACTATCAACTGAAAAAACAACTTGATCAATTTTTGCGTCAATGAGTTTTTTTTGCATTTCAGGCGTTAAAAGTATGCCGTTTGTAGTAATGCTTACAAAATGGCCGCGATTCTTGGCTTCTTTTATCGCATCAATAATATGCGGATAAAACAAAGGTTCGCCCCAGCCTGCGAGATAAATGCGCGCAACACCGCCAAGTTTATCGAGAATTTTTAAATAAAGCTGATAATCCATGTGCGCCTCCCCTGTCCCCAGTGTTTTTCGCGGACACATAGGACATGCCAAATTGCATGCGTTTGTTATTTCAAACTGCACTTTCATCGGGATTGGCGGGATGATATAGAAAATTTTTTTAAGATATCGTAAAATTTTCATGTGGAGTCCCGCCAAGGCGGGACAATTTATTTTATATCGCCTGCGTTCAGCTTCGCTGAACGGCGTGGGCATGCTAATATAATACCAAATGTTTACCTCGCCGTTAAATTGGGTTGAAATAAATAGAAAAGCTCTTGAGCATAATTTGGCTGTTTTTAAAAAAATGACGGCGAATCAATCTGTAATTTGCGCGTGTGTTAAAGCAAATGCGTATGGCCATGGATTAATTGAAACTGGAAAAATTATAGGGAAAGACCGACGGGTTTGGCTTGGCGTAAACGCTGTTTTTGAAGCAGAAAGTTTGCGAAAAGCCGGAATTAAAAATCCGATTTATATTTTGGGATATACGCCGCTTTCTCAATTGGAAAATGCGGCGCGGCTTAATTGTCGGCTTGTTGTTTACAATTATGAAACTATCGAAAAATTAAGTAAAATTGCAGTGAAATTGCACAAAAAAGTTCCTGTTCATATAAAAATCGAAACCGGAAATAATAGACAAGGACTTTTACCAAGTGAAGCTGTAAAACTTGCGGAAAAGATCAGCGCTAGCAGCCTGGTGTTGGAAGGCGCGGCAACTCATTTCGCGAATATTGAAGATACGACTGACCATACTTACGCGTTTTTTCAATTGAAAAATTTTATGGATGCGTGTGAAAAAATCGAAGACGCGACTGGCGCAAAAATTCCAATCAAACATTGCGCGAATACTGCTGCGACAATTCTTTTTCCAGAAACGCATTTAAATATGGTACGCGTCGGAATAGGCTTGTACGGCATGTGGCCTTCAAAAGAGACTTATGTTTCAGCGCTACGCGAAGGCAATCGGGGACAGTCCCCTGCGGCGACAGTCCCCTTCTCTTTGCGGCCGGTTTTATCTTGGAAAACTCGTATCAGCCAGATAAAAGAAATTCCGGAAGGTTCGTATATTGGATATGGATGCACTTACAAAACAACTGCGAAAACGCGGCTCGCGATTCTCCCTGTCGGATATTATGACGGATATGACCGCGGACTTTCAAATACTGCTTATGTTTTGATAAAAGGAAGGCGCGCGCAAATCCGCGGCAGAGTCTGCATGAATATTACGATGGTTGATGTCACGGACATTCCGGCCGCGGCCATCGAAGATGAAGTTGTCTTAATCGGCAGACAAGACAAAGAAAATATTTCGATAGAACAGATGGCGGATCGGTGCAATACAATTAATTATGAAATTCCGACGAGAATAAATGAGCGCGTGCCGAGAATTGTTATATAACAGCGGACGGCGTTTTGGATGAGCCGTCTGTCAAGAATCGCTGTATAACGGCTGATTAACATTTGTTAACATTTGGGTCTGACCCCAATTAAACAGGGACGTAAAACGGGGACGGTTCTCGTAGAGAACCGTCCCCTTAATAAAAGTTTTTTAAACTTTTACTCTTTTTGAACAGCATCCATTGTTCTTTGAACCATGGCTGCAGCTTCAGCTCTGTTCAAATCGTTATCTGGTTTGAATGTGTTGTCCGGATAACCCTTTAGAACGCCGAGATCTATCAAAATGCTTACATCGTGAGCTCCAGGATCTGAACAATCGTAATCCGTGAAGTCAAGATCGCATTTGAATTGATCAGGATTGATTTCTCCTTTTTTCTCGAGCGTTTCAACTATAATATGGGCCATTTCCTCGCGTGATGCAGCTTCGCTGAAATTTACTTTTGGATCGTTTGCAACGTCTACTCCGATTTCAGCAAGTCCGCCGATAACGCCGTCAGCCCATGCAGGAACGCCTTTTGCCTTGTAGGAAGCTTCTGCATTTTCCTCTACGCCGACACCTCTAAGCATCATTGCAGCAGCTTCAGCAAGAGCGACATTTCTGCCCGCATCCATTGCGCCTTCGGCTGTTCCCTTAAGAATGCCAGCGTCTTTCAATGTTGCCGCTGAACCAAAGAACCATGCGTCAGGCTCGGTGTCCTTAAACGGCCTCAAGCCCGCTTCAACTTGGTTGTCAATATCTTCTGTTTTTTGTTCTTCGATTGTGCTTCTAAGATCTTCGATAGCCGCCAAAGCATCAGTTTCTGAAGATGCGACTGAAGCAACATCTGACAGTTTATTTTTAATTTCTGCCATAGCTGATGTTGACCAGTTTTGTTTCAAAGCTTCTTCGGTAACATCTTTGAGTTCGTTTTCAACTTTAGCTGAAACTTTTTTGCCTTCAATTTCTCCAAGAACATTAGTAACTTGTTCTCTATTGCTTAAAGCAATATTTTTCGCATTTTCAGACAGGTATGTAATGTTGTCGAGAGATTTTGTAAGAGCATCTGTAATCTCAATAAATTTGGATTCGACTATTTTCGACAAAGTATCCGCAACTTGTCTCTGGATAGCTTCTGTAATAAGTTTGATTTGATTCTCCATTTTTGATAGAAGCTTTTCCTCGAGACGTTTAAGGAGTTCTTCGTCGTCGATTGAACCTTGCAAAAGGTCTCTGGCTTGAGGGCCAAATTCCATCTTTTCATTGAAGCCTTTATCTCCGAAGCCGAGTTGATCAGCTTTTTGTTTGAGACCTTCGAGCGCGAACATTACCTGTTGAGCTGTATCAAAATCTTTGCTGTCGCAAGCTGACATGCCCTTTGTAACTAAGTTTTGGGCTTCTGTCAGAAGACTTGAAGCTTCTTCAGACATTTCTCCATAACCGGCTTGTTTTTCGACTTCTTTTTTAACACTTTGCAATGCATTACAAACTCCCATTTTGCTCATTTTGTCGCCTGCGCCTCTTCGGAGTTCGTCCATTTGTTCACGCAAAGGCTGAAGATTGTCTTCAAAGAGATAGCGTATAAAATCTCCGTTTTGCATATCTTCTTCAGTAAGACCTTCTGTTGGATTTTTCTCCAAAGCCTGGAGTTTCGCGAGGATTTCTTTCATTCCTGCAAGTGTTTCTTCGTCCATTCCGCCTTTTTTGGTTTCGCGGCTGAGATCTTTTGAAATTTCTTTCTCAAATCTTTGGACTTCTTTCACGAATTGTGAAAGGCCTTCGCATGCGCCAATTTGAGGCATAATATTGCCGAATTGCTGCATGATAGGTTCGTCAACATCAGCGTTCGGACCGCCTCTTAAGTTTTCGAGTTTTGTTCGAAGCGCTTCTATGTCTTCCCAGCTTGCTGCTGTCGCGCTCCCTAGTTCAGTTATTGCTTTTTCTGCTTCTGAAATAAGAGCTTGCGCTTTTGCTGCAGCAGGGCAAGTTGTACTTCCTACTTTTTTTGTCATTCTTTCAATGTCTTTTTTCTGTCTGGAAATATCGCGTGCGAAATTTTTCGCTTCTCTTTGAATGTTTTGAATTTCGCGAGAAACTTCTTCTGTTTGTCTCTCTCCTTCAAATTTTTGTCTTTCCTCATCCGTCATTTGACCTTTAGGACCCATCATTTGTGGACCTGTCATTTGTGGGCCCATCAACGGTTGTTCGCTATACGGCTGAGGCTGTGTTGATTCTTGACCATATGGAGCAGTTGTTCTGCCATAT
>JACRIA010000001.1 GCA_016215735.1 Candidatus Peregrinibacteria bacterium
TCAAAATCTTTTAAATTCGCCATATAAATAGGGTCAAGACCTAATTGTTAACTGTTTAGGTTCACGCGCCGTTATCGGGGACAGTTCTCTCCGAGAACCGTCCCCTTATTTGTTTCGCAGTGAACGGCCTTCCGCTGTAATCAAGAATTTTTTGATCCATTTCAATCCCAGTTTTTTCTCTTATTAATGCGCCTAATTGCCCGCTGAAATTTTCTTCAATCAAAACTTTTTTCTTCGCGCCGCTCAAAATTCGCGCAACCTCTTCGCTATGAAATGGACACATATATTTTATTTGCAAAAAATTCGCGCTGATTTTCTCTTCCGCGAGAATTTCGATCAATTCTAATATCGCGCCTTTTGTTGAACCCCACGAAACAAATGTAATATCAGCTTTTTCCGGCCCAATTAATTTCGGCGCAGGGAGTTCAGCTAAAAGCGTTTGCAGTTTCCGCATGCGCTTTTCCATTTTTTGATTTCGATTTTTAATTTCCTCAAAAATAAATCCATAATCATCGTGTTCATCGCTTGTGTAAGTAAACATCCCGCCTTTTTCGCCAACGCGCGGCAAAAAAGAAATCCCATCAGCCTCATCCGCATACCTTGGGAAACGGCCGGAATCATTTTTTGCCATTTTAACCAAATCTTTTTCAAGCAATAATTTTCCGCGGTCAATTTTTAAGCCGTTTGTATCAAACATATCTATACCAGCCTCGCTTTCTGCCAAATATTTATCAGACAAAATAATCACAGGCATCTGATATTTTTCAGCGATATTAAAAGCATCAAAAGTTAGTTTAAAACATTCATTCAGATCACCAGGCGCAACAACCATTCTTGGAAATTCATCCTGCGAAGAATGCAGCATAAACTGCAAATCACACTGTCCTGTCCGCGTCGGCAAACCTGTCGAAGGCCCCGGTCTTTGCACATTCACAACAACAATTCCAGTTTCATGCATGCCAGCTAAACCAAGCGCTTCAACCATTAACGAAAAACCGCCGCCGCTCGTCGCAGTCATACTCCGGACGCCAACTTCAGAAGCGCCAATAATATGATTTATAGCTGAAATTTCATCCTCAACGTGCTTTACAACAACACTGTATTCGCGTGAATGTTCAGCCATAAAATGCAAAATTGAACTCGAAGGTGTCATTGGATATTCAGCGACAAATTTGCATCCGGCTTTAATTGCTCCAATGCAAAGCGCGTCATTGCCTTGAATAAGCATTCGTTTCGGCGCCCCGCTAATCGCCGTCAATTTATACTCAAATTTCCCCTTATACTTCCCAATAACATAATCATAACCAGCCTGTGCAGCCGCAATATTATTATTTACAACTTCATCTCCTTTTTTTGCGAAAGTTTGTTTGAGAGATTCTTTCAAATAATTTAAATCATAATCAAGAAGCCCGACGCACGCGCCAATCGCAACAACATTTTTTGCAATAATCCCGCCTCCGTGAGATTTCGCAAGATCCGCAAGCGGCACAGGAAATAAATTTATGCCTTTCGGCGTGCGAGCATCCGGCACATCCGCGTTATCAAAAATAATTCCGCCGCCGGACACGATTTCATCTATATGATTGTCAAAAGTTTCTTTATTCAAAGCGCAAACCAAATCAACTTCAATCGTATGCGAACTCACAGGTTTTTCACTCACGCGCACTTTATTATAATTATGGCCGCCGCGAATTAACGACGGATATTCCGCGTTCGCAAAAGTATAAAGCCCGCCTCTGCACAAAATCAGCGCGAAAGTATGGCCTGCTTTTTCAATACCCTGGCCTGCTTCGCCGCCAATTAACCAGCTGAGTTTGTTCGTGATCATCTCGTAAATTATAAGGAGATGACTTTTTATTCGCAAGCAGCGCTATATATTTTCCTAGAAAATCCGCACAATAAGTGATATTATCCATGCGTTCAACACGCGTGGATCCTCTTGTCTAGCTGCGCAATATAAAATAAATCTCTATGAAATTTTTTCTTCCGAAACAAACTGCTTTTTTCGATTTGCTAGCCGGCATGGGAGAATGTTTAAAAGAAATGGCAGAACTTTTTGTAAAATTCAGCATCGATTTCAATGATTTTGAAAATTATTCCCGCAAAGCAAAAGAAATCGAGCATAAAGCTGATTCCAAAGCGCATGAAATTATTGATAAGCTTAATAAAACATTCATAACCCCGATTGACCGCGAAGACATTTACTTATTAGCGCATGAACTCGACGATATCATAGACATTATCGAAAATGTTATTCACAATATTTACCTTTATGAAATAAGAGAAAAATTCGACGAAATAGAAAAATTCGCGCATCTTTTTAAAGAAGCGACCGATGATTTTGGAGAAATTTTGGAATGTCTGGAAAAACAAAAATACGAAGGCCATTTATTAAAAGTTAAAATCAGAATTCACGAATTGGAAGATCAGGGAGACGAAATTTTCAGCAAAGCAATCACGAAACTTTTCAAAGAAAAATCAGACCCGGTTTTAATTGTAAAATTAAAAGATATTTTGGAAAATCTTGAAGACTCTATGGATAAAATCCAAAAAGTAGCTGATGTTGTTGAGGGAATTATCGTAAAATCAAGCTAGAAATATGGATAGCCTGCCTTTTGTTATTTTAATTATTTTCATTGCCCTAATTTTCGATTTCACGAACGGAGTTCACGATGCGGCAAATTCCATAGCGACAATAGTTTCGACAAGGGTTTTGAGTCCGAGACAGGCTGTTGCTTGGGCAGCGTTTTTTAATTTTATCGCTTTTCTTATTTTTGGGACCTTGGTCGCGAAAACAATTGGAAGCGGTTTGATTGATATAAATATTGTGACACCGGTAGTTGTTTTGGCAGGACTTCTTAGCGCAATATTATGGAATCTTTTCACGTGGTATCTTGGGCTTCCGACAAGTTCATCGCACGCGCTGATCGGCGGCTATGCAGGCGCAGCTATTGCTAAAGCAGGGTTCGGCGTAATTATCGCGCACGGCTGGATAAAAACTTTATTATTCATTGTTGTCGGCCCTTTAATCGGCCTTGTATTAGGCGAAATTTTAATCATCATAGCTATTTGGATAATATATAAAAAAAATTTTCCGCCTAATTCCGTAAATAAATGGTCGCGCAGGCTGCAATTATTTTCCGCGGCTTTATACAGTTTAGGGCATGGTGGAAATGATGCGCAAAAAACAATGGGCATTATCGCAAGCCTGCTTTTTTCAGCCGGCTTGATCAATTCGTTCCATATACCGTTTTGGGTTGTTCTTAGCGCTCACGCAGCAATCGCGTTTGGAACACTCACTGGCGGGTGGAGAATTGTTAAAACAATGGGCCAAAAAATCACAAAACTGCGTCCCATAGACGGAGTATGCGCGGAAACAGCAAGCGCTGTGAGTATCTTTACTGCGACTTTTCTTGGAGTACCTGTTTCGACAACACACGTTATCACAGGTGCGATTTCAGGTGTTGGCATGGTCAAAGGGCTTTCTGCTGTTAAATGGGACGTGACGCTTCGGATTGTTTGGGCATGGATATTCACAATACCCGCGGCAGGAATTGTCGGGGCGCTTACTTATTTTATTTTCAAAATCACTTCTATCGCATAATGCGTTCAGATTTTTTAGCGCAGTTATTTGCGAATCTTGCCAGCAAAAAAAGCGCGTCGCTTAGTCTATTCAAATAAGGCAATAAATTTTTATCTTTACAGAATCTTTCAGCTTGCCGGCAAATAGTCCGACACACATGTAGATTCGCGCTGATTTTTGTCCCGCCCGGTAAAATGAAATTTTTTAGCTCTGGCAATTTTTTTTCAAGCCGCTCTATCGTGTGTTCCAGATAAACAACATTCTTCTTCCCAATCCGCTTTTTCGCGCTTGCCCCGCCTTGGCCGGCGCCAGCAATCTGTCCTGCCATCACAAAAATATCCTTTTGCACTTGTCCGCAAAAATTTTTAATAAAAGAATTTCGGCTTAAAACAACCACTTCTCCCAATCGGCTGCTTAATTCATCCAAATCCCCAATAAAATGAATTACAGCAGAATTTTTTGCTACAATTTTCCCGCCAAATAATTTTGTGAAGCCCTTATCGCCGAATTTAGTTGAGATTTTCACAGTCATAATTTATCCTCTTAGCATGAAACGCGCAACAAAATTATCCACACTCAAAAAACCTACCACCCCGCTTTTAAAAAAACTCCAAAAGTTTTTTGATAAAAAAATTCGCCCAATATTGCAGACTGACAACGGCGACATCGAAATTATCAGTTTAAAAGGCAAAATTCTAACAGTTCGCCTCATTGGCGTATGCGGATCATGTCCATACGGCCTCATGACATTGCAATATGGAGTCCAAGCAAATATCAACGAAGCTTTCCCAAAAGAAAAAATTGTAGTCCAGCTCGCGAGTTGCTATAATAAACCCCGTGGAACAATTAAAAAATAAAGAGGTCGGAAGCAAAACCCCCGGCCCGCTCGATAAACTTTCACGTTCAGTTGATAATCTAGTTTATACAGTCGCCAATTTCAGCGACAACAAACCGTGGAAAGCTTTTCGCATCGCGATTTTGAAAGGAATTGCTTTTGGTTTTGGAAGCATACTTGGCGCCACAGTCGTTGTCGCGATTTTTGTTTACATTTTGGGTAAAATCAAATTCGTTCCGCTCATCGGCGATTTTGTGCAGAACCTTCTTGAATACATGAAAGCAGCGGGTATCGGCAAAACAATTACGGGTTGATCTCGACTGCGTCGCCAGATTGAATCCCGTGAGCCGCGCTTCCCCCGCCAGCAATTTCTATAACGTATTTTGCCGGTTCTTTTGACAAATAATTTTCGCATGGATCTTTTTTGCAGAGAGGCGCGTTTTCAACAATATTTATCACGCGCTTATCCGCAGAAATGAAAATTATATCGAGCGGAATCAACACATTTTTCATCCAAAACGCGCGAAGCGCATCTTCCTTGAAGATAAAAAGCATACCCTTATCAGATTCGAGTTTTTCTCGACCCATAAGCCCTTTTTGGATTGCCGCGTCCGTATCCGCAATTTCAACAGAAATTTTATAATCGCCATTTTGAGTATGAAAAATAACTTGTCTATTCGTTGAACAGCCGCTGAATAAAAGAAAAACCGCAAGAATTAAAATGATTTTTTTCACAAAATTTAGAAAACGCACTGCTGGTTTAGTCATTTAAAATTTGAAAATTGCGCGCTCCGCGCGCGTACTGGCGGGGCCGACGGGATTTGGACCCGCGATCTCCACAGTGACAGTGTGGCGCTTTAAACCGGGCTAAGCTACGACCCCACAAACTTAAAGATAGAATAAAACAGGAACAGAGGCAAATTTTTCTACCCCCATCCCCAGTCCCGCCTGCCTCCGTCCCCAAAAACCTTGTTTTTTGCCCTATTTTATGCTATAATTTATAAAACTAAATAACAAAAATCTTTATGGCAGACCCAGCAAAAAATCTTGCGCAAACTCCCGAATTACCCGAAGCTAAAACCGAAAAACCAGAGGCGGAATTGCCGCAAGCCCCAGAAGTCAAAGAATTAACAGAAGGTACAAAAGAAAAAGCCCTCAAAGTTATTCAAGACAGCGAAAAAAAAGCTGAAGCCGCGAAAACAGCTGCAGAAACCGCGCAAACCGAATCAGAAAAGACAAAAGAACAGACAGCACCTGCAGTGCAAGACATTCAAGCAACTACAGTCGCAAAAGCCGCAGATGTTGTTCCTACGCCAGCCGCACAACCAGAAGCCCCAAGAAAAAAAGGCCTTTGGAACTGGCTTAAAGGCGGATTCTTAAGTTTTTGGAGATTATTCACGGGCGCCAAAAAAGAATAACACCGCGCCGCGAGCCAACACATTTTAATCTAGACTTGCCAAAACAGGAAAAGATAGGTAAAATTCTTTTCTACACGCCGTCCGCCTGAGGCGGACACAGGCGTTATAAAATAAATCCGCCGCACAGACCGTTCGCCGCAGGCGAACACAGGTCTATAGAAATAAGCTGTCGCGAAGCGACACCGCAGGCGGAAACCTATGAGCGAAAAACCCAAACAGCAAAGCATTCTTGATAAAATCGAGAAACACAGCATGCTTCCCGCATTTTTATTAGCAGTCGCATTTACAATTTTTATGTTTCTACGCGATAACCAAGAGAAAAAAGAAATTTGCGAAAATATTTTGAATCAACAATTTGTGTTAAATAATACCAAAAAAATATTAAAAACCATGAATGCGGAAAATCTGGCTGATTTAACAGTAGAAAAAATTATTTTAGAGTGCAAAAGGCAATTTAAAGATAAAAACACTCTTTTGGATAAAGCAAAAGAACAGGCGCAAAAAGGCAGTTTCATGGCTAAAGAAATACTAAAAAATTCCTCGCCGTGATATAATTTTCTTTGTGAAAAAAGCAATTTTATACGAAAAACTTCCCGCTAGCGCCGTCCGATGCAAAGCCTGCTCTTGGTATTGCAAAATTCCAGAAGGAACAACTGGAATTTGCGGAGTACGCGAAAACATAAAGGGCGATTTATATCTTCTTGTTTACGGCAAGCCAATAGCAGTGCACATTGATCCAATCGAAAAAAAACCACTTTTCCATTTTTTACCTGGAACTGAAATCTTTTCAATCGGAACTTATGGTTGCTCTTTTTCTTGTGACTTTTGTCAGAATTGGGACATAAGTCAATCACCGCGCGAACTCAAAATACAATACGCCGCAGATAAAAAAGCCCTGCGTGAAAATCTTTATCGCATGATTGACGCGTGCGAAGATTGGCCGCCTGAAAAAATCGTTGAATATTGCATCCGCAATAAAATCCCTTCAATCGCATACACATACAATGAACCAGCTATATTTTTTGAATATGCATATGATACTGCGAAACTTGCGCGCGAAGCCGGTTTAAAAAATATTTTTGTTTCAAATGGATTCGAGTCAATCGAAGCAATTGAAAAAATCAGCCCATATCTTGATGCGAATAACATTGACCTTAAAGGCTGGACAGAAGATTTTTACAATAAAATCTGCCACGCCCGCCTCGCGCCCGTTAAAGAAAATATAAAACGCTTCCGCGACGCTGGCGTCTGGGTTGAAGTAACAACATTATTAATCCCCGGCCACAATGACAGCGACAACGAATTAAAATCAATCGCGGAATTTTTGGTGAATATTTCTCCGGAAATTCCATGGCATGTCACAGCTTTTCATCCGAGTTATAAAATGCAAAATGTTCCATCCACACCTGCGAAAACACTCGAACGCGCATATAAAATTGGCAAAGCCGCTGGTTTAAAATATGTTTACACTGGCAATATTTGGGGATTAGAAGGCGAAAACACGCATTGCCCAAAATGCAGCGAATTATTGATAAAAAGATCAGGCGCATCAGTTGTTGAAAATTATTTAAAAAATGACGCATGTCCAAAATGTGGATTTAAAATCAAAGGAATATGGAAATAAGACAAGAAGCAGTCGCAGGAACTTTTTATCCAGCAGAAAAATCGCAATTAAAAACAATGGTAAATAAATTTTTAGCAGATGGCGCGTCGTGCGCGCAAAAAATCACTTCCGCCGCGCAAGACCATCTAAAAGCCATAATCGTGCCTCACGCAGGATATATTTATTCCGGACCGATTGCTGGTGAGGGCTACAATCTAGCGCAAAAACTTTTCACGCAAAAAAATCCCGAAATACTTTTAATAGGCCTTTCGCATTTTATTTTGTTAAATGGCGCCGCGGTTTCAATCTGCGATGAATGGCAAACTCCGCTCGGCGCAGTCAAATCAAAAAATCTCCGCGAAGAAATTGGCAGACCGCAGCGCTCCGCAGAAAACGCCGCAGAAAATATCTTAATAGAAATGGAAGAAGCGCATATTTCCGAACATTCGCTCGAAGTCCAACTTCCATTTTTACAGACAATTTTTTCTGATTTCACGATTTATCCAATTGCGATAAGCAATGTTGACCCAAAAAAACTCGCGGATATTCTCGCGCAATTCGCTTCCCAAAAAGATGTTTTAATTGTTGTAAGCTCTGATTTAAGCCATTATTTGCCATATGTTCAAGCGCAAAAAAAAGACCACGCATCAATTGACGCAATTCTTTCGCTTGATACGTCTCGCGCAGAAAAAGAAATCGACGCGTGCAATAAAACAGGAATTTTAACGCTTATATATCTTGCGAAAAAACTTAATTTAACGCCGCAATTAATTGATTACAGAAATTCAGGCGACACAGCAGGAGATAAATCAGGAGTTGTCGGCTACGCATCAATCGCATTTTTTGGGGACAGACCCCAAAACGCTTAAATAAGCCAAATTATGGGGACAGACATATCAAAAAATACACAAAAAACCCTACTCGCTATAGCCCGCGCCGCAATCGCACAAAAGCTCAACATCGAATTTGAAAATCCGCTCGCCTCGCCAGAAAAAATAGACCCTCAAGCGCGCGAACTTCTTGATAAAAATTACGGTATTTTTGTTTCTTTGCACATCAATAAAGAACTTCGCGGCTGTATTGGCGTTATCGAAACGCAAAAGCGACTTGCAAAAACGCTTCCGGAACACGCTATATACGCCGCGTTTAATGATTCGCGCTTTAATCCGCTAAGGCCGGATGAATTTGATAAAATCAAAATCGAAATTTCACTTTTAACTCCGCCAAAACCGCTTGAATACAAAGACGCGCAAGATTTGCTCAATAAATTGATTCCACTCAAACACGGCGTCGTTATAAGAAAAAGTTTTTTCTCCGCGACTTTCCTTCCGCAAGTCTGGGAACAGATTCCGGCTAAAGAAGATTTTTTGTCCCATCTCTGCGCGAAGGCTGGCCTTGATTCAAACGAATGGAAACGCGGCGATATAAAAATTACAACTTACGAAGCCGAAGTTTTTTCAGACACGCCCGAAGCGTAGCTGAGGGCACTTCTTTTAAATCTGCCTCCATCCCCATTTTCTGCTAGAATTGAGCCATGGCAAAAATCGGTATTGATTGTCGCATTTATTCCACAAAATTCACCGGCATCGGCCGCTATACTTACGAGCTCACGCGCCGGCTGTTTTATCTCGACAATAAAAACCACTATGTTTTATTTTTCAATAATCCGCAGTATCACGAATATATTCCGCCCAGCCATAATGTTAAAAAAGTCCTTGTTAATGCGGCACACTACTCTTTTGCTGAACAGACGCGCTTTCTGCGCCTGCTGTTAAAAGAAAAACTCGACCTCATGCATTTTGCTCATTTCAACGCGCCGATTTTTTATTTCCGGCCTTCGATTGTTACAATTCACGATCTTATAATTTCGTTTTTTCCAGGCAAAAAATACTCGCCGTTTAAGCGTCTCGCTTATCATTTTGTAATAAACAGCGCAGTTAGAAAAGCAAAAAAAGTTATAGCTGTTTCGGAAAACACAAAAAGCGATATTATCAGGCATCTGCACGTTAATCCAGAAAAAATCGAAGTAATTTACGAAGGTATTGGCGAGGAATTTCAAAAAACGCATAACAAAGAAATCATCAATCTCACGCTTGAAAAATATGGCATACACAAGCCATTTTTGCTATATACGGGAGTTCATCGCGGCCACAAAAATCTCCTTGGTCTTATCAAAGCGTTCAAAATTTTGCTTGATAAATACGGCGATCGATGGCAGCTTGTAATCACAGGCAAACACGATCCGCATTATCCTGAAATTTATAGCGCAGCCAGCCAACCCGAACTTCAACAAAACATTATTTTCACGGATATAGTGCCTGAAGAAGATTTGGTGAATCTTTACAGCGCCGCGGCTCTTTATGTTCACCCTTCTTTTTATGAAGGATTTGGTTTTTGCCCTCTGGAAGCCATGGCTTGCGGTACTCCAGTCGCGGTTTCACGCGTTAGTTCACTTCCGGAAATTTGCGGGAAAGAAAACGCTGCATTTTTTGATCCGCACGATGCAACTGATATGGCCCAGCAAATCCATAAAGCGCTCATTGACGAAAATCTTAGAAAAAAATTGATCAAAAACGGACTCGAGCGCGCAAAAGACTTTGATTGGAATGAAGTTGCGGCTAAAACTCTGGAGCTATATAATAAAACCTTAGATAAAATTTAAAATTCCGCATCATGGCATTTGAGCCGATACAAAAATTTTTCCCCAGCGCGGCGCGCTCATTCGGGCTCGGCCGTACAATCGAAGCAGTGAATATCTGCAAAAAATTTCAGGACCTTCTTCCGCGATTTTTCGCAAATCCAGAAGCGCAAAAAAATATTTCCGCAAAATCTTATTCAAATAAAACCCTTCATCTTATAGCGGTTTCGCCGCTGTGGTCGCAGGAAATTCTAATGCGCAAAGAAAACATTATCAAAGAAATGAATCAGGAATTTGGCGCGAATGTCATTGAAAAAATTAAAACCGAATTAACCAACACGCCGTTCAGCGGAGCTGAACACAGGCGTATATAAACAAAACCTCCGCCGCAGGCGGAAACCTATAATTATGGAAAATCCAGACAATTTACCCGACAAAATTGCTCGAAGCGAGCTTCTAAAAGTTTTTGGCCCAGCTATTATAGCGGCGTTATTGTTTTGGCCCAAAGGATGCTTTAAATGTTCCGATGAGCTGGCCCTCCCGCTTGATACAGAATTACCAATTACAGAAAAAATCGCGCCAATCCAAAACCAAACAAAAAATAAACTGTCTAATATTCTTTCAATGCCCGACGAAAGTCCGGGAGCGCCGGCGCCCGCGAAAAGTGAAACAAAAGTACGCTGGGAGAAAACCTTTGTAGAATTAGTGTTGGAAACACGCATTGCAGAATTTACCAAATTAAACCTGCCGGGCGGATGTCCGGAAGAAACAGAGATGAAATCACAATTAACCTGCAATTCTAACCCTCTTGGCAACAAAAACGGCACAATAGGCACCAAGTAGCCTATACGCGATAATATGGGAAAATCAAATAAAAAACCGACAGAATTACTGCGCGCAGACAGCAAGCCCTATAAAATCGCACCCAAATAATCTTTTCTATTGATAATCGTATGCAAATAACATACAATTGTATGCAGATAGCATACTAATATGCCTTTAAAATTTACAAAAAATCAGACGCTCATTTTGGGGATATTTTTTAATAATCCCGAAAAATCTTATTACTTCAGGGAAATCAGCAGAATAATCAATAAACCGCCGGGGTTTTTTCAGCGAGATATTAGCGGTTTGGTTAACGATGGTATTTTGGAGAGCTATTTTCAGGCAAATTCCCGTTTTTTCAAATTAAACAAAAATTACCCGCTTTACAAAGAGCTAAAAAGCATTTTCTTCAAAACCATAGGAATTGAAGGTACGCTCAAATCAGAGTTAAAAAAACTCAAAAACATTTCAAAAGCTTTTATTTACGGTTCTTTTGCGCGAGGCCAGGAGCATAAGGACAGCGATATAGATTTAATGATTATTGGTTCGCCGAATCAAGATAAGCTTATGGATTTAATGAATAAACTGGAAAGCAAATTCGAGCGGGAAATTAACTATACTCTTATGTCAGAAAAAGAATTTCAGAAAAAATTTAAGAAAAATTTAAGCTCTTTTCTAAAAAATGTGCTAAAACAGAAGAGAATTGAATTAATATAAATGGACTTCCCCAAAATTTATCAGCGAAAAGGTTTGATCAAAAAAGAAAACATTGGTTTTGACCAAGTCGTTAAACACATTGATCGCGCGAATATTGATTTAAAAGTTTCCCGCAGAAATCTAACAATAGACACAGAAGCGGCTTATAATTACGCATATCTCGCGATGTTAAGAACCGGGCGAGCGCTAATGTTTTCATGCAGTTATCGCCCGATTGACGGCAGACAGCATAAAACAGTTGTTGAATTCTGCGAGTATATCTTAGGCAAAAAATATACAGTTTTGGTTAAGCATTTTGACAGAATGAGGCAAAAAAGAAATAAATTCACATACGATGAGCCGGGACTTATAGTTTCAGATACAGAAACAATAAGTGCGCTGGAAAAAGCTGAAAAATTCGTGAGAGAAATAACAAAATTCATCCAAGGCGAAAATCCGCAGGCAAAATTATTCAGCTAAATTTGGCCAAGTTTCGCTTGACTTTGTCAGTCTTTTCTCTAAAATAAACCCTGCACATCACGCCGTCTCTAGCGTAGAGCGGCGTAATACCATTATTCAGTAACTAAATCATCTTGTTAGCAATCAGATTAGGCCGAATCGGCAAAAATTCTCAACCAAGCTTCAGAATTATTCTTCAAGAGAAGACATCTTCTCCAAAGAGCAAAGCGTTTGAAGTTCTTGGAAATTATAATCCCAAAACAGACGCTTTTAATGTTTCGCGCGAGCGCGTTGAATATTGGGTTTTACACGGCGCAAAACCGTCTCCGACATTAGCAATTCTTCTAAAAAAGAACGGCCTGCCAAATATGGAAAAATATATTAAAATGGAGCAGCATCAAAGAAAAAAGAAAGAAGCAGGAGAGGACGGCGCAAAGAAAGAAGAAGCAAAAACAGAAAAAGCTTCGCCGAAAAAAGAAGCAAAAACCGAGGCCAAAACTGAAACACCAAAAACAGCCGACGCGCCGAAAAAAGAAGCAAAAGCCGAAACGCCCAAAGAAACCGCCGCCGCCGCAGCGCCAATCGAAACTCCACCTGCCGCTCCAGCCGAAGAAAAGAAATAACCACTTTATATAATTCCGTAATCCTTAATCCAAATTCTCATGACAGACAATTCCACAGGAATAGACCGCGATTTCATTGAATACGTGGTTAAACAGCTCGTCGCCAAACCCGACGCAGTGAAAGTAACGCGCACAGTAGATGAAATGGGTGTCTTGATTTCCCTTGAAGTCGATAAAGAAGACATGGGGAAA
This sequence comes from Candidatus Peregrinibacteria bacterium, assembly GCA_016215735.1. Lineage (GTDB taxonomy): Bacteria > Patescibacteriota > Gracilibacteria > UBA1369 > UBA12463 > UBA12463. Next base: position 12,873 of record JACRIA010000001.1, read on the forward strand.
GTTATCGGCAAATCCGGCCAGACAGCAAAAGCGCTCCGCGTGCTATTGCGTGTTATCGGATCGAAAAACAACGCCAGAGTAAATCTAAAAATACTCGAACCAGGCGGAGTTGAAGTCGGAGCCGAAATAAAAGTCGAAGAATAAATTAGTTCGGCCAGTCTAACAACCAGAAAATATGGACACAAACAGTATTGTTGATGCTGCGCAAAGAGGAGACATTGTCACAATCGTGAACAGAGGTCTTGCGTACGCGATTATGATCGCGGGATTTCTGTCAGTCATCTTCATTATTGTCGGCGGCATCTCATTCATTCTTTCCGGCGGCCAGGAAGATAAAATCAAACAGGCAATTTCAACAATCCGTTACTCAATCATCGGTCTTATCATCACAGTCCTCGCGGTCGTGATCGTGTGGGCGGTTGGCGGAGCGCTTGGTTTGGACGTCGTCAAATACATCAATTTTGGAGACGTCGTTGCCATTATCAAATCAATAGGCGATAAATTATCGTCTACCAGCGGAAATCTGTAGAAAATTATCCAAATGGCCAAATCACACCAATCTTCCAAACAATGACCCATTTTCAAATTGCCCAATTGGATTTTTATTTGGTGTGACTTGGAGTGACTTGGAGCTTGGAGTGACTTTACAATGATTTCAGTCCTTGCCGGATAATATGCTTCCAGTCATACGGAAACTTATATGTTTCAATTCCGCGCACAACTGCCGCAAAAATTTCCCAGATATTTTTTGAAGCATAAGTAAAAGCATTACCGGTTTCATTGTTGGGATTGTAATTAGAAATGGCGTCAATGCCTTCTATTGCAATCGGAATAATTCCATTTTGCCATAAATCATAGAGAAAATTTTCATCAACAGCATCATTCATCATAATCATCATGTCGCACGCTTCATAAAACATGCGGTAGTTAGCATCGTGCGTTGAAACCGTGGCGCATTTTTCTCTAAAATCAAAAGGAACAGCGCCGTCAGTTTTTGTAATTAAAACAACAGGAATCCCAATAGATTTTAATCCATCAATAAGCCCCGCGGCCATATTTTTGTCTTTTCCGTCGTTATACCAAATGCCGATAATCGGCGTACCATTTTTGGGCTTAAAAGGGAAATTATTCGCAACCTCATTTCTGTAGATTTTTTTCTTTTTAAAAATACCCCATATGTTAGTTTCGATTTTTGTCGAAGGCATTTTTATTTTTTTATATTTTCAGCCTTTAGGCGAGTGTTATCTAAATATTATACCTTATTTTTAGGCAATTTTCCATACCTAAGATATTGACCGCATATACAAAATATTATAAAATGCTAATTCACCAAAACAGTCCCGGCTATGCTATAATTCAGCCATGTTTACTGATGCGGAAAAAGAGGCAAAAAGAATCCTAAAATATAGACGTGTAATTTTTATAATAGGATTAATCTGCGCTTTTTCGCTCACCGTGTCATTTGATTATTTCTCCTTTTTCTCTTCTACAGCGCCTGAACAGCTCGGCGAAAATCTGGCAAATTTCTATAAGAATATATATATTCAAATTTTTATAATTTTACCTTTCAATGTCCTCGCACTTTATTTTTTAGCAGGAGTTATTGTTTTTCTAAAAGCGCACATTGAACTCGATAAAATAGAAGGGTATTTTTTGCATAAAACATCAATTTTTTGGGCTGGATACTACGCAAACCTACCAGGAGGCGCCATTAGAATACACGCGTACAGTCTTATCGGTCTCGACGGCGAATACGGTATCGCGCCAAAAGAATTACTTAGTCATATACCGCAAAATGATGTCTGCGCCTGCCAAATTGCAAAATTTCCTAAATTTCCGGGCATAAATAACAAATTTGTCATTGATATTCTGCCGCTTACAGCCCCAAAACAAAAAATCGAAGAAAAAATAATTAAAAACACACACGCCGAAAGGTCAAAAAATCTCGATACGCTGCAAAAAACCTTAAAAGACAAAATTGTTATTATAAAAGGCAAAGCGAAAAAGATTTTCAACGATTGGGGCGATCCGATTATCGAGCTTAATGGAGAAAAATACCATCCATTATCAAAACGTTTATCTCTGATGATGCCACAATATATTGAAGCAAAATTTTTCATACGCAAGGATAAGAAAAAAATAATCGGCTTCGTAGCTGCCGCTGAAAACAAAAATCCATGAAAAAACTTTATCTCATTGACGGCAACTCGATTTTTTACCGCGCATTTTTCGCGCTGCCGCATTTTCATACAAAAGCTGGCGAACTCACAAACGCGATTTACGGCTTTACTGCTACCCTCCTCCATTTTTTGCTCGAACACGAGCCAGATTATATCGGCGTTGTTTTTGATAAAGGCAAAAAAACTTTCCGGCATCAGGAATATAAAGAATACAAAGCAACTCGGCCCCCTGCTCCTGACGAACTCTACGCGCAAATGCCAAAGACAAAAGAAATTGTCGATGCGTTTCACATTCCGCTTTTTGAGGAAGATAATTACGAGGCAGATGATATTATCGGTGCTCTTGCTCGCAAAGCAGAACATGAAAAAAATCTCCACATTTATGTAATTTCCAGCGACCGCGATGTTCTTCAATTAGTTTCAGATAAAATTTCCGTGATTATGCCGAAAAAAGGTTTTAGCGAGTTTGAAGAATACACGCCGGAAAGTACAAAAAAACATTTTGGTCTTACGCCGGAACAAATTCCGGATTATAAAGCTCTTGCCGGCGACCCTTCCGATAATATTAAAGGCATTAAAGGTATTGGAGAACAAACCGCGAAAAAACTTTTGGAAGAATACGGCTCACTCGACAATATTTATAAAAATATTGATAAAATTGAAGGCGCAGTAAAAACAAAACTTATCGAAAACGAAGAAGGCGCGCATTTTTCAAAATATCTCGCGACACTCGCGACAAATTGGCCGGTAAAATTCAGTCTTGATTCCTGCGCGGTTACAAATTTTGACAGCGCCAAAGTAAAAGAACTTTTTGAAAAATTAGAATTCAAATCTTTACTCGCTCGTTTCGAAAAATTCAAACAAAAACAGCAACCCAGCCTCTTTTAATGGGACCGGTTCTGAGACATGGCCCTAATTTCTTGAACAAAAAATTTACTCATACACCTCCGCATGCACAAGGCAAAAATCACACCGTGTCAAAAGAAAATCATTTATAAAAACACATTTATACACCCCCGCAATAGAATTAGTTTTGAGGCATGCACAAGCCAAAACATTTGAGCAACTTTTTTAGACGATGTCATATTTTTCATATCAATCAAGCACAAAAAGTTTGTAAAAACATTTTTTATGTACTATATTTCCTTCGCACACACGCTCGAAGCGAACGCAGTGAGCGAAGAGCACATACAAACAAAGCAACACCACTTATGCCAAAATCCAGAATTATTACCAGTCTCGATGTAGGCAGTTCAAAAATCAGAACAGTTGTTGCAGGATTCGATGACAGTAGTTCAATACCGAATATTATTGGTGTTGGCGTTACCCCTTCAACAGGTCTTCGCAAAGGTTCAGTGATTGATGTTGAAGAAGCAATAAATTCCATCACCACTTCTCTGGAAGACGCGGAGCGCATGGCAGGCGAACCAATCAATCATGTTTTTCTCGGTCTTGGCGGAACACATATTGAAACAATGGATTCAAAAGGAGTCATTGCTGTTTCAAACGCAAATCAGGAAATTACAGAAGAAGATGTTGATAGAGTTCTTGAAGCTGCGCAGGCTGTGAGCATTTCAGGAAATAAAAAAATTCTCCGCATCATTCCAAAAACTTTCACAGTTGATGAACAAAAAAGAATTAAATATCCGGTCGGTATGACAGGCATCAGGCTCGAAGTCGAAGCGCACATCATCACAGGTCTTGTTCCGACAATTAAAAATATTGAAAAATGCGTTTTGCAGTCAGGCGTTGATATTGACGATATTATTCCGACATGTCTCGCCTTCCCCGAAGCCGTTTTGAGCAAAAGACAGAAAGAGCTTGGCGTTGTTGCTGTTGATATTGGCAGCGGCGGAACAGCGGTTACTGTTTTTGAAGAAGGAATGATGCTGCACACAGCAGTTATTCCTGTCGGCGGAGAAAATGTGACGAATGATATTGCAATCGGACTCCGCACATCAATCGACACAGCTGAAAAAATTAAAATCGAATATGGTTCATGCATGCCGGAAGACGTAAATGATCGTGAAACAATCGACTTATCTCTTTTGAGCAAAATTGACATGCAGAAAGTTTCAAAGAAAACAATGGTTGAAATTATTGAAGCGCGTTACCAGGAAATTTTTCTATTAGTTAAAGAAGAATTGAAAAAAATCCACCGCGACGGAATGCTGCCAGCTGGTGTTGTTCTAACAGGCGCTGGTTCAAAAATGTCAGGAGTGATTGATCTTGCGCGCGATACGCTTAATCTTCCAGTGCAAATCGGTTTTCCGCAAAATTTTGACGGCATTGTTGATAAAATTGATGATCCGGCTTATTCAACGGCGATCGGGCTTATCCATTGGGGTTCAAGAATGCAGGCGCACACAGGATACAATTTAACATTCCGCGGACTGAATCTCAAAAAAACATACACCGGCGTCAAAAATTTTATAAAAGGACTAATCCCATAGTTTTGAACTTTGACTTTTGAGCTTTAACTTTAACTTAAAATATATGGCAAACGGCAAATCACACAGCGCAAAAACAAATCTAAGGAATCTATTTGGTTCCAACCCCCACGCACAAACAAAAACAATTGAAGTAATACCGGACATTACTCCTGTCGCGAATCTGAAAGTAGTCGGTATGGGAGGCGGCGGAGGGAATGCGTTGAATCGGATGATTAAAGCCGGTCTCAAAGGAGTGGAATTTATCGCGGTCAATACAGACGCGCAGGCTCTGTATCACTCCAATGCTGATACGAAAATTAATATCGGCAAAGCAACTACGCGCGGACTTGGCGCAGGCGGCAATCCAGACATCGGAAAGCAGGCCGCAGAAGAGAGCAAAGAAGAATTACGCGTAAGCCTTGAAGGAGCTGACATGGTGTTTATCACATGCGGTCTCGGAGGCGGGACCGGTACAGGCGGTGCGCCGGTTTTGGCAGATCTTGCGCGCGAACTCGGTATATTAACAGTCGCAGTTGTCACAAAGCCATTCGGCTTTGAAGGCAACAGACGAAAAGTACAGTGCGAAGAAGGTTTAGAAAATCTTAAAAATAAAGTCGACACATTAATTGTGATTCCGAACGACAAATTGCTTACACTTATTGA
>JACRIA010000006.1 GCA_016215735.1 Candidatus Peregrinibacteria bacterium
AAATACCTTGGGCCTTATACATTGATTGACGCGCGGATTGAAACAGGCCGCACGCATCAAATAAGAGTGCATTTGCAGTCAATCGGCTTTCCGATTGTTGGCGATCCGGTTTACGGAAATAAACGCGTGAATTCTGAATTTTTCAAGCGCTATGGTATTAAACGGCAATTTCTGCATAGCCACAAAATCGGATTTAAATTGCTGAACGGGAGACGAAAAGTTGTTGAAAGCAAACTTCCGGAGGATTTGGCGAATGTTTTGCACGGGCTCGGCGGCTAACTACGCGGTTTTCGTTGTTTTGGCCGCCGCGGGTTTTGCTGTTTTCTTTGCGCCTGCCTGCTCCGCCTTTGCGGTAGCTGTCCTAATATCTAGAATTTCAATATTTGTATACGGCTGTTTGTGGCCGATTGTTTTGTGATAGCGAGTTTTGCGTTTCATTTTGAAAACGCGGATTTTGTCGCCTCTTGTATGGTCGAGAACTTTCGCCGTAACTTCATAATTTGTAAGATACGGCTTGCCGATTTCCAGTTTTCCATTGTCGGAAATAAGCATTACTCTGCGAAATGAAACTTCGGAACCTTCTTTATCTGGAATTAAGTTGATTTGAAGTTTGTCTTTTGGCGAGATTTTGAATTGCTGACCTTTGATTTCTACTATTGCGAACATTGTGTATAGAGTTAATGGTGTCGCTTCGCGACATTTTGTTTATAGGGCCTGTGTCCCGCCAAGGCGGGACGGCCTGAAATGCCAGTTTATTTTAAGGAAAAAGGACGGGGAAAGCAAGCAGAATAATTTATGCGACCTACGGTCGCGTGTTAAATCTTTGCATTGCGGCGTCAATTCCCTCTTCTAAAATTACTAGTGCTGCTTCAGTTGCGGAGATTATGCTTTTTTTGATAATTGGTTTTTCTTTTGCGGAAAATGCGCCTAGAACAAAGCCTGTCGTGGCTTTTTTTGAAATTTCGCTTTGAGTGCCGATTCGGAGGCGCGGGATTAATTCTGTTCCCATGGACGCGACAACTGATTTCATGCCATTGTGTGTGCCTGGTCCACCTTCTTGTTTAACGCGGATTGCTCCGAGCGGAAGATCAATATCATCGTAAATAATTATCAAATCCCACGCTGTGATTTTGTAAAAATGGCTGATTTTGCTGACAGCGTCGCCGGAGCGGTTCATAAATGTAGTTGGTTTTGCGAGAATAATTTTTTCGTTTTCAAATTCTGTTTCCGCGGTTTGCGCCTCAAATTTTGGTTTATTTTGGAATTTCACGTTGAATTTTTTTGCCAATAAATCAACAACCATAAATCCAATATTATGGCGCGTTGATTTGTATCTTTCACCAATATTTCCGAGACCAACAATTATTTTCATAAAGATTTTTTAAATTTCAGGTGATGGCCAGCGATAATTATTGTATCACTTTCTCGCGCGCCTTGTTTTATTAATGCGCGCTCAATTCCGAGTTTTCTGAAGTGATGCCGAAGTCTGGCCACTGCTTCGTAGTTTTTGAAATCAGTCATGCTAGCCATGCGTTCGAGTAAAGGGCTTTTGATTTCGAAAACATTCGGCTGGCTGGCGATAATTTTGAATCTTTTTTCGGAATCTTGATATGGCTGGAAAACTTTATATTCTGATGCTTTCGCTGCTGCCATTTTTTGTTTTGCTTTTGTCTCTTTTGTTTCCTGAATAAATTTTTTATACAGCGTGTAGAGTTTTTTGATCAATTCCGGAATTCCCTGTTTTGTGGCGCAGGAAATCAAAAAACTGCCTCCGTCCCCTTTTTTGGCCGCGGCTTTATCAAATTCTTTTTGGATTTTTTTCGCGTCTTCAAAAGGAATTAGATCGATTTTATTGAGCGCGACAATCTGCGATTTATTTTCAAGATCATGGCCGTAAGCTTTTAGTTCTTTATTGATTGTGCGCCAATTTTCAACAATGTCTGGGAGCGTAATGTCTATTATATGGACGAGTAAGCGGTTTCGCATAATGTGGCGCAGAAATTCGTGGCCAAGGCCTTTGCCTTTGTGAGCGCCTTCAATCAGGCC
>JACRIA010000031.1 GCA_016215735.1 Candidatus Peregrinibacteria bacterium
ATATGCAAGGTGTGTGGCTCTCGTGGAAGTTAAGCTTCCGTTTTACCACTTTCTAATCTTAAAGCCATGCGCGTAAGCGCATGGATGAAGATTATCCGCCGTAGGCGGACTCGCCGCAGGCGAGAAGAAAGTGGAAAGCCACGGCCGTAAACAAGTTTGCTGCTGGCGCAGTAAGGCCGTGGAGCTTCACAATGTCCTATTTTTTAAAAATGTTCTTAAGGGTATTTTTTATTCTAGCAGTAAAATCTTTTGCGGTTTGTTCAATAGTGCTAAAAGTTCCCTTTTCTTGAGTATTTGCTGGCTGAATATCGTTTGATTCTTGCTTCTTGAGTTCTTTACTAAGAAGAATACCCAACGGTGTTAGCGAACCCAGAACAAGCGCTTGCAAAGCAGTAATGGGAACAAAATCCCAGCCAAGTACAGAGAGCGAGCCTGTGATTTTCTCACCGAACATTCTGCCAAGCGTAATTGCAGACATAAGAAGAGCAAATGTAGATGTAGCAAAACGTTTTGGGGCAACTCTGCTTGCTAATTCAAATAAAGAAGTAAAAGCAATGCTATAACCTAATCCGTGCAAAGTCATAATCAAGGAAACTTCGGATATTGAACCTGTTGTATAGGCTAACAGTAAAAGCATTGCTGTGGTAAAAGCTCCTAGCACAGGCGCATTTTTAACAATCTGGTCTAAACTCATCATGTTTTTCTCTCGTAAATACTTATACGCTATGCTTCCTCCAACCCATCCGCTAAATAAAAACATTTGTGAAATGCTAACTTCGCTTTTGGAAAGATGTAAATTAGCAATAAGGTGCTTCATAATAGGAGTATCTGGCGGCGGAGCAGCGCCCCACAAGAGTAAAAACAAGCTAGTTAATGCAAAATTTTTCCCTCCTTTTATGTCCTCAAGCCTTGGCGATGATAAATCTAAATCGGTCTTTGGTTCACAGGGTGTTTTGCTTGAAATTCCAGATGTTTTTGGCATCAAAGAATGCGCGCCAACATAAGCACCGGTCAATAATGGCAATATACAGGTAATAGCAAAAAAATCTTTTGGTTTTAATCCTGCGGCAAATAATAAAGAAACTGCGAGACTTCCTAAAATAGGCGCAGCATTCTCGCCAATGCTACAAGCTGCTCTAGCTTTTGCCAGATCAGTTTCTGAACCAGCCTTAACTCTAATCAGACCATCTATGATAGCATCACTAATAGTTACGCCGGTATTAATGATGGCGCATGCCGGCAATAAACCAATACTATCAGAAGCTAGTAGTAACCAGCCTAAACCATTCATAAGCAACCCCGAGGCTAACCATTTTTCGCGATGCTGTGATGTTTTATCAATTAAAAAACCTGCGGCAGGCTTTGCGAGAAGCCAAAGAAGAGTTAATTTATAAATCAAATCCTGTATTTGCGCTACGTCCCCATGGAGATATTCATAAACAGCAAGGCCCGATAACCCATATCGGCCCGCCTGTGTTAATGTTTTTAATGCATACATAGATCCATAAAGCCAATTTGGATTTTTGAGGAATTCAAATCCTGGTTCAGGATCTTCTTTTAAGTCAGGATTTTTAGGGTTTCCATGTAAACAAGTTTGCTGCTGGCGCAGTAAAATTGCAGAAATGTGCGCTTTGATCTCGCCGCTAATCTTCTTAATAAGATTATGAACAAATTCGTTTCTGCAAGGAATAATCAGCTTCTCATTCTCATCCGGCGTTATGCTTTCCATAAGGATAAATTAAGGGGTTTATATTAACAAAAAGAAATGCAAAAAACAATGGTTTGCTAATGAAATTATTTTGATTTACAATAAACCTCCTTAATTCAACAAAATATGGAAGGAATTAACAAACGAGATTTTTTTGAAATAGCGATTGCGGCTTGCTTTGTCCCGTTTCTTCAGACCTGTAGTAAAGCTGCGTATTTTATTTCAAGAAATAAGATCGCTAATGATGATATAGGAAATATCCCCACGGTAGAATTGCATCGCCATCTTGAAGCCGGCATGAGCCCTGAAACAATGGCTTTGCTTGCGCAAAAAAATAAAATAAGCCAAGTTTTAACCAGAAATGGTAAAGTCCCTATAGAAGGTGTCGATCCTCAAGATCCCGACTCAATACGAAATTATTATCAAAGAATTTTTGCTGGTTTTAAAAAACCAGATGGATTTTCGCGATTTTTGGATTCGCTTGGTTTGCCTGTAAGCGTAATGGTTACGCTTCAAGATTTGGAAACAGCCGCATATCAACAAATCTTGGAGCAGGCGCGGAATGGAAGTATTCATACGGAATTGCGCGGTTCTCCTTATACATATCAAGAAAAACTCATAGAAAAAGTAACTCTCGAGGATGTAATTAATGCTATACGGAAAGGTATTCGAAAGGCGTACACAGACCATGGGGCAAGCGGGGCTTTTATCGCATGTTTCAGCAGAAATAAGGCTGATAAATATGGTAAGGATGTTGTAAATGCCGTGTTAAAAACTCATACATTGGAAAGTCCCGTAGGTCTTGATATTGCCGGCGCCCCGGAAAGCGAATTTCCTCCTGCTATGTTTGAAAAACTTTTACAGCCAGCTCGTGAAGCAGGAGTCCCAATAACAATACATGCCGGAGAGCAATCTGCGCCGCCTGAATTTAAAAAAACGCCGCCTTCTTTTGTAAAAGATGCTGTTGAAAAACTAGGGGCGCGAAGAATAGGCCATGGCACATCTTTGATTGCTGACGCGAAATTGCGGGATTGGATTAGAGAAAAAAATATATGCATTGAGTGTTGCCCTGTAAGCAACGACGCTATGGGATATATGCCTCTTGAAAAACATCCGATGAGAGAATTTTTGGATGCTGGTTTGCGGGTTACAGCAAATACAGATGATCCTATACCGTTTGGCCTATCTGGTGTAAGAGACATGTTTGTTAAATACGGAAAGGTTTTGCGCTTGAATCCTACTGATGTTATTCAGATGACGCGAAATGGCATTGCGGCCGCGTTTGTCACTCCGGAAAGACGGCTGGAATTGGAAAGACGCTTATAAACGAATGCCGCGCTATGCGGGGCAAGATTCACGATCTGTTCCGAAAAGCATATTTCCAGGCGTTTTTTCTGAATTTATTCATTTCTTCGCTAGAATACCCGAAAGTTCTTTTTATAAAATTGAAATTATCTTCGAGCGTTGTGCCGTCATTAAGGCCGTCCGCGTTGATTGTGAGAATCAGGCCGGCTTCATCGAGCTTTTTGAAAGGGTGATTTTGCGGCGTAGCTATGCCTGTTGTAATATTGCTTAACGGACAAATTTCCAGAGGAATTTTTCGGTCCCGCAAAGCTTCAATCAATTTTGAATCTTCTATGGCGCGGATACCGTGTCCAAGGCGGTCAGGATTCAATGTAAGCGCGTCCCATCCGCGTTCGGGCTTTTCTGTTTCCATGCAATGGATAGTCAAAAATTTTATGGTTCCGCGCATGCGTTCAATCGCTGCTTTGTATTTTGACGGCGGATTTTCCTGTTCTTTGGTCAAATCAATACCCATAACATGCGGTGCATAATCAAGAATCAGTTTTGCGTAATCATCAACTTGCGGCAGATTTTTGTTCGCGCAAGAAATACTCATTAACAAATCTGTCGGCATTACATTTCGTGTTTCTTCTATCACATTGATAATTCTTTCCATTGCTTCCTTCGCGACTTCCCAAAAATTTCTGCCCTTTTGATGAACGAGAACAGCATCTACTGTAGACAATAAACTCACGCGTAATTCCAAAAGATCAATATTTTCTTGAGCTGCATCCAAAATTACATCGCGGGTTAATTCTGCAACTGCTTGCGGCGATACATACGCCAGCCTCACTTTTTTAAGATATTCATACCATTGATTAAAGTTAACTCCTTTTGGGGCCTGCACCATTTTCCGGATTTCTTCCAGGCCCATATTTTTAAAAGGTTTGATGTCTAATTTTTTGCTGACGCGCAAAATGCTCTCTGGTGTATGAGAGGTGTCGTGGTGCCTGTGAAGTTCTGCGGTTTTAGCCATAGGAAAAAAATTAAAGCGGAAATACGCCGGGAAGTCAAATGAAATTTCTGTTGTGGAACTGCTTCGCAGTGTTTTATTTATATGCGCCTGTGTCCGCCTGAGGCGGACGGCGTGTTCGGCGAACGGCGTGGTGGAGCGGGATACGGGAATCGAACCCGCGTCTCTGCCTTGGGAAGGCAGCATACTACCACTGTACTAATCCCGCGGCTGTTTGAAAACACGCTTATTTTATCATGTAAATTATGGATCCGGAATAAAATTATATGGTGTCCGCCTGCGGCGGACGGCTTGTTTATATTTGCGCGGGCAGACATAGAGGATCCGCGCGTGACAGAAGAGACCTTTCGTTCGCTGCGCTCACTACAGGTCTGCCCGCACAATAAAAGGCGCGATTAAAAGCGCGGCGTTTAAAACTGTAAGCACTACCACAGAAGTCCATCCAAAAATTCTCCAAAATCCCCGCGTTGCGTATTCCCCCATGAGTCCTTTATCTTCTGCTAATTTTACTAAGAAATATAAGAAGAATGGCAGAACAATTCCGTTCGCCACTTGCGATGTGCGCATTATCATAAGCAAAGGCATTCCCGGAATCGCGACTGTGATCACTCCTATTATCAAAATCACAGTAAAAATTCCGTAAAATATCGGCGCTTCCGAGAATTTTTTATTCATTCCAAGTTCAAATCCGAGCGCTTCGCAAATAATATACGCTGTGGATAAAGGCAGAATAAACGCGCCAAAAATCGACGCGTTAAGCAGTCCGAACGCGAATAAATAAGCTGAATAATGGCCGGCAAGAGGAGCGAGGGAAACCCCGATATCTTCAACGTTATTTATCGGCAGATTATGGGTAAAAATCGTTGCGGCGCACGCGACAATCATAAAGAAAGAAAAAATATCCGTGAATATTCCTCCGACTGTCGTATCAATCTGGCTGTATTTCAAATCTTCTTTTTTGATGCCTTTTTCAATGGCTGTTGACTGCAGATAAAAATACATCCACGGCGCGACTGTTGTGCCGACCACGCCGACTGTTGTAAACAGAAACGCGCTGTCAAATTTAAGCGTTGGAATAAAAAGTCCTCTAAAAGCTTCTTTCCAATCCGGTCCGGCCAAAAACGCTGAAATTATATAAGTGATGTAGAAAAGCGCCATTGTAAGAAAAAGTTTTTCAATTGATTTATACGAACCTTTCACGACTACAAACCACGCAATGATACCGGCCAATATTACGCCGATTATAGGCAAAATTGTCGTCCACATCAGATGATTCCCGCCTATGTTTTTTCCTAAAATGTAAATTGAAGAAGAAATACCTGAAAACTCGCTTATTGTTGTTCCCATATTGGAAATCAAAACAAGCGCCAGCACAAAAAGCGTAAGTTTGATTCTGAATTTTTCACGAATAAGTTCAGCGAGGCCAAGTCTTGTGACGATTCCTGCTTTAGTGGTGATGTTCATCGTATAAACCAAAAGAATCGTAATCGGAATAAGCGTCCAGAGCATTGAATATCCGAATTTCGCGCCTGCTATTGAATATGTCGCGATGCCGCCAGCATCGTTATCAACTTGTCCGGTGATAATGCCGGGTCCGATTATCGCTAAAAGCAAGCCTATTTTGACCCACCTTTGCGATAATTTTTCTTTAATTTTTAAGAATACGGCATTAAGCATCTCATCACATCGTCAACTGTTACGATTCCAAGCAGTTTATGGGTTTTATCGGTTACTGCAATTGAATAAAGGTTGTATTTCGTCATTATTTCTGCGATTTTTTTGACGCGGGTGTGCGGATGAATAACATGAATTTTCCGCAGAGATTTCATGACTTTTTTCATTGTGTCTGTTTCATCTTTTGTGATAAGCGTCCTCACGGAGGCAACGCCGAGTAATTTGTCTGTTTCATCAATAACATAAACAAAAAATATCGAGCGGAAGCGCGGCGAGATTTCTTTAATATATTTTATTGTGTCGCCGATAGTCCAATCCGGCTTAACTTTAATAAAATCCGAAGTCATGAGGCCGCCGGCTGTGTCGTTTGGATATTTTATGAATTCCTCCACCTTTTGTAATCTTTCTTTATTGAGATATGAGAGAATTTTTTTTGATTCCTTGTACGACAATGTTTTCATAAAATCAACAAGATCATCCATTGGCACATTGTCCAACATTGTTTTGGCGCGCGCTTCTCCGAGAATATCAATCAAAAACCGCCTTTGATTCGGTGTTAATTCCTGAAAAACTTTCGCGGCTTTTTCTGGTTCGAGCGCGTTAATAAGCGATAAACCCTGCTTCGGACTCAATTCTTCAAGAATATTCGCGAGATCCGCGGCGTGGAGTTTTTGTAGATCTTTCGAAACGGTTTTTAGTTTGAGCGCGCCGTCTATAAGCTGAACGCTTTTCCAATCTATCAGTTTTAAAGGAAGAAGGCGCGATATTTTCCATTTATCCAATCCAAGCCTCCGCAAAAGGCCTCTCGTGCTGATATCTATGCTCAAAACGCGCAGGCGCTCCTCGACTTTTCCAAGCTGAATATCATTTACGCGGACAACGCGGCTGCCAGCAATATCAACAATTTGCTTATCAATAACGTCTTTATAAATGCGAAAATCTTTGTCCGTCGGATTATACGGCTCGATTTTTTCAAGACGGGCTTTGAGTGTGATTTCCGGATAGCCAAAATTTTCTATGTATGAAATCGGAATCAAAATTTCTTCGCCTGATTTTCTTTCTTTAATAACAATCGCTTCAATCAAAGGATAATCCTCATCGGCTCTCGCGATCATATCTTTAAGCTTCCCGATTGTTCTTTCGGTTGGATCAATAACTTCCGCGTTTAGATAATGCGCGAAGAAAATCATTTAATGAAAGTTTATATGAAATAATTTTACCACTTTCTAAATCTGAATGCCACGGCCGTAAATGACCACGGGCTCACGCCCGTGGCATTTGCCACTCTCTTCAAATTCCGCTGCTGCGGAATTTGTCCGCCTACGGCGGATCAGCTTCATCTCCGTGCTTACGCACGGAGCATTAAGCAGAGAGTGGTAAACAAGTTTGCTGCTGGCGCATTAAGGCCGTGGAGCTTCACCACTATTTCTTAAATTTTGTATATACAGCTCCTTTCCCTGTTCCGTTTCTTTTAACCTTTTTTGCTTTTATAAGTCTGTTTAAATCACTTTTTAAAGTCGGGCGTTTAATTTGGGGAATTTTTTCAATTATTTGACTGATAGAAATCGATTTTTCATCTATGGCATTAATGATTTTCTCTTCTCTCTCATCTCTATTCATTTTTTTCGGATAATCTTTTAATGCACTTTCTTTCCCTTCCAAAATATCCAACATTATTTTCTGTGTTGATAAAAGCTCTTCGCATATAAATACAACAAATGGCTGACGATTGTTTTCAGCATCTATTAATTCCAAACTTTCCAGATATTTTCTTCTGTTAATGTTTTTTATTATACATGGCGGATATCCCGCTCTCATTAATATCAAATTCATAAGCAGTCGCGCCATTCTGCCATTGCCGTCATCAAAAGGGTGGATAGCAGCAAATTTATAATGGAAAATACATGCTTTTTCTATGATATTAATGGTTTTTTCTTTATTGAACCATTTTATCAGCTCTTCCATCTCGTCTTTTACGTGGATTGGATCTGTATATTTATGAATTTTACCTGAAATTGTAAGCACGTGATTTGGTAAAACTTTATATTTACCTGCATTTAATGGCTTTTTGATCAACTGTCCATTGCCTCCTTTCGCATACGTAAAATGAATATCTTTTAATAATAAAGCGTGAAGTTCTTTTATAAAACTTTCCGTGATTTCTCTGTCTCCTTTGATAACATCCAATAGGTAATCTATTGCTTCAGCATGATTTTTTGCTTCCAGATAATCTTTTAAAGGTTTTCCTTCGGATGTTAGCCCTTCTCTTAAGAAAAAAGCGGTTTCACCATAAGTGAGAGTATTCCCTTCTATCGCATTTGAGTTATATGTCCAATCAATGCGCAACTTCTCCTGCCAAAGCTTAAGAATTTCTTTTGAAAAAGGTTTGCGTGAATTAATTTTTATTTGCAGCTCCTCTATTTTTTTAATGATTTTGTTCATATCCAAATTATATCCAAAAATATCCAAAAAAGCAATAGAATCTACGGATTTTTGTTAATATCCCGTTAATTTGTGTTGTTTTTATGGATAATTCACGGGTACGATAGGTTTGATTCCGGTATATCGTACCTTGTACTTTTGGCGGGTGGAAAGACAAAGGAATTCACGGGTTGGGTTGGATAAGTCGATATTTATTATATCCAACCCATGGAACTGCTTCGCAGTGTTTTGTTTATATTTGCGCGGGCAGACGAGAGGATCCGCGCGTGTGGAGCGGGTAGCGGGAATCGAACCCGCGTCTACTCCTTGGAAGAGAGTCATAATAGCCATTATACTATACCCGCGCTCAACTATTATAACTCAAAACTCAAAAGTCAAAAGTCAAAACTACAGCTAAAAACTCAAAACTGTTTTAACTTTTGAGTTGTAGCTTTGAGTTTTGCGTTTTGAGTTTTGACTTTATCATTCTATTTCGACTTCCTCTGCGAACTTTGGAATGTGTGTTTCGTAGCCTTTTTCTTTCAGGGCTTGCGCGAATGCTTCTGACTGCTTTTCTTCGCCGTGGACAATGAAGATTTTTTTGAGGCCGCGGATATGCATAACAAAATCCATTAATTCGTTTTTGTCAGCGTGGCCGGAAAATGCGTCGATTTTATGAATTTCGGCATTGACTTTGTAGTCTTCGCCAAAAATGGTTGCGATTTTCGCGCCATCAACAAGTTTGCGGCCTAACGTATGATCTGCCTGAAATCCAACAAATAAAACTGTCGTCTTTGGGTCTTCAATATTATTTTTAAGATGATGGAGAATACGGCCGTGTTCAGCCATTCCTGAAGCCGCGATAATTATGCAGGGCCCGTGATATTCGTTGAGTTTTTTTGAATCTTCAACATCAGAAATATATTTCAATTCGCCAAAACCAAATGGATTTTCTTTGTTTTTAATAAGTTCTGCTGTTTCTTTATCAAAACATTCAGGATGCGCTTTGAAAACATCTGTAACGCGGATTGAAAGCGGACTATCAACAAAAATCGGAATATTTGGAATTTCGTGCGATCTGCTAAGCAAATTAAAGTGATAAATCAATTCCTGCGTACGCTCGAGCGCAAAAGACGGAATCAGAATTTTGCCGCCGCGCTCTGCTGTTTTATTAACAATGTCAGCAAGTTCTTTTTGAATATTTGCGACATCATCGTGCGTGCGATCGCCGTAAGTGCTTTCTATAATAAGATAATCAGTGGGTGGAAAATATTGCGGATCTTTGAGAATTGGAAGGCCTTTTCTGCCAAGATCGCCGCTGTATGCGAGCGTGCATCTTTTGTCAGCTGTTTTATCATAAAGAATAAAATGCGAAATCGCGGAACCAAGTATGTGGCCTGCTTCATAAAAACATCCGGCAACTCCATCCGTAATTGCAAAAGCGCGTTCATATCCAACACTCACAAATTGATTAAGAGATTTTTTAACATCTTTCTCGTCGTAGAGCGGTTCAATCGGAGATTTATGCGTTTTTTCGTGTTTTTTCAAATATTCAGCGTCGCGTTCTTGTATCATCGCCGAATCCATCAGCATATAACTGCATAAATCGCGCGTGGCGGAAGTGGCGTAAATACTGCCTTCAAAGCCTTTTTTCACGAGGCCCGGAATATTTCCGCAATGATCAATGTGGCTGTGCGAAAGAACCAGCGCATCTACAGAACTTGGCTTGAAAGGAAACGCATTGTTTTTGGCATAAGCTTCACGTCTATAGCCTTGATAAAGCCCGCAGTCCAATAAAACGCGTTTATCATTTACTATAATTAAGTGCTTCGAACCTGTAACTTCGCGGGTTGCTCCGCAAAAACGGATTTTCATATGGTGTCGCTTCGCGACTTTTATTTATATGGGCCTGTGCGCCTGCGGCGCGGCCTGTTATAGCGCCTGTGTCCGCCTGAGGCGGACGGCGCGTGCGGCGAACGGTCTGGCGCCTGCTCTATTTGATTATTATATCATAAAATGGAGTTATTGGCAAAATGCGTTAGATTGACCGAAAGGCGAAAAAGGCGTAAAATATAAATGGAGTCGCTTCGCGACAGTCTATTTATATAACGCCTGTGTTCGCCTGAGGCGAACGGCGTGGTTGAAATTCATTTAACAAAAAAATATGTTTTTCCGCTCAAACAAGCCTAATATAGGCTATATAATCAAAACTGCTGCCTGTATCGCTGTCTTCTTTGCTTCCATGGCTTTCTTTTCATTGATGTGCAAGGCTTTGGTGGATAATTACATTTTCTTGATTGCGCCGACAATGAAAATTACGGTTCCATGGCTGATTAAACTCGGCATTTCTGTTTTATTGATTTTGATAACGCTTGGAATAGTTGCTGTTTTGGTACGGCCTGTTTGGCTCGCGATTGCAACCCTTGCGGCAGGTTCGATTTTATATCCTTTGATTGCTGGAGGCGGTTATATAACATGGATTCTTGCGGCTGTTTCCTGCGCTTCGTTGTCTGGCGGCTATTTATACTTCGTGGTCAAGCAGATGCGAAATCAGGTTAATTTTTCAACTCATCCGCTCGGTGAGAAAAAATTACTGGTTTGTTCTTTGCTCGCTTTGCTTATTGCCGTGTCTCTTGGACTTGGATATGCTGAGGATTCAGCGCGGAGGAATTATATTATTGTGCCGGAAATTAAAACACTGGCCCAAGATTATGTGGTTTATCAAGCAATACAAATTGCTGTAAAACAATATCCCAAAATTACTGCAAAACAGAAAGAAGCGGCGGCTGAAAGTGTTAAAAAGAACATGAAAAAAACATTTGATGATGTAGAAAAAAACATGGAGAAATATAAAAGTACACTTCCTGTAATTTTCGGCGCGATAGCGTTCATGATATTTCAAATGGTTCTTATTTTTATTGCGATGATTGCGTCGATTTTTTCAACGTTTATATTTTCGCTGCTGCGGATTACTCATTTCACGCGCATCACGACTGAAACGTGCGAGGTGAAACATTTGACTCTCAAAACAGTTCCAATTGAACGCAAAGGAAAATAAAAAAACCATGGACTTACGCCCGCGGTTTTTTTACTGCGCAAATAATGCCGGGAAAGTCGCGCATTGGCAATTTTTCGGCCATTGATTTATAATTTTTGAGAAATGTTAACCCCCTTTTCTATGAAAAAAATAATGCTTTTGACTGTGTTCATGGCGTTCTTTCTGCCGACAAGCGCTTTTGCTGCATCTGTTGTGAGCGCTGAAAATATTTACGTGAAAAATCCGACTACTGAAAATCTTTATTTGTCTGGCCGCGATATAAGTGTTGATGCGAATATTATTGGTGATTTTGTCGCGCTCGGCATGAACATTGTTATTGACAATGATATTCAGGGAGATGTGCTCGCTGCTGGTACTGCGATTAACATTTCTTCGAATATTAAAGGAAGCAGCCGAATGGCAGGTGCAAAAATTTCAATTAATGGAAATGTGGACAACGATGTTTTTGTGATTGGCGGGAATGTTGATATCGCGAAAAATTCTGTGATTGGCGGCGATTTGATTGTTTATGCAGGCAATGTTTCAATGGATGGAATTGTGCACGGAAATTTGCGCGGTGATGTAAATATGATAAAAATCACGGGTTCTGTTGGAAAAAATGTAATTTTGGAGATAGAAGATTATGTAAGGATTGCGCAGGACAGCCGAATAAACGGCGACTTGATTTATACTTCCTCAACGATTGTTTATGTGCCGGATGGGGTTGTCGGCGGCGCTATAAAAAGAAACGCGTTTGCTGAAACATGGCTCCAAAAAGGGTTTTTAGGGATCACGCTCGGTAATGTATTGGCCAAATTTATTGGATTCCTGACTTTCGCGATTATTGGCTTATTGATCGCGTTTTTAGTGCCAATCGAATTTCCAAAAGTTTCTGAATTGATGAAAAAATCTTTCTTGAAATATCTTGGAATTGGGTTTTTGATTTTGATTGCCGCGCCAATCGGCTGTGTGATTTTGCTCTTTACAGTTATCGGGGTGCCGATTTCACTGATTATTGCTGCTGTTGCTTTGATTATGGGATATGTGTCAAAAATTTTCGCGGGATTTTTTATCGGAGATTTGATTTTGCGGCATGAAACAACGAATAAATGGAAATTGTGGGGAAGGATTTTGCTTGGCCTCGCGATAATTTCTGTTGTAGGTTTTGTGCCGTTTGCAGGGCCGCTCGCTGTTTTTGTTTTGTGGATTGCGGCATTCGGCGCATTTGTAACGCGGAGATATCACATGCTGAAATTTCTGAAAGAGAAAAAATTCTGGTAGCGGCGGAGCGAGCGCGCGACTGCGGCAGACTGATCCCTATTTGAACTGCTTCAACCATTGAAGTGTCTGTTTTCTGGTTTTAATTTTGTGAGCAAGCTGTTGTTCTAATAATTGCGCGAGAATTTCACCAATGCGTCTGCCGGGCTTGAGATTCAGCGCTTTCATTATTTCTGCGCCTGTTAAAAGCGGTTTTGGTTTTTCCGGAACGCGCGATAAATCATGGCGGTAAAGTTCCATTACCTGATTATATAAACTCAAATCCTGCGGCTCTGCTCCCATTGCATCAGCGCGAAAAACTTCCATCAAATCGAGAAAATTTTCCTGCAAAAACCAGTGACGGCGGCGGCCCACGGACATTTCTACAAGCGGAATGAACATCATGTGGTGTTTTATAAGCCATGTAATTCGGTCAATATCTTTTTTTGGAAAACGGAGGCGCGACAGAATTTTTTGCGAGATTTCCGCTGAAACTTCGCAGTGGCCGTCAAAGCGAATTCGTTCACGCACCTTGAAAGTCTGCGGTTTGCCAATATCGTGAAACAAAACAGCGATGCGCGTATCAATCGAAGCAGTCGGCGGTAGCGCATTGAGCGCGCGCATTGTATGTTCCCAAACATCGCCTTCTTGATGATATTGAATCGGCTGGCTAACGCCGCGCAATTTTTCTAATTCCGGAATAATCTGGCTGAGCAAGCCGGTTTCGCTTAAATCCTCAAAAGCCTGCCTAAGATTTTTGCTGTACATTATTTTGATAAATTCGTCGCGGATTCGTTCGCAAGAGATTTTTGAAATAAGATTCGCGTGTTTTTTAACAGCAGCGTAAGTATCAGGATGATATTGAAAACCGAGAGTGTTTTTGAAACGGACAGCGCGCAAAATTCTTAAGTGATCTTCCAAAATCCGTTTGTGCGGATCGCCGATAAATCTGATTATTTTTTCCTGAATATCTTTTTGACCATCAACATAATCAATTATTTTATCTTTGATCGGATCGTAAAAAAGCGCGTTAATCGTGAAGTCGCGGCGGATAGCATCTTCTTTCGCGTTCGTGAAAATAACCGCGTCAGGACGGCGTCCGTCAGAATAGCCAGAGTCAGATCTGAATGTCGCAATTTCAAAATGATGCTCATTGACAATCGCCAAAATCACGCCGAATTTTTTGCCAATTTCAAGAGTGCGCGGAAGAAGTTTTTGGAGCTGGTCTGGCGTGGCGCTCGTGGCTATATCAAAATCTTTTGGATGAATTCCGAGCAGCATATCGCGAACACAGCCGCCTGCCCAATAAGCTTCGTATCCGTGATCGCGCAGAAGTTGGACTAATTTTTGAGCGGTTGGACGCATGGGGACGGGGGTTGACTGTTTCTATTTTAGCATGAATGGGGGACGAGGGTGCACAGCAAATAAGCCTGTGCCGAGGCGCGGCCGCGAGCATAATCGTTCTCATCCTCAGGATCATTCGCGTTGAAGTTCACCTGACGATTGTTTGAATTGAAATTCGCGTAGGCCACAAGTTTTTTGATCGGTTTTGTCCGTAAAATTTTGAGGCCGCAACCGCAAAATTTGCATTGGTTTGCTTTTTCAGCTCATTCTATTTGAGCTAAAACCGACTCATACGTGCAGATTTATTTGCTTTTGGGTGGTCGCGCAAACTTTCGCCTCTATCCGCATTCGTAAACTTGATTTGCGTGGCGTGAAGTTTTTGACCGCGCGCTCACTTTACGGTAGCCTTGCCCGCGTTTTATCGCAAAGCAGGTTGCTATTCACCGTCAATTTAGACTATACCAATTTTAAGCGTGAAAAACAAAAATAAAATTCAAAGAAAAATAAAGTCCAAAGATCAAAATTTTAAAACCTGCACCGAGGGCCGGCCGCGAGTATAATCGCGCCCAACCCCAGGACCATCCGCGTAGAAGTACACCCGACGATAGTCCGAATGGAAATACGCGTAGGCCACAAGCGTTGATTCCGTTAAACTGTCAGGGTCAATAAATGTGATTGTCCCATCTCCTGTTTCCCAATTATCAACAATTTTATTATTATCTTTGGTCTCTTCGGCTTCTTTTAAAGACTGCTGCATCAGTGCCGCCATCTCATCTTTACTGATATGATGCATATCTTTCGCGGCGAATTTTTTAGTCAAATGAGATCTTCTTTCCCCCAATTTTATTGAAACTTCGGTTAATTGTTTTGGATGCACGACGCCATCCACAATGCTTACTATTCCACTTGACATTTTTGGAACATTTTTATACGGAGAATCCGACTCTCCGTTAACATAAGCGTCTTCTTGGGGTTTGCCATTTTTGCTCGTATAATGTTTATGTGCGTTCATAGCGGTAATTTTTTCGTTAAAACCGTTGTCGGGAACGATAAGCAAGGTCGGAACTTCCATCATCTCGCAAATATCTCGAAGTCTTTCTTCGCTATAAGTCATTAACTCTGTGGCAATTTGCGCGTAAGCCGGAGGTTTGCAGTTAGAATCCATTTCTTGGGCTGTCGCAATTGCTTTTTGATAATTCTCGGCGCTCATCATTTCCTTAAGTTTTCTCTTATCCGCGTCGTCTAAGTCCAAACCGTCGATAAACTGTCCAAATTCGGGTTTTGCTTTTATTTCAATGGCAATTGCTTTTCTTAAATCTTCCACATTGTCATCATTTCTGGTTGCCAAATCCAAAACATCGCGAACAGTCACTTGTTTTTTATTGTATCTATCTTTTGCGAGCTGAATTAAATTTTTGACATCATACGCCAGTTTTTCATTCGGAGATTTGAAGTCGGTTCGTCTTTTTTGTTCGCCCTCAAAGCCTTCAGGCAATTTATTGAATTCTGATTCCATAATAGTGATAATTATCGAAAATTCCTTTTTGAAATGCAATTTCCTAAAATGGAAATTGTATGAAAAATAAAAGAAAAAAGAGGAAACATTTCTCGCACCTCGAACAACAAAAGCGGGATAGAATAGAAGCCCTTCGCAACGAAGGGCACAGCCAAAAGGAAATAGCCGCAATACTGAAGGTTGACCCGAGCACCATTTCCAGGGAGATAACGAAAAGAAAGAGAAAGAATGGTTATTACGATTCCGACACCGCCCAAATCAAGGCGCGCGTCAAGAGAATGAACGCCTCGTACAAGGGCAGAAAAATAGAGGGCGGCAAAGAACTGAAGAAATACATTGTCGCCGAACTGAAGGAGAAGAGATCTCCCGATGAAATATCAGGGAGAATGAGAATGGAAAAGAAACCTTTCTACGCGAGCAAGAACGCCATCTACGCATGGCTGTACAGCATATGGGGGCAGAAATATTGCAGATACTTGTGCTCGAAAAGATACCGCAGCAGAAAACAAAAGAGAAAGTCAAAGAGAGAAATGATTCCAAACAGAATACCGCTTGAACAAAGGCCGAAACAAGGAGAACACGCGGAGGGAGATTTGTTTGTTTCCCCAATTTGCAGCGGAATCAAAAAGAGTGGGGCGATCGTGTGCGTCCCGAGCGCCCAGCTGCTGTCCGGAACATTCATTAAAAACCGTAGACCGGTTGTCATGGCGTTCGCCGTGAGGAAAATCACAGCCGCGCTGTCGATAAGGGATATTACCTTTGACAACGGAATAGAGAACAAAGAACATGAACAATTTGGGCTTCCGGCGTATTTCGCTGACCCTCATTCTCCATGGCAAAAACCCCATGTTGAAAACAACATAGGTCTGCTGAGAAGGTGGTTTATCAAAAAAGGAACCAATCTAAAATTGGTGTCCGAAAATCAGCTGCAAGCGTATTTGCATATCCTCAATGGCAAATACAGAAAGTCATTGGGATACAAAAACGCATATGAAGTCGCCTTGGAACGTGGTATCATACAAAAAATGCCTGAGATAACATTAAATAATTTATCGGAAACATTATCAGAAAAAATTGCATTTCACCTGTGAATTTACC
>JACRIA010000032.1 GCA_016215735.1 Candidatus Peregrinibacteria bacterium
CCTCTGCTTCCATCCCCATTAAGTTAAAACCGACTCATAATTTCTAATCATAAAAATAACCTCATCCTTAAGATGTTTCTTAACCCAAGCTTTTTCTTTCTCACTTAAAAGTTCGCCAATGCCGCGCAGGAGTTCATTTTCTTTCACTCGTTTGATAACAGCAATACAATCTTTTAAATGTTTTTTTACGGATTTGCCGGTTCTCGCCCTAATTACTTCAGCATTAATATCCCAATTATTTTTGGCAAAATACCAAATATCATAAATATCGCGCATCGCAGTTTCGCCGCGCGACACAAGAGCCGCAAGTTTACTTCCGAAAAGATAATCTTTCTTTGCAGCCATCATTGAAATACCAAGATGCTTTTTAAGTTCATAATGTTCTTTGATATTCGGCGCAAACATTCTTGTGCTTATTTCTATTTTGACATTGCGATCAATGTCGCCGTAAGAAAGCAGAAAGAAAATAGTGGAATGTTTAATATGAGAATCTTTTATTTTGCCGTATTTTTCCAGAATAGTCTTTATTTTTTCAAATACCAATTTCTGCGAAGCGCTGTCAATTAAAAATAAATCAAAATCCAAATCCACAGAAAACCTCGGAAGCCCGTAAAAAAAATAAGCGCACGTACCGCCTTTCAAGCCGAGCAAAGGCGCTATAGAAACATCCGTATAAATATCCCGCAAAATATTACCCATTATAAGCTGGTGTTTTTCTTTATTAAGCATATTTTTTTTGATATTTAATAAATCGCTTTATCAATTGCTTATTATCATAAATTTTTGCCAGATTCGCGCATTGTTCCCAGTTAATGGGCTTGAGATTGTCAAAATAGTATGTCGGAAACAAATAGATCATATCAAGAAAAGCCCGTTCAGGAGAGGCAATGCTGTATCCATTTTCATTTTTTATGCCGGCAGAATTATAAAGAACCGTATCCTTGAGTTTTCTAAACGCGAAGGTATATTTATCTATCTTTTTTGCAATCGGCCACGGGCCAGCCGCGAAAATCGTATCGTAATGCTGAAAAATAATGCCGGCTTCGCGCAAAACTGTTTCAAAACTGATATACGAAGGCATGTAAATGCTCGCTGCCAATTCTTTTGGATTGTAGTTTTTATCTTTTGCAAAAACGCCTCTGATTAGACGAATCAATGCGCCGCGTTTCACATAATAAGATATTTTAGATTTCAAATTTTTCTCGTTGGTTTCTTCCCACAATAATGCCAAATCCTTGTTAGTGAGGACTGTTTTTTGAGATTGGTATAATTTGGCGACAAGACTATCCATGATAAAATGTTTGATGCAAGTAATATATTCTCTTACCTCCATCATATATTATTAAAATAATCCTGTCAACCGTATGTTATGCATAATCCGCCGCCGCCAATCCACCGCCGCCGAAAATTTGCCAAACCTTCTTTTTTATGGTAAAATTAAAGTAGAAAAATTTAACAACAGTGCGCGTCCGCCCCGAGCATCAGGGAGTCCGCGCCAAATATCTAACAAAAATAAAAATGCACAAGTACAGAAAACACATTCATATCGCGGCGATTTTATTGAGTTGTCTTATTATTGCCGCGGCCGCAATTGTATTTATTAAAGGCAGCGAATTAAAAGGCTTGATTGCATCTCCGTCATCTGAATCAGAAAAAGTCTGCGATCAATCCCTTTTTAACATATCGGAAAATGGCGCAGTGATTGTTTACGGCAGTTTGCCGTGTTTTGGCACAAGAGTTGAACAAAAAATAGCGAATGGCGCAGTGATAGCCAGATTCAAAATTTTCAATAATTCAGCAAGAGTGATCGATCCGATTAAAAATATTAAAATCAAAAACAACGGCTTTCACGCGAATACAAATGTTAAATATAAATTAATGTTGTCTTCAGAAAACAGTGCGGATTACGAGGCAGAAACAATCGCTGTCAGCGCAACAGATTTGCTAAATTTTGCAACGCTTAATAAAGAATTCACGATTTCGCCGGCCTCATACAGATATTTATCAGTCGCAATAGTGAGTGGCGCGGGACTTTCACAAGGCGATATTTTCTGTTTGCAATTAATTTCGCTTGGAGATTTGAAAATGAAAAATACGCCAGTGTTAGGATGCGCGATAATTGGGGACGGGGGCAGGTTTTAACAGGGACGGAGGCAGATTTTGGATGTACGGCGCCGCCAAGCTGTCAAAAGTTTCCGGTATGCACATTTTTTGCGCATTGTAGGTTCAATTGCTTGGAATTTCCGGACAACGCCGAAAATCAAGTATGTTCCATTTTGGAACAGGTTGCATGCCGCAAATCATTGAAAAGCGATTTTCGCAGCAGTTTTTTATTAATGCGGCCTGCGGCCGCATGGTCAGAAAGATTTAATCTTCTGTTTAGAAAAATTTAATCTCAGTCGCGTAAATTGATGGCGATATTTTAACCTATCAATTTATGCAACAGAAAAGTTCAAAAGCCCTCGCGCTAGTATCCGCCTCGACACCAAAAGGCGGAATCATCATCTACAAAACAAAAGATGGAAAAACAAAAATAGACGTGAAGTTAGAAAAAGAAACAATATGGCTGAATGCCCATCAAATGGCTGATTTATTTTGTGTAGATAGGACAGTAATAGTTAAGCATATGCACAACATCTATAAGATTGGGGAATTAAAGCCAAAATTAACCTGTGCAAAAAATGCACAGGTTGCAAAAGACGGAAAAGTAAGAAATATAGATTTTTACAATTTGGATATGATTATTTCCGTTGGATATCGTGTTAATTCTCTCCGCGGCACAGAATTCCGCATCTGGGCTACAAAAATTCTCCGCAATCATATTGTAAAAGGCTTCACCGTAAACAAAAAGCGCCTTGAAGAAAATCGCCAGAAAAGTTTAATTGAATTAGAAAAAACTATCGCATTGCTGAAAAGTTCAATGCAAAATAAAGCGCTTGATTATGACGAAGCACTTGGTCTGCTCCAAGTTATTACAGATTACGCAAATTCTTGGATACTTTTGCAAAAATATGATGAAAATGCACTGAAAATAAAAAAACAGCCTTCACGCCGCGCCGCGATTTTCACTTATCCACAAGCCAAAAAAGCAATTGAAGAATTAAAGGCCGCGCTGATTTCAAAAAAAGAAACAACGGATTTATTCGGCCGCGAAAGAGAACACGGACTCGACGCGATTTTCGGCGCGATCAATCAAACTTTCAACGGAAAACATTTGTACCGCGGTTTTGAAGAAAAAGCCGCACACCTGTTTTATTTCATTATCAAAGATCATCCTTTTGTTGACGGCAACAAGCGCGCCGCCGCATTTTTATTTATATTATTTTTGTCGCGAAATAATAGACTGTTTAATGAAAAAGGCGAGAGAAAAATAAACGATGTCGCGCTGGTGGCGCTTGCGCTTTTAATTGCACAAAGTAATCCAAAAGACAAAGAAATAATGATTGCGCTGATTACGAATTTAGTTTAGAAATTTAGCCGCGCCTGTCCAGCTTAGAAATTAGTATATATTAGAAATTAGAAATTTTTCTCTACGTTCCTTCTTCCCACGAATTTAAATATTTCACCTGTTCGGCTGTAAGTCTATCTATCTTAACGCCAAAAGAGTCGAGGCTGATTTTCGCGATTTCATAGTCAAGCGCGGCTGGCAGAGTATAAACGCGCGGCAAAAGTTTTCCGCGATTTTTCACCAAATACTCGCACGCGAGCGCCTGACCGCAAAAACTTAATCCCATGATTTCGCTCGGATGGCCTTCAGCAGCCGCGAGATTAACAAGCCGGCCTTCGCCGGCCAGATAAACCGTGCGTCCGTTCGACAAAGTATATTCGTCCAAATTCGGCCTGATGTTGCGTTTTTTTACAGCAAGTTTTTCAAGCGCTTTAATTTGGATCTCAACATCAAAATGGCCTGAATTAGCCAAAACCGCGCCGTCTTTCAAATGTGGAAAATGCGGTTTCGCGACAACATTTATATCGCCGGTAACAGTTATAAAAATGTCGCCAAGTTTGCACGCATCTTTCATTTCCATAACGCGAAATCCGTCAAAATAAGCCTGCAAAGCTTTAAAATGATCAACCTCGCAGACAATTACATTCGCGCCCATTCCCTTAGAGCGCAATGCAACACCTTTTCCGCAATCACCGTATCCCACAACAACAACAGTTTTTCCAGCAAACAAAATATTACTCGATCGCAAAATTCCGTCGAGAGTTGATTGGCCTGTTCCATAATAATTATCAACAAGATGTTTTGTGCTGTTGTCATTAACCGCGATAACGGGATACTTAAGCGCTTTATCACGTTCCATCGCGCGCAGACGAATTACGCCTGTTGTTGTTTCTTCGGTGCCACCAATCAAATGCGGAATCAGCGATTTATGATTTTTATGAATTTCACTTACCAAATCGCAGCCGTCATCAATTGTAATATCCGGTTTGCCCGCAATCACATAATTCAGATATCTATAATAGTCCGCGTGCGTTTCGCCTTTATACGCGTAAACATTCACGCCTTCGCGAGCGAGATACGCGGCTACGTCATCTTGCGTTGAAAGAGGATTGCAGCCTGTAATGAAAATTTTCGCTCCGCCAGCCTGCAAAGTCTCAAGTAAAATCGCAGTTTCTTTCGTAACATGAAGCGCAAGGCCGATTACAAGACCGCGAAGCGGTTTCTCTCGCATGAATCTTTCTTTGATCTTCATGAGCGAACCCATTCTGCGGCGTGCCAAATCTACATTTTTTTTGCCCTGCTCAGCGAGTTTTAAATTTTTCATAAAAATGGGGTCAGACCTAATTGTTATTATTTTTTTAACACCACCGTCCCTTTTAGCGCCCAGCCGCTTTCAACGCCGCAATTTTATCTATTTTTTCCCATGTGAATTCTGGCTCTGTTCTGCCAAAATGTCCGTATGCGGCGGTTTTTCTGTAAATCGGCCGCAGTAAATTTAATTGCGCAATGCTTCCGCCCGGCGAAAGATCAAACACGCGGCTGACAGCAGCCACAAGCTTTTCCTCGTTAACTTTTCCTGTACCGAATGTATTGATATTTACGCTCAACGGTTCTGTTCCGCCAATAACATACGAAACCTGAATTTCGCATCTGTCAGCCAAACCAGCCGCGACAATATTTTTTGCAATATATCTCGCCATGTACGCGCCAGCCCTATCAACTTTTGTCGGATCTTTACCGGAAAAACATCCTCCGCCAACATGTCCCATTCCGCCATAAGTATCAACAATGATTTTTCTGCCAGTGCATCCGCAGTCCGCAACAGGTCCGCCAATAACAAATCTGCCGGTATTGTTTATGTAAAATTTTGAATCGCAAACCAGCCATTTTCCGCAAATAGGTTTTATCACACTTTCGATAATGCCTTCTTTAAGCCGTTTATCAGTAACATCAGGATCGTGTTGTGCCGCGATTACAACCGAGTGAATCGTTTTCGGCTTTCCATTTTCATATTCAACAGTCACCTGCGTTTTTCCATCAGGACGAAGCCACGGAAGTTTTTTATTTTTTCTAACTTCTGCTAATTTTCGCGCCAATTTATGCGCCATCATAATCGGAAACGGCATCAATTCCGGCGTTTCATTGCACGCATAACCAACCATCATACCTTGATCGCCAGCGCCCTGGCGTTTCGTGCCGGTTTTTCGAACACCCTGCGCAATATCCGGCGATTGTCCATGAATTGTATTAAAAACCCCAAGCGTATGGTAATCAAAACCATATTCGGCCTTATCATAGCCAATATCTCGAATAACATCGCGCACAAGATTATTAACATCAACCCACGCTGAAGTTGTAATTTCGCCGCCGACAATTATAAATCCCATTCCCGCGAAAACCTCGCAGCCGGATCTCGCGTATTTATCCTGTTTTATAATTTCATCAAGAACCGCGTCAGAAATTTGATCACAGATTTTATCAGGGTGGCCTTCAGTCACTGATTCAGAGGTGAAAACAATTTTTTTCATAATTTTAAATTGTTAGGGGGCAATTTTTTCTAAAACCGCGCAATTAAATTACCAGTAATCAATCCCAATTTCAATATATTTATTTCGAAAGCTCTTTCGTGCGCTTATACGCTGCCTTCACTGCCGCGCTGAAAATTGCCGGCATTTTTTTCTTTTCAAAAATTTTAATTGCCTGTTCGGTTGTGCCTTTTTTGGAAGTAACGGCCAGCCGCAAATTTTTTATACCCCCGTCCCTCTCGGCAACCCCCGTCCCCATCTTTGCCGCGCCCAAAAAAGTTTGACTAGTCAGTTTGCGGCTAACAGCTTCTGTAAGCCCTAAACTCACGCCAGCTTTTATCAAATTTTCCATAAAATACCACACATAAGCTGGCCCGCATCCAGAAATACAGCTCGCTTTATCAATATAATCATCAGACTTCACTCCAATTTCCTCGCCAACAGCACGAAGAATATTTTTTACAATTAATTTTTGGCCAGCATTAAATCCCGGCGCATACCAAGTAGAAATACTTTTGCCAATCGTTGCGAGCAGATTCGGCATCACTCGACACACAAATTTATGGCGCAATAAACGGCTGATTTTATTAACTTTTACTCCAGCTGCAATTGAAATTACAATACAGTTTTTGCTAATCGCGCCGCGCAATCCGCGCAAACATTCCGCTAAATCCTGCGGTTTCACAGCCAAAATCAAGACATCAGCATTTCGCGCTGCAGCGATATTGCTTTCAACAATTTTTTTGCCAGCATGTTTTTTATCACTTATAACTACACACGCTCCTTTCAGATTTTTCCTCAATCCTTTTGCAAACGCGCTTCCCATATTTCCGCCTCCAATAATTCCAATTTTCATATAAAGAGGGACCAGGTCCCTATTGACTAATCAAGAATATTTTTGATTACATACGGCAATTCATTTGCCAAATCACTCGCAGTATAGCAGTAATGTTTTTTCTTAAACAAATTCTCTCCAGCGATTCCATTCACAAAAACAGCGGCTTTAGCCGCGTTTATAGGACTTGCACCCTGCGAAATCAGGCTTGCGATAATTCCAGCGAGAACATCGCCTGTGCCGCCGACAGTCATTCCTGCGTTTCCGGTCGTATTTTTGACGATTTCTCCTCTATCCGATGAAATATAATCAGTTTTGCCTTTCAAAACTATGTTTATATAAAGCTCTTTTGAAAGCATCTGCAGATAAAGCAATTTTTTTCTTTCAAGTTCAGTTGCACCCGATTTATCCAGTTCTTTATCAATCAATTGTTCAAATTCATTCAAGTGCGGCGTGATAATAATCGGCTGTTCAAACGGAAATTCTTTAATTTTTTTCAACGCGTAAATTGCATGCGAATCAAGGACAGTCGGAATATGAACGCGCCTCAAAAATTCAATCACTCCTTCAATAACACTTTCATTTTCACCGATTCCAGGGCCAATTAAAGCCACATGACAAGTTTTCGCAAAATTCGCGATTTCGTGAGCAGCTTTTTTATTAAAATAATCTTCGCTGTATTTTTTCACAATAAAATCCGGCATCGCATTCCGTGTCACATCAAAATTGCATTCAGGCACATACAAATAAACTAAATCACAGCCGGAATTTAAAGCACCCATCGCGCTCAAAATCGGCGCGCCATAATAATCCGCGCTTCCTCCAATAATTAAAACGCGGCCGTTCATTCCTTTGTGAGATTCGGGAATCCGCGAAGGAAAAAATTTCTTTACGTCGCTGCGCCGCAAAACAGGTAAAATTTCCATACTATTATTATACAACAAAACCGAACCCAAAACCGCGAATTGTCAAATTTCCGTAACGTTACGGCGAGTTGACATTTTTATAGTCTAGCGTGTGTCATAGATTTCCGTCCTAGGACGGGAATGCCCATGAAAAATGGCTTACATAAGCCAAAAATAATTTTGATTTTTTGACTGATCGAAAAGATTTTTGCGCCATCACAATGGTCTTGTTTGTCCAGTCCCATAAACTTTCCACTTATACGTTGTGAGGCCTTCGAGAGCAAATGGACCGCGGCAATGAAGTTTTTGCGTGGAAATTCCGATTTCCGCGCCGAGTCCAAATTGCGCGCCATCCGTGAATTGCGTTGCCGCATTTACATACACGCACGCCGCGTCAACTTCATTCAAAAATCGCTCGGCCGCTTTTTTATCGCTGGTGATTATGGCTTCAGAATGGCGAAGCGAATGTTTTTCAATATGATCAAGCGCTTCATCAAGGCTGTTAACAATTTTCACTGCCAAAATATAATCCAAAAATTCAGTGTCAAAATCAATTGGCCCGGCGCGCCTTAATTTTGACTGCGGATAAATTCCGCGCAAAATCCGATACGCCTTTTCATCAGCCCGAATTTCAATATCGCGCCGCGCGAGCTGTAAAGCGAGCGCAGGCAATAATTTTTTCGCTGCATCTTTATGAACAAGCAAAACATCTAACGCGTTGCAAATTGAAACTCTACGTGTTTTTGAATTTACAATCACTCGGACAGCCATCTTCAAATCAAATTTCTTGTCAACATACGTATGCACAACAGAAGCGCCTGTTTCAATCACCGGAATCCGTGAATTTTCAACAACAAAATTTATCAAGCCTTTCCCTCCGCGCGGAATCACAACATCAATCAAGCCCTTCATTTCCAAAAAATCCGCTACTGAATTTTTCTCAACAGAATCAATAAACTGCACAGCGCCGGTCAACATGCCGACTGATTTCAAAGCCATTTTTATAACTTTTACAAACGCACGATTTGAATTTATTGCTTCTTTCCCACCTTTCAAAATCACCGCGTTCCCGCTTTTAATAGCAAGAACGCTCGCATCAACCGTAACATTCGGCCGCGACTCGTAAATCATTAAAATCACGCCAAGCGGACAACTAACTTGTTGAATTTTTAAGCCATTCGGCCGCACTCGTTCGTCCAAAATCCGACCAACTGGATCATCAAGAGAAATAACATTTTTTATTTCGCCGCAAATCGCGTTAATCCGTTCCGGCGTCAGTTTTACTCTATCAACCATTGGTCCGAGACCAGCTTTTTCAGTCGCCACCACATCCAATTTGTTCGCTTTCAGAATTTCCGCTTCACTTTTTTTGATAAATTTCGCAATCGCCAAAAGCGCACGATTTTTTTGACTAGTCCTCATCAAATTTAGGCTTTTACTAGCCTCTCGTGCCGCCTGTGCAATTAATAGAGAATCCATTTTAGTGGTGTCGCTTCGCGACGACTTATTTTATATGCGCCTGTGCACCGCTTTGCGGTGCGGCGTATTTAAACGAATTTAAACCTTTATATACAGCTTTTTCACCAAGTATTTTTTCAATATGAAGCAATCGATTATATTTTTCAGTTCTTTCGCTTCTAGCCGGCGCGCCAGTTTTTATTTGGCCTGTTTCAAAAGCAACAGCCAGATCCGCTATCGTCGTATCAGCTGTTTCGCCACTTCTATGCGAAATAACGCATTTCATTCCAGCTTTTTTGGCCATATCCATTGTTTCAATAGTTTCCGAAAGAGTGCCTATCTGATTTAGTTTTATAAGAATCGCATTAGCGGCGCCTTCTTCTATGCCTCTTTTCAAATATTTAACATTTGTCACAAATAAATCATCGCCGATTATTTGTATTTTTTTGCCGTTGGCTTTTGTAAAATCAATCCAGCCAGCCCAATCGTTTTGATCAAAGCCATCTTCAATTGAAATAATATGATAAGGCTCTATCAAACTCTCATAAAATTCTTTTAATTCTTTACTTGTGACTTCTTGCAATTTGCCTTTGATTTTCAATCTATATTTACCAATATCTTTATCATAAAATTCCGATGCAGCAGGATCCAAAGCTATAAAAATCTGCTCCCCGAATTTATATTTTGTTTCTCCGACTGCTTTTTTAATCAATTCAAGAGCATCTTCATTTGTTGTTAAAGCAGGAGCAAAACCGCCTTCATCGCCAACAGCGGCTCCTTTAAGAATTTCTTTTAATTTTTGATAAATTTCAACGCCTGCGCGCAAAGCCTCGCTATAAGAATCAAAACCAGCAGGCGCGATCATAAATTCCTGAAGTTCAATATTGCTGCTTTTTGCGTGTTTTCCTCCGTTCAAAATATTCATCAAAGGAACTGGCAGAACGCACGGATTCGGATTTTCAGGATTTAGATGTTGAAAAAGCTCAACACCTTTTTCCTGTGCAGCTGCGCGAGCAACAGCAAGAGAAACGCCTAAAGTTGCGTTTGATCCAATATCACCTTTATTTTTTTGAGGACTCGTGTCTAATCCTATAAGTTTGTTATCAACGCCTTTCTGATCAAAAACATCCATACCCGAAACCGCATTTTTAATTGCTGTTTGAACATTTTCAACAGCTTTTAAAACGCCTTTTCCATTGAATTTATCAAGGTCATTGTCGCGAAGTTCAAGAGCTTCACGTTCGCCTGTTGAAGCACCACTCGGTACTTTGGCATTCGACTTTGTTTTATCAGTTTCAAGTATAACTTCGACAGTCGGCAATCCGCGTGAATCAAGAATCTGCATAGCTTCGATGTTTTGAATTTTAGACATAATTTAAAGTTAAATTTACGGCACAACTATACTAGACATTAGGTTGAATTTCAATTATTATCCTTTTTGCATTTAACAACATGCGCGAATCCGCAATGTCTGCCCGCGCCATATAAAAACTAACAAAATCAACTATGGATATCATTTGGCACGGCCGCGCTTGTTTTACACTCAAAAGCAAAGACGGGGTTGTTGTGACTGATCCTTATTCAACCGACGGATTCAAAGCCCCGAAATTGAAAGCAGACGTTATTCTCGCCAGCAAAGGCACGAAAGAAACCGAATATTTGCCTGTTGAAAATAATCCTCAAAAAATCGATTGGCCGGGCGAATATGATATAAAAGGAATTCCGATTGCTGCGACTGAAGCCTGGGATATTCCAAAAAGTGAAGAAGATAAAGGCAAGCCGAAAAATCCGGTGAATGTTTTTGTTTTTGATTTGGAAGGAATAAGAATTTGCCATCTTGGAAATCTCGGCCACAAACTAACAGATGAAATGATGGAAAGTCTGCAGAATATTGATATTCTGCTTGTGCCGGTTGGAGGAAAATTCGCAATGGATGCCAAAAAAGCGCATGAAGTTATCGAAGAAATAGAACCGCGCGTAGTTATCCCAATGCTTTATAAATATCATGGAGAAAAGCTCGATCTCGACACAATAGATAATTTTTTGAAAGAAGAAGGCGTCAAAACTCCGACAGAACTTGAGAAATTTTCAATAGGTTCCCGCAGTCAGCTTCCGCAGGATCACACGGAATTTGTTATACTTAAGGCAGTTAGTTGAATTTTAAATTTTAAAAGTTAAAAGTTAAAGTAAATTATAAATGATAAATTTTAAAATTTATCATTTAATTTATCATTTATCGTTTATAATTTATAATTCCCCTGGGCTCCCATAGTTCAACGGATAGAACACCTCACTCCTAAGGAGGGAATGCAGGTTCAATTCCTGCTGGGAGCACCATTTAAAAGCGCCATTTTAAAACCACATTTAAAAACCCCGGCGCAAAGCGTCGGGGGCAAGCCCCCGGTGAGGGGCCGGTAAGTAGAGGTGAGACAAAGCTCATAAATCCTCTAGCATTACGTCTATATTATACAATAAAACGAATAACAGGTCAATATATTAAACACGTGAATTGCGAAATTGATATTGAAGACTTGTGTTTGCTATTTTTCAGACACGCTTGCTATTCCCTGCGAGAATAGCTGCGCTAGCGCTCAGCCTTTTCTCGGTCGCCTCAGGCGACCACCATGCCCGAAAAGGCTTCGCGACTGTCTTCAAAGCAGCAAACACAGGCCCTTACTTGAATTTCGCAATTCACGTATACTAAAATGTTAATGCTGTTATTGATAACGCATTCATCGTATAATCATAAATGGAGTCGCTTCGCGGCAACTTATTTATATAACGCCTGTGTCCGCCTGCGGCGGACGGTCTGTGCGGCGAACGACGTGTTAAATCCTAACAAAATTTATATGAATACCGCCAACAACATTGGCAATCAAGAACTCGAAAAACACAAAAAAATAATAAAAAATACTGGAACTTTAGCAATCGGAATCGGATGGTTGACAATTTTCCTCAATATCGCTATTTATCTGTGGAGCCTATTTGACAAAAGCCTTGCTGAAACCAGCGTACCGCTGCCGGATTTAACCAGTGTGTCTATCGCGATTGTATTTTCTGCCACATTCATTATTTTCGGCAATCGAATCAAAAATTTGACAGACCCAAACATCAAAAAATATTTATATCTGCTGATGGGTTTATCTTTAGCAGTGTTAGCTTTATCTTTTGCAAGCAGCGGACGCCTCGGAGTTTTCTTTCTTGTCGTTCTTTTCTATGTTGTTTCATCTTTAAAATCAATAAACAAATTAATGGGAATAGCAGGATTTACTTCTGCGCTTAAACCAGCGGAGTATAAGATAAAAAAAACAGGATGGATTATGCTGGCAGTCGCCGCTGTTTTGCTTTTAGCAGCAGCTGCGCTGATTGATTCCAGCATATACGCTTCGTCAGGAGAGAGAACAAAAGAAGAAACCGCCGAATATCTTATGGACGGATCTCAATGGAAAGAGTTCAATTCTGCAGCCGGAAAATTCAAAGTTTTATTTCCGGCCTATCCGGATCATGAAACTCAAAATCTAGAAATCCCAGGCGCAAAATTGCCTCTTAAATACGATTTATATTCAAGCCGATCAAAAGAAGGAATCCTCTATATCGTGAATGCTGCTGTTTATCCGCCGGAAGTTAATACGTCAAAACCAGAAATTAATCTGGAAAATACATTAAAAGGAATGGTAAGCGCCGCAAAAGGAAATAAGCTCACCTCATCGAATTTTATGAATTTCGGGAATTATAAAGCGCTGGAGTTTTTAATCGACAATTCGGATGAAAATACCAGTCTTAAAGGAAAAATCATTATGGTTGACAAAACTATCTATCAATTATTAATGGGATATGAAATCGGGAAATACAATAAAAGCGACTATGAACCGTTTATAAATAGCTTTCAATTGATAGAATAATCCGCGAACACGCTGTCCGCCGCACAGACCGTTCGCCGCAGGCGCACAGGCCCATATAAATAAAACGCGAACACCACAGGCGAAAATACAATCAAATCAATTTTAACCCACCTTTTTCGCATACAGCCCCCGTAGAGCCATTTTCTTGACAAAACAAAATTTTCAGCATAACATAACCCCCTATGCATCCAGAAGCCGCTTTAGACATATATGAATATGAAGAAAACGCCCCTTCGCCATTTGAAGATTATGCTGAATCCGGCGCCGTAGCCGAAGAAAAAAAACAACCAATACAGTTAGAAGAGATTAAACAACAGATTAAAGCAATTTATCTAACAGGCGGCCCCAAAAAACGTAAAAATCCTTTTATTTTCCTCCCTGACGAAATCGGCAAAGAGCTTATTTATGAAGCATTTGAGCAGAAACCATGGTCTCCAACAGATTGTCTTTCACTAAATATAGACGGTGTAGAATGTCCTATTCCATACAGAGTATTTCTTAAAAGCAACAATCTCGAAAAATTAAAAAAATGGCGTTCCGCGGCTATAGATCGTTATGTGCAATCAACATTTGATAGAGCTTGCGAACTTTTGAGCGACCGCATACGAATCATTTGCTATGACGGCTGGCCTCGCGCAAGAAAATGGTGGCCGGAAATTATAGAAAGAGCTTTTAGAAAAACTCCGTTCACGCCGCTGAACGCGCTGATTTTAACTCATAACAATAAAACCATTAGAAGTCCCTATGATCACGCCAGGCGTTCAAAAGACAAAGGAGATATGGAATACATCCAAAAGATATACGAAAAAATATTTAAAGAATATATAGAAGAAAACTTTGATCACGCTCTCGAATATATATTTAGAAATAAAGGATTTTCATGGGAAAAAGTGCCGAAAAAATGGCATAAAGAATTTTTGAAAAGATGTTTTGAGCAAAATCCATTCAAAGGGCTTAATACTGATTTAAAATTAACGCGCAATGGCAGAACCATCGGTCCGCCAAACAATTATTATACTACGCAAGGCCGCCATAAAGATTTGGCGAAAATGGCAAGAGAAATATTAATTGAATATCTTTCATCAGCTGAACGAGTAATGGCATTTGTAAATCATTATAATTTTCAATATCTAAGGGGATGGAATACTGTTCCTGCTCGATACCATAGAGCATTAATTATTAATGCTGTTCTGCAATCAAAAATAGATAATCCAAAAATTGGAGATTTAATTTACACATCAAGAAATAACGGCGCGGTAAATATACAAAAATTATATGAATTTTATAGCCGTCAAGGACAGACAAGCGTTTTCCATCAATATTTAACTGAAGCGTTTGAAATAAAAAAGAAAGAAATAATTTCACCTCAAGATAAGAGACAAAAAAATATCCCGCAAAAAGCAAAAACACTAACACCGAAAACAGAAGAAGAAGAACAAATCGCAGCGCAAAATGGGTGGATTTCAGAGCCATTAGACAAAGGAAAATTAAATGAATTAATATTACAAGCTCAAAATGGCGGCGTAGAAGCAAAATTCGCGGTTGTCAGAAGTTTCGGCGCTTTAATTACAGGACTTGCTAGAAAATTTGCTTGCGGAGATAAATTACTAACAGAAGAATTGACTTCAGAAGGTATTATCATAGCGGAGCGTTGTGTTAAAAGATTTGATTTTGGGCGAAAAATAACCTTCTGCGCATATTTATTTAATAGTTTAAACCACGAATTCAGTAAGTCGTCCCTTGCTTATAAAAATAACCGCCCAAAATCCCTAGTGAAGACAATAGGCGCAAGAATATCCGCATTAGGGAGATTATCAGACAATCAGATTAATTATCGCAGCGGCGATCCGGAAGAAATCGCGCAAATCACAAACCAAAAAATCGAAACAGTATTAAGGGATCAAAATGCCTTAAGAACAAATTTCATAAGCTTAGAAGAGCCAATAAGGAATAACGATAACAGAACTCACGGCGATTTTATCAAAAATGAAAAAAACCAAGACTTCATAGATATAGTTTTTTCAAAAACACTAAGAGATGCAATTATGAAAATCTTAAACAATTTTAACTTGCGGGATCAGATATGGGTAAGGCGGCATTTTGGAATGCAAGGGCCGTATCCGGTTAGCGCTTACGATCTGAAAAATTCTGATCATGGAAAAATAAATCTGCAAACAATCACAAGCGCAGTCGCGGAATTTCAAAATAAATTATCAGATTTTTGTGAAAATCCGATTTTTGGATCCATAGAAACGATAAAAATTCTGCGGTCGCTGATAGATAGTTCGCCAAATCCAGAAGACACGATGAATGGAGAAAATGCGCTTGGGAAAACTCTAATCACCAATAACGTAAATCCCGCAATATCAGAAATAATATCTCATATAATAAATTTAATGGAGCCGGGAAAAGCCATTATAGCAGCGGAGATTTTCAATTTGCCTACAGAACAATATACATCCGGAGCAATAGGAAGAACTTTTGGCGTCAGCGGCGAAGCTGTTAGAATAGCGTTGAATAAAAAAATACTGCCGAAAATAAAAAGATTCTTGAAAAATAGAAAATTTGATCAAGAAGGAAATTTCGCGTCAGCATGACCGCAGAAAACCCGTTTAGATTTTTTTGGGGGGGGTCTTTTTTCTATTCATCGCGTCAGATTTTTTTCTAAACTGGCGCCATACAGTATAATATCCGCGTTATGAAAAAATTTTATCTCCGCACTTTTGGCTGTCAGATGAATTATTCGGATTCAGAGCGAATAAAAGCTGTTTTGGAGCGGCTTGGATATCACGCGGCAAATTCGCCTGCCAGCGCGGATTTAATAATGCTTAATACCTGTTCGGTGCGTCAGCACGCAGAAGATCGGATTTTCGGCTTGATGTTAAAATACGAACCTTTGCGCCGCAAAAATAAACGCCTTTTAATCGGCTTGACTGGCTGTATGGTGCGAAAAACTTCAAGCCGCGCAGATGATTTCAAAGACAAAATTCTGCGCCGCATTCGGCCGCTCGATTTTACAATTCGGATTGAAGAAATCGCGAAACTGCCGGAAATTTTAGGCGCTGTTTCTGGCCGCGCCGTTCGCAAAACCATTACCTCTGCCAGGCAAAAAATCCAGCCCCGCGAACTCAAAAATTATTTTCATATTACTCCAAAATACACTTCGCGATTTCAGGTTTTTATTCCGATTTCAACTGGCTGCGATAAATTTTGTTCGTATTGCATTGTGCCGTTTAGCAGAGGCCGCGAAACAAATAGGCCGATGAAGGATATTTTGAAAGAAGCTCGCGCGGTTGTTAAAAATGGCTGCAAAGAAATCACGCTTGTGGGCCAGACAGTTAATTCATACAAAAATTTCCCAAAACTTCTCGTTGAAATTGATAAATTGAACAAGTTTGGGCTCGAACGCGTGCGTTTCACTTCTCCGTATCCACTTGATGTCACTGATGATTTAATAAAAGCGATTGCGCGGCTGAAAACTTTGATACCTTATATTCATTTGCCGATTCAATCAGGCGATAATGAGGTTCTAAAGCGCATGAATAGAAAATATACAGTGCAGCAATATGAAAATATTGTGCGCCGAATTCGCGCTCGCATCCCCAATTGCGCGATTTCAACGGATATAATTGTTGGATTTCCCGGCGAAACCCGCGAGCAATTTATGAACACGTACAATCTATTCAAAAAAATAAAATGGGATATGGCTTATCTTGCGCAGTATTCGCCTCGCCCCGGCACCCTTTCCGCAAAAATGCTTAAAGACAATGTTCCGCAAAAAGAAAAAAAGCAAAGGTGGAATATGCTGAATAATTTACTGCGCCGCGTCTCGCTTTCGAAACACAAAAAATTCGTAGGCCGCAAAGTTCGCGTTCTTGTCGAAAGCTATAAAAACGGCTTAAACATGGGCCGTAGCGAACATTTCAAAATCATCCAATTCAAATCAAAAAAATCACTCGTTGGCAAAATTGTACCAGTGAAAATTGTAAAGGCCTATGAATGGATTCTTCAAGGGAAAGTCTTGACAGATAACAACAACCCAGTCAAAATATATTCCTACAACTAACCAATCAAAAATGAAACCAAAAGATACTCCCGATGAAACCAGCAAATTGCCGGAAGGGCTTAAAATAGCCGCTTCAGTATTAATAATGGAGGGTGAAAGGTCTTTGTATGAAGGAAATATTAGGGAAATAAACAAAGGGCAAGGAACAGTCGAAATTCTGTATCATACCGGTTATCCAGGAGGAAAAGTGGTCTCAAAAACAGCATATATTGAAAATTTAAATGCAAATCCAAATGCACAATCGCAGATTTCATTTACAATAGATATAAAAAAATTAGTATGAAAACACCGGATAACATGTCGGAAAACACAGAAGATGAAATTAAATCTATAGAACGTTACATATCGCTGAAAGATATAAACATGTATACGGCCGTAGCGACCGAGTTTCACGATATACTTGACGAATATGAGCAAGAAGAGAAGACCATACCTCTCGAGGAAGAATTAAAAGAAAAATTCAAAAATGCAATAAAGAATGTATATAAATGGATGGCTAATTTTCAGAATAAGGAAGGTAAACCTTATTCTGAAAAAGTGCTTAAAGTCGCCATCAATAAAGCAGTCAAAGAATGGTTAAAAGGACAGAAATCTTTACTCCAATCCGAAAATCCTACAATTGATGAGGTGAAGAGTTATATATATCCCGGAAACCCGAACGAGGATCCACTTACCGCTGAGGAAGAAAAACATATCCAAAAAGTGTACACGAGAGCAAGAGCCGTAATACTATCTATTCAACCTGAAGATATTTTTTTAGAAATTGAAGACGAAAGCAAATAACAATTCTCATTTCATATCAACACTGCCTTAATCCTTCGTTTTCCTTGATTTATCGCATCATTTATGATACGATTCAGATATGAAAATGATACGATTATTAAATAAAAGACAGGATCTGATTCTGGCCCTTTTAGAAAAAGAAAAGCATCTTTCTATTTCCCGTCTGTTTGCTGAAATAAAAACCGCCTACGGGAAAATATCAAAAATCACTGTTAATCGGGATTTAAAAAAATTAATCCAATCAAATTTCATCGTAAGCAAAGGAAAAGCGCGAAGTGTTTTTTATGAATTATCCCCGCATTACGCTCTTATCAAGCCCGTGGATATCGAAAAATATTTTGAGGTTGAAACGGATAAAAGAATTATCAAAGAAAGATTCAATTTCGAGATATTTCCAGTACTCAAAGATATTTTTACAAAAGAAGAAAGCCAGCGCATGAAAGAATTAAACAAAAAATATCAAAAAAATATAAGAAATATGCCGGCCAATCTGCTAAAAAAAGAATTCGAACGGCTTGTGATTGAATTAAGCTGGAAATCTTCGCAAATAGAAGGCAATACGTATTCTTTGCTGGAAACAGAAACTCTGATTAAAGAAAAAAAAGAATCGAAAGGGCACACGAAAAAAGAAGCAATGATGATCTTAAATCATAAAGACGCATTGGATTATATAAGAAAAAATAAAAATGATTTCAAAATCATTTCCCGCGCGAAAATAGAAGATGTGCATTATTTCCTGACTAAAGATTTGAATATATCAAAAGGTTTGCGAAAAAGAACAGTCGGCGTTATTGGCACAAAATACAGACCGATTGATAATCAGCATCAAATTAGGGAAGCTTTGGAAAAAACCTGTTCTTTAATCAACAAGGAAAAAAATTATTTTAGTAAAGCGCTTCTGCTTTCCGCTATGATCGCTTATATTCAGCCGTTCGAGGATGGAAATAAAAGAACCAGCCGCTTAACAGCGGACGCAATTCTGATGGCTTACAATAGCTGTCCTTTGTCATATAGAAGCGTTGATGACATTGAATACAAAAAAGCGGTTATTCTTTTTTATGAACAAAACAATATAAGTTATTTTAAGCAATTATTCATAGAACAATTCGAATTTGCGGTGAAGAATTATTTTAGATAGCAATCACTGCTTTAATCCTTCTTATCCCTGCCGCAACAGCTTCTTCTTTCAAAATCTTGAAATTGCCAAGCTCGCTAGTGTTATTCACATGAGGTCCGCCGCAAATTTCTTTGCTGTAATCTCCGATAAAATACACATTAACCTTCTCACCGTATTTTTTGTCAAATACACCAATTGCGCCGAGCTCCTTCGCTTTTTCAGGCGTCATTTCTTCAATGCGCACCGCCAAACCCGCACGGATTTTCTCATTTACGATTTTTTCAACTAGCGCAAGCTGTTCAGCCGTCATTTTACTAGGATGCGAAAAATCAAACCGCAGTCTTTCCGCAGTTATATTGCTTCCTTTTTGAAAAATATGCGGTCCAAGAACTTCACGCAGAGCCGCTTGCAATAAATGAGTCGCAGTATGAAGTTTTTTGACTTGATCAGAATGATCCGCGAGGCCGCCGGAAAACTTTGCAGTTGCTCCTTGCCGCGACATTTCTTGATGCTTTTTATATTCTTCATCAAATAGTTTTCGATCGACTTTAAGCCCATCCTCTCGGCCTATTTCTTCAATCAACTCAATCGGAAAACCATAAGTTTCATACAAATTAAATGCTACATCGCCAGGAATCGTGTCCAATTTTTTCTCCAAAATTTTTGGCAAAATATTTTTAAATTCACGCTCGCCGCGCACAAGAGTTTTTGCAAATTTATCCTCTTCCTTGCGCAGTTCAGTCAAAATGCGCTCGCAATTCCGCTCTAACTCAGAATAAACTTCTCCATAATTTTTTATAAAAATTTCAGCGATTTTGTCAGTAAAATTTATCTCAATGCCAAGACTATGGCCGTGGCGAATCGCGCGTCTAATAAGCCTTCGCACTGTATATCCCTGATCAACATTGCTTGGTCCAACTCCAAAATCATCACCCATAATAAAAGTTACCGCCCGCAAATGATCTACGATTATTTTCTCGCGCCGCAAATTCGCGGCATCCAATTTATATTTCGCAAGACCGCGCAAAACCTCAATCGCCGGCGCAAATAATTCTGTCTCAAAACACGATTTTTTGCCTTGTAAAACCGCGACAGTCCTTTCAAATCCCATTCCAGTATCAACATTTTTTTGTTTCAACGGCTCATATTTTCCTTCCGCGGTTTTATTATATTGCATAAAAACATCATTCCAAATTTCAATCCATTTTGAATCATCAGGATCAAATTTTTCCGGCGCCACACCTTCTCCAGACCAATAAAACATTTCCGTATCAGGTCCGCACGGCCCAGTATGTCCAGCCGGCCCCCACCAATTAGATTTTTTCCCTAAAAACGCAATTCTTTCATCAGGAATTCCAAGTTTTTTCCAAACTTCAGCAGCTTCATTGTCTCTCGGCGCATCCGAATCTCCGCTAAAACACGAAATCGCAATTTTGGCTTTATCAAGCCCAAGCCCACCGTCCTTTTCCGGCGCAGTCAAAAATTTCCAACTAAATTCAATTGCCTCTTTTTTGAAATAATCTCCAAGCGACCAGTTTCCAAGCATTTCAAAAAAAGTCAGATGAACATCATCGCCGACTTCTTCAATATCATCAGTGCGCACGCATTTTTGACAGCTCACAAGCCTTTTTCCAAGCGGATGCGGTTCAGCCATCAGATATGGTACAAGCGGATGCATGCCGGCTGTTGTAAAAAGCACAGTCGGGTCATGCTCCGGAATCAGCGAAGCAGACAGAATTTCCTTGTGGCCGCACTGCTTCACGAAAAAATCTATAAATCGTTTTCTAAGCTCTTTGGCTGTCATAGCTTTTATTTTAAACTAAAGTTTTGGAAATTGGAATTTTGGATTTATACTTTATCTTACATGCACAAAGAATCAGCCCTCAAATTCATA
Organism: Candidatus Peregrinibacteria bacterium; assembly: GCA_016215735.1. Classification (GTDB taxonomy): domain Bacteria; phylum Patescibacteriota; class Gracilibacteria; order UBA1369; family UBA12463; genus UBA12463. The sequence continues at coordinate 20,934 of JACRIA010000032.1, forward strand.
ATAAAGCACCAAGAAATCCTAACGCCGATTTTTGCAGCAATCGCAATGATTTTAGCCGGAGCAATAATGTTCAGCGCATGGATATTTATTTTGCGGCCAGAGCCAATCGGAAATTTTCTACCGCTGCAAAACACCGCGGCGTATTTTGAAATCAGCATAGACAGCCAAAATCCGCAGGTAATAGAATTTTTGAAAATGACAAGAGGGCATCCGTTTTTCGCGAAAGAAAGGCTTATTCAGCAGGTTAAAGATTTTACGCAGATGGATTTTGATGAAAATATCGCGCCGTGGCTTGGAAATAATATCGGTCTCGGTCTTGTTGTTTTGGAAAATCAATCGCTTAGAACTGAACCGATTGTTTTTATTGAAAATAAAAGCCGCGATAAAACAAAAGAATTTCTGCAAAAACTCGCTATTAAATTCAAAAACGACTATCTTCAGGAAAATGAATACAAAAACCACGAAATTTATTCATACAGATTTAGTCAGGATTTCGCGTTTTCGTTTATGGGAAGATATTTAGTCGCGGCGCAGACAATAAAATCAATGGAAAAATTTATAGACGCAATTTCAGAAAATTTCACGCCGATCTCTTCGAACCGGAATTATTTTGATTTGAATCTCAGCGACGGATACATCAATCTTCCGCTTTTGTCGCAGGTTTTAACAGGAAACAGCGCATTACCGGAAACGCAGAGATATTTTTTCCTCGCGTTCGAGCCATTCATCAGAATTTTTAAGCACTCATTTATTCAATTAGAGGCAAAATCCGGATATTTAAGCCTAAAAACAACAACTCTTTTGCAGTCGAAATTTGAAAAAAATAACAAAAAATACACAGCCTCGCTCGCTCAATATTTTCCTTCGAACATAAAATTATTCTATGGCGGGATGGATTTAAGCAGACAGCTTGATAATTACGGAAGAATGATTGGAGAAGACGGCGCACAATTCAAAAAATCAATCAAAGAAATCACAGATAGCAATCTCGGAAAATTATTCGGCAGCGCGATTACTTTTGAAAAAGACATTTATCCGCTTTTAACAGAAGAATATGCGATAGGAGTCACAGCCGAGGACGACATGTTTGCCGCGCTAAAATTAAAAGATCCAGCCGCGATTGAGCAGAAACTCAAAACAATGATGATATTTTTGAAAAAAAGTCCGGGTTTCGCGAACACTGAAAAGCAAATTTTGCAATTTGAAGAATCACACAGAAGTTTTAATATTTTTGGATTAAAACAAGAAGGCGCGGCAAGCGGGATTTATTATTCGATAGTAAACGGCGCGGCGCTTATGAGTTCGAGCGAAAAAGCGATACAAAACGCGATTGATGTGTTTTTGGACGGCAAAAATGGATTTTTGGCTTCAGCTTTAATCAAAAACGCGGACGAAATTTTCTATATCGCAGCGGATAAATATTTTGAAACACTGTCGCGATTTTCAGAATACCTAAAACCAATCAAAGCTGTCATCGCAGCTAGAAATTATGATGAATTTTACGTGAAAACAATATATTATATTTTAGTTGAATAGAGCGTTCGCCGCACACGCCGTTCGCCGCAACGCCGTTCAGCGAAGCTGAACACAGGCGCTATAGACAAGCTGTTGCGAAGCAACACCACCAGGCGAACACAGGCCAGGCCGCGCCGAAGGCGCACAGGCCCATATAAATAAAAATAAACCGTCGCGAAACGACACCGACATGCCCATATAAATTAAGTTTACCGTACTAATGGCGGAAAAATTTTTGAATGACATCAAAAGAACAAAAAAATCCGAGCCGATTGTGCTGGGTAAATCCGTTGCGCTCAAATCCACCCAGCTCAAATCCGAAAAAAAATTGATTGTTGAGCCGCGAAAAAATTTCCAGCAGGATAATTTTGCTTCGCCTCCTTTAGCTTCGCGTTTTCACAGCCTTTTTTGGATAGGAGCCTTTGGACTATTGATAGTTTTTTTAATAAATGTTCTGAATTCATTCGGCCGCGGCGCTGTTCTTATTTCCGATGTCGCGCGGTCCTCAATCGGCGTATATCAAAATATAATACAGGCTGGCGAAAAAGTTTCAAATTCAGACTTTGCTTCAGCGAAAAATCTTATGATGGAAGCGCAAAAAAATGCTGATGAAATAAGCCAAAAACTGTGGTTTTTGAATAAAACACTGAATCCGCAAAAAATATCCGAATACGTGATAAAAGCCGGCAACGAATTAATAAATATTATTGAAATCATAAACAGAATAGGCGGTGTTTTTATGGAAAAAAACGCGAATCCGGCAAATACAATTTCCCTGCGCGATGAGATGCGAAAACTCGAAACTTCATACAAAAATTTCTCGGAAAATATCGATCTCGCGCA
>JACRIA010000003.1 GCA_016215735.1 Candidatus Peregrinibacteria bacterium
CAAATTCACCATGAAATACACATATCATAAAATCACGAATTACGAAGCCAAGGGCGAGATAAAAAAAGTTTTGCTTTTGTATTCCGGCGGACTGGATACCTCGACAATGATTAAATGGATTCAGGAAAAATACAAAGCGGAACTTTATACACTTACTCTGAATATAGGACAGGCGGATGAAAACTTTGATGAAATAAAAACTAAAGCCTTGAAGCTTGGCGTTAAAAAGGCAATTATCTTGGATGCTCAGAAAGAATTCGCGGATTTCTATGTTGCGAAAGCTATTAAAGCAAATGCGGATTATGAGAACGGATATCATTTGTTTTGTCCGCTCGGCAGAGCTCTAATTTCCAAAAAAGCAGTTGAAATCGCGAAAAAAGAAAAAATTTCCGTGATTGCCCACGGCGCTACAGGAAAAGGAAATGACCAGGTCAGATTCGATACCTATATCACAACTCTTGATCCTTCGATAAAAATTCTCGCCCCAGTCAGAGAATGGGCGTTAACGAGAAATGAACAGATAGCGTATGCCAAAAAACATAACATTCCTTTGAAAGACCACAGCAAGCTTTATTCCTACGATCAAAATTTATGGGGAATATCTGCTGAAGGCGGTGATATCGAAGATATCAAAGTTGTTCCTGATTTAAAAAAAATCCTTATTGATAATGAGTTGCCGGAAAAAACTTTTAATGAACCTGCGATTATCACAATCGAATTTGAAGAAGGACTCCCTGTAAAACTCAACGGATATGAGCTTGATCTGATCAATATGATTAAGGCGCTGTCAAAACTTGGCGCTGTGCACGGCATAGGAACGCTTTATTTTATTGAAGATAGAATCATTGGACTGAAAATCAGAGGAATTTATGAACAGCCTGCCGCTGAAATCATAATCAAAGCTCACAAAGAATTGGAGAAAGTCGTGTCAACGAAAGAAGAATTGGATTTTAAAAAAATCGTTGACAATAAATGGGCGGATTTGTGCTATAGCGCGAAATGGCATGAACCTTTGATTATTAATTTGAACAGTTTTATCGATAATCATAATAAAAAAGTGAACGGCAAAGTAAAATGCATGATTTTCAAAGGACAAGTTCATGTTATCGCGATTGATTCGGAATATTCACTTTTGGATTCAGCGCTTTCTAGTTTTGATTCAAACGGATTCAATCAGCAGGCTTCGGCAGCGTTTATAGAACATTATTCGCTTCAGCAAAAAACCGCGTATAAATTGGCCGCTAACAAACTTGGTACGGCCGAAAAGGCCTATGATCAATATTTATCTAAACAATTTAATCAAAAATAACATGGAAAAAGAAAAAACATTAATAATGAATGGCGTTATGCTATCTGCAATAAAACCTTTCTTCAAGGAAAATATGCCGACATTGATGGGCGAATTTTTGAAAACGAATGGAATGAGCGATAAAACGAAAATAATGTCCGCAGATATAGCATCAAAATTGGCTAAAAGTTTACAGCAAGAAGCGATTGAGCTTCTTATTGACCCCGCGAATATGGCGCAAATTATCGAACAATTCGGCAATTGCTGTCATTTTCAGATAAGCGAGGCTGTAAAAAAGACAAACAGCAAATTGGCGCAAGAATGTATAAGCGATTTGCATGCGCTTGTTCCTTACTTGAAAGTAAACTTTGCCACGCATTTCGCTTCGAATCTTTTGGCGGTTATTTTGGTCAAAACAGACTCGAATGATCCTGCAAAAGAACAAACGGAAATAGAACAAATATCCGATGAAACCAATGAGCTGATGAAACAGTCTGCTGGCGGTATCTAAAGCATAAGCCGCGTGAAGGGGCGTTGCAAAATTGTGCGCCCCTTTTAGCAATATGCTTTACAAATCCTCTATTTTCCGCTAAACTAGAGTTGTCCATTAATGAATTGCCTCCAACACGCCGTTCGCCGCACAGACCGTTGCCGCAGGCAACACAGGTCTACAGAAATAAGCTGTCGCGAAGCGACACCACAAGGCGAACACAGGCGTTATAAAATAAATCCGCCGCAGGCGGAAACCAAAGTTTTGATCTCTTATTAATATTTCTGTTTATGCCGATTTCCTACAGTCTGCGTTATCAGAAGTCGAACCTGTTTCATAAGATTTTCATTGAAAAAGAAGGCGAGGCTGTGCTGTACGACAGAGGAATCCGCCTCAAAGGCAAAGGTGCGAACGATAAGGGCGAATTGATTAATTTTTCGGATATAAAAGAGCTTAGTTTGCGCGATGAAAGTTTGTCTTTTAATACTTTTACGAAAGATTTTTATACTTTAAGCCATGCTGGCACGATTTTTGAGGAGTTTATGCATGATTTTTTCAGATTCAGAAATGAATTTATAATCGGCGCGTTGTTTTTGAAGCAGGGAGATTTGATCGCAAGTTTTGACGGCGCTTTTGAAAGGACGAATCCGATTGGAAAAATTATAAATAAAGGTACGGCGAAAATCCGCATTTACAGCGATGGAATTGTTGTTGTGCCGGAGCTTAATGATGCTTTTCTGGTTCCGTTCGCATTTTTGCAAATGCATGATTTTGACGATGATGAATACACTTTCAAAACAGTGCTGGACAGCAATATAACAGTTGTTTTTTCAAAACTTGAAAATGATTATGAGGTTTTCCGTGAAAAAGTCGAAACTGCGATGGGCTTGTTTTATGACAAAATTCTCCGCGAAATGAGAAATTATTTTACGGATTTTGGGCCGGATTTGCTTGTGAAATTGGTAAAGTTAATGGAGAACGGAAAAGCGATAAAGCTCAAGGATATCAAGAAAATTGACAAAGATCTGGCGCAGAAAATTATGGATACGATTATGCAAGATGAAATTTTAAAACAGTCGCTTGCGCCGATTATGAAAGAAGCTGATGATGAGCATACTTATGTCGGCATGCTGATTTTGAATGGGAAAAAAGATGTTTTGCGATTTACTATTATGTTTGCCCTGCCGGACAAAAATCTTGTTTCGTGCACAACAGGAAGTTATGACGCTGATATCAAAAAAATAAACGACACCTTGTTTTTTAAAATAATTATGGAGCGCGGAAATCCGGAAGAAAAAATCGAGCATAAAATTTTGGAGATAAATCAGGCGCTTATTTTGCTCAATTTCGCATTAGATCCGATGTATAAGGATAAGCGGGAAATGCGCAGAAGCATCTACAAAATGGCGACACGTAAACTGCCGTTTCTGCGAATTTTGCGAAAATCTTTTGTGGCTTCTTTGCCAACGATTTTGCCGAATATTTTTCTGAAAAATTTGGATGCGGTTTATCAAAGAGCGCGGATTGTTTCAGAAGCTATGCCGACTGCGCAACGGCCCGAAAACGACGAAGAATAAAATTCTATTGTTTTAAAAAGTTTGTTAATTTAAAATTGAACGGAATGCCAGCAACACATTTTACAGATAGTAATTTTGAGAAAGATGTTATCGGCGCTAGCGCGCCGGTGATGGTTGATTTTTTCGCGACATGGTGCGGTCCGTGCAGAATGATGAGTCCGATTATCGATGAACTTGCGGATGAATATGCCGGAAAAATCAAAATAGGAAAAATGGATGTTGATGAAAGCCCGCAAATAAGCATGAAATTCGGAATTCAAAGCATTCCGACTCTGATATTTTTCAAAGACGGACAAGCGATGGACACGGTAATCGGCTTTCAATCAAAAGATCAGCTTAAAACAAAGCTTGAGGCGCTGTTAAAATAGTTTTTGCTGGGACTCCCAGTCGGATTTCGCGAGGGCGGGATTTTTATGGCTGAGTTTTTGCGCGAGCAAAGATTCTGAAATCGCGAGTTTATCGACTTCGTTGTTATATTTGTTGTCTGCGTGGCCTTCAACCCAAGTCCATTTTATTGTTTTGTTTTTGAGATGTTTATCTAACTGCGTCCATAAATCTTTGTTCTTTTTTCTCTTCCAGTTTTGCGTCAGAGATTGTATAAGAAGGTTTGAGTCGGAAAAAATTTCTGCCTTGTTGATGCTGGACGCAGCTTTAGCGCTCGGCACTGTCTCCATCCATTTTAGCGCTTCAATAATCGCCATCATTTCCATGCGATTGTTTGTTGTGTATGGCTCGCGGCCTTTGAGGATTATTTTTTTAGCGCCGTCTAGAATGAGAACTGCCCAGCCGCCAGGGCCCGGATTTCCGATGCAGCTTCCGTCTGTGTAGATTTTGATTTCTTTCATCTTCATCATTCTCTCACAAAACAGAGCTTTTTTTAATTCTTTGAAACTTTAACTTCTAATTCAGGAAAAGCTGATTCGAATTTTTTGATGCAATCTTGATATGAAACTCCTGATTTTTTCATCGAATTTGCAACAAATATTTTGAAAAGCCATTCATAAGATTCTTTTTGGTATAAATCGAGTGTTGTTTGCCAGCCAATAACATCCGCGACAACTTTTAATTTGCTGACTGCGCTTACGTATTCTGGCGCGACAGTGTCGTTTGCTTTTACAGCGGCGATTAATTCCGCGATTGCTTCAGATTTAATGCCTTGTTGATGCGCTTTTTCGTGTTCAAGGGTGTGCTGCGCGAAAGTTAAATCCCGAAAAACAACCGGATCAACTGTGATTTTCATTGCTTCCATTTTGCCAACAATATTTCCGGGCAAAGTTTCAACATTAATTTCTTCTGCTTTTAATCCTGTTTTTATGAGCGCGATGCGCGCGTTTTTAATTTCGCGTTTATTTTGTTCGCGAAGAAATTCTTGGCGAATATTGGATTCTTTTTTATCATCGCCTTCATTGGTTTCTAGCCAGTCTAATAAGGTTGTTTGCATGTTTTATGTTTTGGTTCTTGTCTACTGTTCTTTTCTAAATTGCATTATTATCCGCATATTCCGCTCTTCGATGGTTTCGTTTACTTGTGCTTTGAATATTTGTGGTTTTTTGACAGTTGTTTTAGGTTTTTTTGGTCCTTGCGTTGGTTTATCTGATGTTCTAATTGATGTCACTGGAACCCTTTTCGCGGATGTGAATTTTTTGGCTCTTTCTGGCTCTTGATGATCTTCGCCTATTATTTTGCTGCGCTGAAATTCTACTTCTTTGTCTAAGCTTTTTATGAATTCTTTGAAATTTTTATAGCTCAGCTCTGTCTGGTTTTGCGCTAATGATAAACAATTTTCCGCCTGTTCCACAAAGGCTGGCTTTAAATATTCGCTTACCGCAATGATTTCTTCCAGTCGAGATATTATCTGTTCATTGTACTGTTTTAGCGCTTCATCTTTATCTTTTGCACGACTAAGATTATTTATAACAATTGGCAGTTGAGCGTCCACGGTCAATATAATATTGTATTTCTCATGAGGCATAGGTTTTGGATCAAACGCGAGATTTTTTACATTTTTCGCGATGTTTTTCTGGGTTTCTTGAATCTCTGGATTATTTGTTTTGTGTTTTTCGGCATTTACAGGCGGTTCTCCTGATAGTTGTTTTATTGTAGGCGAATTTTCCATAAAAAATTAGTTATATTGATATGGCTGAAATACTATATCACTGGCCTAGAACTTGTCAAGGGTTTTATGAATTGCCATGTTATTGCATGGCCCTAAAATCTAAATTGTTCTTATAGAGTTTTTATTTCCTTTGCCAGCTTCTCGAGTCCAAGATTTCCAGTTCCGCCCTGGTGCTTGGACTCTTTGAGCATTTTTATGATTTCGTTTTTGTTGATTTTGATGTTTTTCAAGTGCGAGCCGATTTCGCGGTACGCGTCACGGAAAGATATGCCTTTTTTTACCAGCGCGAAAGCTTTGTGCGCCGCGAATAATTCAGGCGTCATGTCTTTCAATAATTCTTTTTCGTTCGGACGGATGTTTTTTATTATTATAGACATTACTTCTAGCGACATTTTCGTGTATCTTAAGCCCAGAAAGAGCGGCCGTTTTATTTCTTGGCCGTCGCGGTGATAGCCGGAAATTTTGTTCAAAATATTCATCGTGAGTTCGTTTCTAGCCGCGATAACTGTTGCTGTGCGGCCTCTTACAAGTTCGCAAACATCAAGATTTTTCTTTTGCGGCATTATTGAAGAACCTGTTGAAATGCTATCCGGAATATTGAAAAATCTGAATTCCTGCGTTGTGAAAAAAAGCAGGTCAGAAGCCAATTTATTAAGGGTAAGCATAATTTGTTCGCAAGCTTCAAGAACCATTCCTTCGATTTTTCCGCGAGAATTGTGGCAGTAAATAACATTATTTTGCGTGCGTTTTAGGCCTAAGTCGTGCGATAATTTGTCGCGGTCAAAATTAAACGGCGAACCATAGCCAGCGCCTGATCCAAGCGGATTTTGGTCAACCAAAATATCTGAAATTGCGCTCAAAATTTTAATATCATCAATCAAGCTTTCCGCGAAAGATGCGTACCAGCTACCGACAGTCGTAGGCATTGCTTTTTGCATATGCGTGTAGCCGGGCATTGGCATGAATTCGTATTTTTTCGCGGCGTTGATCAAATCGGCTGCGAGTTTTAGCGCGAGTTTTTTGAGTTCGGCCA
>JACRIA010000033.1 GCA_016215735.1 Candidatus Peregrinibacteria bacterium
AATCGAATTGAAACCCTTAAACGCAAACGTTTTGGCTTTAGAAATAAATTACGCTTTATCAAAACTCTTGTTTTTGCCTTATTCCCAATAACACTATTCATTTCAAACCTTATATTCACCCATACTAATAGCTAAAGAGCCAAGAGGAGGCTTGACAAAATTTGGGGATTGGCGTAGATTATTCATCCTATGGAAAACCCAAAAAAATACCCTGAATTAGAAATAAAAGAGGCAGGATTTGTTAATCCAAAAATCTTTTATATTATGATGCTGGTTGTATTGGCGATATCCAATTTATTATATGAAAAAGAAGCAAAAAGCGATGATCCGGAGTTCCGTTCTAAAGATAAGCCAATAATGAAACTGCTTATCTCGGAAGAACAAAAAGAATTATTTGATTTATTTAATACATGGGATATAGAAGAAATAATACCGCAGATAAGAGATAAATATGGAATCGATATAAAATTGCCTTTAGGTTTTACAGAGCCTATGAATGCATCGACGCTTCTGGTTATATATAAAGAAATCGCCAAATATAATTTAAAGTTCAATCCAATACTGCAAATCAATTATAGCGATCCAGTCGTGTGTACTTCGTTTGATGAAACCTTGGGACAAGCTTTTGGTGGTAAGCTTGTAGTTATTGATCACTGTGTACACCATGAAAATAATTTGATCGATGATATTGGAGATACGATACATCATGAAATAGGACATATACTTCATCAAAGGTTCTCATGGATATTTGAAAAAGAGTGGAAGATTCAGTCAAAAATTGGAAATATACCAATCGGCCTATTCGAAACCTTCGCTATAGCATTTGCCAATGTTATGCTTTGTAACGAGAAGAAAAATACATCAAAAATAAATAGAAAAATCAAGAAGATTATAGGAAAAATAAATCCACAAATGAAGCAAAAATATTTCAATAATCTCTGCAGACGTCCGCCAAAAAATTAAACCTTTATTTTCCTTTTACTATTTCATCAATAACCCCGTATTTCTTCGCTTCTTCCGCATTCATAAAGAAATCGCGGTCAGTGTCTTTTTCAACAGTTTTTATATCCTTCCAGGTGTGTTTTGCGAGGATTTTATTTAAACGATCTTTAGTTTTGATAATGTGATCAGCGTGGATTCTGATGTCAGCGGCTTGGCCTTCGATTCCGCCAAGAGGTTGATGAATCATGATTTCAGCATTTTGTAGAGCAAATCTTTTTCCTTTTGTTCCGCCTGCGAGAATAATCGCGCCCATTGACGCGGCCATTCCAACGCACACAGTCGCGATATCGCATTTGAGAGCCTGCATTGTGTCGTAAATCGCGAGGCCTGCTGAAACATGTCCGCCCGGCGTATGAACATAAATCGTAATATCTTTTTTTGGATTTTCTTTTTCAAGAAATAACAATTGCGCGATAACAGTGTTCGCGACATTGTCGTCAATTGCTGTGCCAATAAAAACAATCCGCTCTTTTAATAGGAGCGAGTAAATGTCGTAAACGCGCTCGCCGTAAGATGTTTTTTCAATAACTGTCGGGACGAGGATATCGCGCGGGGGTGTGATTTTTTTTGCCATATGTTTGTTTTTTAATTAAGGGGACGGTTCTCAAAAACAAAGAGAACCGTCCCCATTATAGCATGAAAAAGGGGTTTATTTGGAGCGGAAGAGCTTGACGTTTTTTACATATCTAGTATTGCAAATTTAATTTTTCCGCTTGACTTTGCACATCTATTCAATAGAATATTATGTGCCGTCGGATTTTCGGCGGAATTTTCTTTCGAAGGGCGCGGCCTTTAAAATATATGGAGGCCTAATCGGCCTCTGTTATCCGCGCTAATCTATAAACGCTGTTCTTTAACATTTACGGTGTAGTAGAGAAACTAGCGATAACAAAACAACTTCTATCTATTCATTTCGCGCTGTATAGCGCGGAATTAATTTTTTAACCGCGAGCGTTTCTATTTATTTAGAATCGTTGACGCGGTTTATTGAAGAGTTTGATCCTGGCTCAGGATGAACGCTGGCGGTGTGTCTAACACATGCAAGTCGCACGGTCGCCGCAAGGCGACAGTGGCAAACGGGTGAATAACGCGTTGGAACCTACCCTAAAGTAGGACATACCTTTTAGAAATAAAGGTTAATTTCCTATCGTTCCGCAAGGATAAAGCCGAAAGGCGCTTTGGGAGGGGCCTGCGCCCTATCAGTTAGTTGGTGAGGTAACGGCTCACCAAGACTATGACGGGTAGCTGGTCTGAGAGGACGGTCAGCCACAAGGAGACTGAGACACGGCTCCTACTCCTACGGGAGGCAGCAGTGAAGAATATTTCACAATGGGCGAAAGCCTGATGAAGCGACACCGCGTGAACGATGAAATCCGTAAGGATGTAAAGTTCTTTTTTGGGGGAAAAATTCTGATTGTACCCCAAGAATCAGCATCGGCTAACTACGTGCCAGCAGCCGCGGTAATACGTAGGATGCAAGCGTTATCCGGAATTATTGGGCGTAAAGCGTACCTAGGCGGTTTAATAAGTCGGGTGTTAAATACCCTGGCCTAACCAGGGAAATGTGCCCGAAACTATTAAACTTGAGACTTATATAGGCAGATGGAATTCTGTGTGTAGGGGTAAAATCCGTTGATACACAGAGGAACGCCAAAAGCGAAGGCATTCTGCTGGATAAGTTCTGACGCTCAAGTACGAAAGCGTGGGGAGCGAAAAGGATTAGATAAATCCTTGTCCCAGCAATTAAATGATGCTGGGCTAAATAGTGTCCTCCATACTGGCGACAGTATGGATGTATCTAGCTGTATCGGGGGAACTCCTTATAAAAGGACAATCCCGAGGGAAGTCGCCTAAGGCGACCCCGTAGAGACTATGGAGTCATGAAGATAGAAGGTGCTATAATTTCATCAATGCAGTTAGCACCTTTGTCGGATCATTGTAAAGCAATTATTTTAGGCTCTTTGCTAGGAGACGGTTCGCTTAAAATCGCAAAACTATATAAAAATGCGCGTTTTTCTTTCCGCCATTCCATTTCACAAAAATCATATTTTATGTGGAAAATGAATGAGTTGAAAGAAATTTCTAGCGAAAAATGTTTCTGGAAACAAGGAGAAAATGGTAAAGACGGATGGGGAAAAGAAAAGTTTAGATATCAAAGTCTTGCGCTAGAATCACTAACAAAACTTTATCAACTAACCAATAAGAGAGGGAGGTTGCGCATTCGGCGAAAATGGCTGAATATGCTCACACCTCTTTCACTCGCGATCTGGTGGCTTGATGATGGTTCACTTGTTTCTGATTCGCGTCAAGGCGTATTTTGTACAGATGGATTTCCCCTCAAAGAAATTATGCTGTTGAGAAATTATTTAAAAAAAGTGTGGAGCATTGCAACTGCGATAGGAAAAATAAAAAGAGGACCTAAAGAATATTATCGCCTGTGGATTCGTTCCACAGAAGAGCTGAAAGAATTTCTGCGAATTATTCTACCTCACATTCCCGTCGAAGACATGCTTCCAAAAGTAATAATGCTTTATAAAGATTCTAAACTCCAACAACGCTGGATCTCTGAACTTTCCAATTTGACAAAATTTTCCCGCGAAACAATCGAAAAATATATGCTTCAGAAACGAACCAAATGGAAACATTTCAGAGAATGATATAGTCCAACTTTTATAGAAATATAAAATTGACCCTTGTAGTCCACGCCCTAAACTATGAGTACTAGGTGTAGGAAGGTTCGACCCCTTTCTGTGCCGACGCTAACGCATTAAGTACTCCGCCTGGGTAGTACGGTCGCAAGATTAAAACTCAAAGGAATAGACGGGAGTCCACACAAGCGGTGGAGCATCTGGTTCAATTCGATAACAAACGAGGAACCTCACCAGGACTTGACATCCCGCGAATCCTGCCGAAAGGCGGGAGTGCCGCAAGGAACGCGGAGACAGGTGCTGCATGGTCGTCGTCAGCTCGTGCTTTGAAGTGTTCGGTTAAGTCCGTGAACGAGCGCAACCCTTGCCCTATGTTGTTTTTTCATAGGGGACTGCCCCGGCCAACGGGGAGGAAGGTAGGGATGACGTCAGATCAGCACGGCCCTTATGTTCTGGGCGACACAGGTGCTACAATGGCCGGTACAACGGGAAGCAATGCCGTAAGGCGGAGCAAATCCTACAAATCCGGTCTCAGTTCGGATTGAGGTCTGCAACTCGACCTCATGAAGCTGGAATCGCTAGTAACCGCGTATCAGTCATGGCGCGGTGAATATGTTCCTGGACTTTGTACTCACAATAAAAGCGCCGGGCAGGTTATTTTGCCAGACGGTTAAAATCCGTTCCTCTATTGTCCAAATAGAGAGTAGCTGAAAGATAGCTGTTCGCAGCGATACGGACAGCGAAGGATCTGGAAGCAAATAGCAGCCTAGTAATAAAAAGCAGATCGACTCATGAGTGGGTGGTGAGCATGAGGAAGATCATCATCGAGCTTTCTAGGATGCTAAAGAAAGGCAATATAATTGACCCCGGGAGACCTGATGTTGGTTATGAAACTGATACAACATTAGGAGTCAGCTGGATCGTAGTATTCGCTTCAGGCGAAGAAGGATCCACTCTTATGTCTTTTTTTAAAAATGCATTAGAGCTCGCCCGATGCGGGAAATCCGCTCGTCGGGCGGGAACATCAACTCTAAGTTTCTAGAGGATAATCGCCCGTCAAGCTATGAAAGGAAGGAGCGCCTAAAGTCCCGGTTTTCCGGGCCTAGGGTGATACTTCTGATTGGAGCTAAGTCGTAAATACGTTGCGACCCGAAAGAGAAATCTTTTGGAAAAACTCGGCTATTTGCTGGGAAATCTGAGAATTTCATACTACTGATGTCAGAAAAAGTTTAGAAATTTGTTAGAAGATTTTTTAACTTTCTATGATAAGGTAAAAATGTATGAATGCAGACAATCAGCAGGGAAGGCCGCACTTTTATTCAAAAAGCGCGTGCTCCCTCAGAGACTACACGCCGAGCTCCGCTTTAAGCGGATGAAGATATAGTCCATGCCTTATGGCGACATAGGGAATAACATGAACAAGGTATCCGTAGGAGAACCTGCGGATGGATTACCTCCTTTCTAAGGAGTGAAAAATGGCTATCCTTCGGGAAATGCCTTAGGTCGACCCCGCCTCGGCGGGGACGCCTACCTATTTGGTGGGAAAAGTCTAGTTTCTCTATTACACTGTGGATGTTAAAACGCGCGTAAAATTATGACATACGGAGAAGCAAAACAACTTTTATCAATTCACGTTAAAGACAAATTTTTGTTGTATCACTGTTTTGAAACAGCTTGTATAATGAGCGTTCTCGCGAAACATTTTGGCGAAGATGAGGAGCGATGGGCAGTTGCCGGACTTTTGCACGACATTGATTTTGAAAAAGTAAAAGAGATCGGCGACATAAAAAAGCATTGTGTTTTATGCGTTGATATTTTGCGCGATGCTGGTGTTGACGATGAAATGATTGAAACAATTGTTTCGCACGCGTGGGGTACTGATTGCGATGGCGCGAAAGATAAAGTTCGTTCAACAAAATTTCAACACGCTCTTGCCGCAGCAGAAACTATTACAGGTTTGATTGTCGCGTGCAGCCTTGTTATGCCTGATAAAAAATTAGCGTCAGTAAAGCCGGAATCTGTTCTAAAAAAATTCAAACAGCCGGCTTTCGCGGCAAAAGTTCCGCGTGAAATTATTGATGAATGCGAAAAAATCGGCTTCACCCGCGAGCAGTTTGTCGAAATTTCTTTACGTGCGATGCAGGAAAATGCTGCAGAATTTGGCTTGTGATGGTGGAGTTGAGGGGAATCGAACCCCTGACCTCCTGCTTGCAAAGCAGGCGCTCTAGCCGGCTGAGCTACAACCCCGCGCGAAATTCATTTTACTTTATTTTACTTTATTTTTATAGTCAAATATACATATGCACAGATTTTTTATATTCGAACCGGATAAAATTGAAAATAATCGCACGATAATTGTTTCAGACGAATTGCTTCATCAGTTTTGTAATGTGCTGAAATTTCATCTCGGCGAGCAGGTTTTATTTTTGGATAATACTGGTGATGAATATTTATGCGCGATAGAAAATATTTCAAAAAAAGAAATCGCGGCGTGTGTTATTGAAAAAAGAAAGAATGCCGCAGAGCCGCGAGTGAAAATTTGCCTTTATCAAGCCATTCCAAAAAATCAGGAAAAACTTGAAATGGTTTTGCAAAAGGGGACTGAAGTCGGCGTCAGCGAATTCGTGCCAATGATTACCGCGCGAACCGAAAAAGAGTCGCTTAATAAAATTCCGCGCCTCCAAAAAATTCTGAAAGAATCTGCGGAACAAAGCGGCCGCGGAATTATTCCGGTTTTGCGCGAACCAGTTAAATTTGAAAAAATTCTGAAAAGCGTCTCGACTGCTGCAGGTCGCGTCTCTCAAAGCCCGAATAAAAAAATTGTTCAGCTTCTAGCCCATACGCAAGCGCAAAAATCGTTCAAAGATATAAGCGGAGATTTGCGCGGTGAGGGTTCGCGCGGCGCAGAACAGATTAATATTTTTATCGGGCCAGAAGGCGGATTTACAGAACAGGAAATTGCCGCGGCAGAACAGGCAGGCGCAATAATTTGTAATTTCGGCCCGCGCGTTTTGCGTTCAGAAACAGCTGGTATCGTTATTCCGTATTTGATACAATGCTATTAATCCAAATTTTTTTATGAAGCAATCTTATAAAACAGGTTTTAGTTTCGGGCTTACGTCAGCCATTATTACGACATTGGGCCTTATGGTTGGTTTGCACGCCGGCACGCATTCGGAAATGGTTGTTCTTGGCGGCATTCTAACAATCGCGGTTGCGGATGCTTTTTCTGACGCGCTTGGAATCCATGTTTCCGAAGAAGCCAAAGACGGCAATACCCCGCGTACTATTTGGGAGGCTACGATTTCTACTTTTTTCTTTAAATTTGTTTTCGCGCTTACATTCGCGGTGCCTGTTTTGATTTTTCCGCTTTCTACAGCGATTATGGTAAGTATAGCTTACGGCCTGATTCTGCTTGGAGTTTTAAGTTTCTATTTTTCAAAACTTGAACATGTGCGTCCCTGGATGATTGTTTCAGAACATTTAACAATTGCTTTGCTGGTTATTTTAGCAACGCACGCGCTTGGGGATTGGATAGGGAAAGTTTTTCAATAATTTTTTTATGACAACAACATTTTTATATTCTTTAGTTAGCGTTTTGATTGTCAGTGCGATTTCGCTAGTCGGCGCGATTACGATTTTTATGAAAGAGAAAACGCATACTATGCTGATGTATTTTGTGAGTTTTGCGGCTGGCGGTTTGCTCGGCGACACTTTTATACATCTTTTGCCGGAAGCCGCGGAGAATGGGTTTACCATTAATATTTCTATTTTTGTAATTTCCGGAATACTTTTTTCGTTTATTATTGAAAAATTTATACACTGGCGGCACTGCCACATTCCGACTTCGGAGCATCATCCGCATCCGGTTGCTTTTATGAATCTTGTCGGAGACGCTGTGCATAATTTTATTGATGGGGTAATTATTGGAGCGAGTTATATGGTGAGTTTTCCGCTCGGCCTTACAACAACTTTGGCAGTTATCCTGCATGAAATTCCGCAGGAGATAGGGGATTTTGGGATTCTTCTTTATGGAGGTTTTTCAAAGAAGAAAGCGCTGTTTTTTAATTTTTTGACTGCGTTAACTGCTGTGCTCGGCGCTGTCGCGGTTTTTATTGTCGGTGCGAAAGTGCAGAATTTAACAGGATTTCTTGTGCCATTTACAGCCGGTACATTTATTTATATAGCAGGTTCGGATTTGATTCCGGAATTGCATAAAGAAGTCGGAGTGAAAAAATCCAGCCTTCAATTTTTGTTTTTTGTGATGGGGATTGGAATAATGGGTTTACTTTTGCTGGTGGAGTGATTCGGAGCGACGTACTCGCAGCCATCCTTTTATTCCGATAAAAGTTCTGAACAATAAAAACAATATATTTTTTATGCGTTCAAAAAACGAATTTTTTTGCACTTTTTGGAAATACGTTATAGAATCCACCATTTTTGGATTTCTAATTTTAGATGAAAATAGCAAATTTATTGCAGTTACCAATTTTGGTCCGATAAAGTGCCATGAATCGTGGAACGCCAAAATCCCGCCGTTTTTCACTTTCGGAAACCATAATTTAAAATCAAGATTTGTTGAATGGTATGAGTGATCGCCATCGATAAAAATAAATTCAACTGGCTTTGTGATTTTTTTTGCAGCGTTTTGCGACGTATCTTTAATTATTTCAATGTAATCAGCAATGCAGGCCTTTGATATATTTTGCTGGAATTCCCTGAATGTGTTTACTCGTCCGTATTTTTTCCAAAGTTCCGGACAGCCGGTATGAGGATCGATCGCATAAATTTTGACGCCATTTCCATCACTTGACCCTTTGCCAAGACATATTGTCGATCTGCCTTTCCATGAACCGATTTCTACGATTGCATTTTCCTTTTTGATTTGTTTTGCAGAATTATATAAAAATAGAGCTTCGTTTTTTGTGAGCCATCCGTGGATTTTTTCTATCTCCCGATAAATCATAAAATTTAGAATTTTGTCTTGTCAAGGCGGGACAGATTTTTTTAAAGTCCTCGCTTTGCTCGGACTGTGGTGGAGCTGATGGGCTTCGAACCCACAACCTCATCCATGCCATGGATGCGCTCTGGCCAGTTGAGCTACAGCCCCGTAGTGGCGAAATTTCCGGTCCGGAGCGTAAGCGATGCGAAATCAGCATCGCTGGAGCGAAGGACGCCGACTAGAAAATTTTTCGCGGCCACACTTGGCCAGCGAAAATTTTCGTAGGAGGCGAGGAAATTCCCATTGCGAGAAACACCGAATTTTCAAAAGAACATTATTTGAGGGAATATTTTGGATTCAGTTTTACAAATGGCAGGTTGACGCCGGCTTTATTTACCAAAACACTTAGCAGGAAATTAAACGCCATGTATGTGAGCGTGATTCCGATTGCCATTAATCCGCGTTCCATCCAGACTATTGGAATAAGTCCTATCCACATAGGTGCTTTTAAATTAAGCAGCCATAAAAATAAAACGCTTCCAACGCAGTGCGCTGTGAATGTTGCGCCGAGTGCTCGTGCGAACAAAAATCTATCTCTCAAAAAATACATCGCGAATGGAATTATCCAATAAAATGCGTAATACCAAGCTTGTCTTCCTTCGGGATGAATCCAGAATGCAATCATCGCGGCGCCAGGTATTAACAAAATCCACGGAGTTTTTCTGGCAAAATAAAGGACAGATAAAAGCATTGGGAAAAATCTTATTAATGTCGAAGTTTCTGTGCTAAATCCGTGAAACGCCCAATTGCAAAATTGCATCGCGGCGACAAGTACCAGTCCCCAGATTGATCCCATGAAAGCGCCGGCAATTGGTCCGTAAAAATCGAATAAATTAAATTTTATATTCGAACCGAGAATATTGCTGAACGGAACCTGCATCGCGAGGAATCCGAGAGCAGTAAAAACGATTACGAATAAAGCTTTTTTAGACACATTTTTCCACATAGATATTTTGGTTATTGATAATTTGCTGCTGAATTTTAACATAAATATTTTTGTGTGCAAAGTAGACGCCGCAACCTTTTTTAATAGCTTGCAATATACCGAAATTCATAATATAATTCGAGGCCTTAGACAACCCACTAATATGCAAAACATATTCGCAAAAATACTCGGTGTTTTGGCCTTTTTGAAGGCTAAATGGAAAATAGCGCTTCCGATTGCAGCTTTTATTTTATTTGTTGTTTATTTCAGCATGCCTAAAAATACCGCGCCGCAGGAAGTTATTGTATTTGCGAAAACAGGACCAATGATTCAGGAAATTTCCGTAACAGGAAAAGTGAAGCCCAGCCAGAGTGTTGATCTTGCTTTTGAAAAAACAGGACGCGTTAGATATGTTTATGTGAAAGTGGGAGGCAAAGTTAGAATAGGACAAACTTTAGCTGTTTTGAACAATTCTGATGTTAGCGCGCAATTGAGCCAGGCGAGCAGTTCTATCGCAGCTGCGAAAGCGCAATTATCTCAAGCGCAGGCTGCTCTTAATGTGCAAAAAACAAATTTGGAATCAATGAAAAAAGGTACGCGCTTTGAAGAATTGCAGATAGCGCAGACAGCTGTTGCTAACGCGGAAAATGTTTTGAATGACGCGAAAGTTAATCTTGAAAATATAAAATCAAAAGCAGATGTAGATTTGGCGGTTTTGTATGATGATGTTCTTGATATTATTAATGACGCGTACAACAAGGCTGAAGACGCTGTCCGAAAACAGACTGACGGAATATATCTGAATTCTGAAAGCATTAATCCATATTTATCTTTTGTTGTTTCAAATTCACAGGCGAAAATGGATGCTGAATGGTACAGGCTTCTTGCAAGAGATAAGCTAAATGTTTGGCGATCAGAAATTGATGTTCTTCTCGGCGCTGCATTTTCAACAAATGCTGAACTTGACACAGCGCTCACAAAAGCAAAACAGCATTTGAATTTAATAAGAACTTTTCTTGATAAAACAATGAATGCTTTGGCGTATAACATTGATCTTTCTTATACAACCGCATCAACTTATAAAACAAATGTAACTTTAGGCCGCACGAATGTTAATACAGCCGCAACAAATGTTGAAACGCAGATCCAATCAATCAAAACGCAGAGAGTAACGAATCAAAATAATATTTTTACCTACGAAACAAAAGTAAATGATGCGCAGAATAATCTTGAAACCGCGAAGAAAAATTTGCTTCTAAAACAAGCTGGCTACACAGCAGAGCAAATAGCGGCGCAAGAAGCGCAAGTAAAATCTTACGAAGCAGCAATGGATTTTTATAAAGCGCAGGTTAATCAGGCTTATGCAAATTACAGAAATGTTGCTTCACAGTATGACAAAACAATTTTGCGGTCTCCTATAAAAGGTATTGTCGCGAAAAGAAATGTTGAACCAGGAGAAATGGCGTCTTTAACAGCGCCTTCGATTTCGATTATCAGCGACGCGAAATTTGAAATAGACGTGAATGTTCCGGATGTTGATATCGCGAAAATAAAAATCGGCAACGAGGCGCAAATAACACTCGACGCTTACGGAGACACTGAAATTTTTACAGCAAAAGTTGTTTCAATTGATCCTGCGGAAACCGTCATCGAGGGAGTGCCTACATATAAGGTGAAGCTTCAATTTGATAAAGATGATCCACGCGTAAAATCCGGCATGACAGCGAACATCGATATTATTACTGATAAAAAAGACAGCGTTCTTTATGTTTCGCAGAGAGCTGTTTATTCGCGCGATAATGAAAGATTTGTAAATCTGAAAAAAAGCGAAAAAGAAATTATTGAAACAAAAGTTAAAACAGGAATTCGCGATAACAACGGAAATATCGAAATAATCGAAGGGCTGGCAGATGGCGATAAAATCGTTGTTCCAAGCTTATGAAAATAATAGAAGTAAAAAACCTTTCGAAGATTTACTACTCTTCGCCTAAAGGCCGCCCCCGCAGGGCTCCGGCCGGCGGAGTGGAGCCTTACAAAAATGACGGCGCTGAAACTCATGCTCTGCGGAATATTTCTTTTGATATAGAAAAAGGGGAGTATGTCGCGATTATGGGGCCGAGCGGTTCCGGAAAATCAACGCTTCTGCACATGCTTGGATTTTTGGACACAGCAACAAGCGGCACGTATCTTTTTAACGGAAAATCAATTGATGAATATACTTCTGATGAAGCCGCGAAAATTAGAAATAAAGAAATGGGATTTATTTTTCAGATGTTTAATCTTCTTCCGCGGACAAGTGTTTTGGATAATGTGAAACTTCCGCTGTTTTATTCAGACATTGATGCGTCAAAATGGGACGAGATGGCAAATGACGCTATTGAATCAGTTGGAATGACGTATCGCATTAATCATGAACCATCGCAATTATCAGGCGGTGAACAGCAAAGAGCCGCAATCAGCCGTGCGCTTGTTTTAAATCCAGGCGTGATTTTCGCGGATGAACCAACTGGGAATCTTGATTCAAAATCAGGAAAAATGATCATGGAAACTCTTCAGCATTTGCACGAAGATCATGGAAATACAATTATTTTAATCACGCATGAAACATACACAGCCTCACATGCTACAAGAGTTATTCGTCTTCTTGACGGAGAAATTGAAAGCGATAAAAAAGTCGAGCATCGTCTGCGCGCAGAAAAATTTAAAAAATAATATGCATTTAAAATACAGCTTAAAAACCGCGATAGTAGGATTAAAAACGAATAGATCCCGTTCAATTCTTACGATTCTTGGAATCGTGATCGGCATTACCGCGATAATCTTGATTTCTTCTTTGGGCGCCGGAGCGCAGGCTTTGATTTTAGGACAATTGCAGGGAATGGGTACAAAAACAATAGCTGTTTTGCCGGGACGCCAGCCAAAAAGTTTGATGGACGCGACGCAGATTTTCAGCGATTCATTAGTTAATAAAGATTTGGACGCGCTTAAAAGAAAAACAAATGTTCCTTATCTCGCGAAAATAATGCCGATTGTTTTTGGCGCTGATACTGCTTTTAACGGCAATGAATCTTACAGGCTTACGATTTTTGGCGCTTCGGATTTAGTCACGAAAATATTCGACATATATCCTACAGAAGGAGAATTTTTTACAGATGAAGATGTGAGAAGCAGAGCTGACGTTGTTGTTATCGGATCGAAAGTGAAAAAAGAATTATTCGGTTCTGCTTCAGCGCTTGGCCAGAAAATCAGAATCAAAGGAAAAAATTTCCGTGTGGTTGGAATTTTGCCTGAAAAAGGCCAGTCTACAATGAATTTTGATGAAGCCGCGATAATTCCGCACACAACTGCCCAGCAATATATTTTTGGAATTAAATATTTTCACCGCCTTATAATTGAAGCTAATGCTGAAGAAAATGTGAGCAGTACAATTCGTGATATTGAAATAACTTTGCGGAATTCGCACGGCATTACTGATCCGGATAAAGATGATTTTCATGTTGAAACTGCCGCGGATATTATTTCAAGGCTCGGAGTCATAACAAGCGTTTTAACTTTATTTTTGGTTGCTGTCGCCGCGATATCGCTTATTGTCGGCGGAATTGGAATTATGAATATCATGCTTGTTTCTGTCACAGAACGCACGCGCGAAATTGGTTTGCGCAAATCAATCGGCGCGACCAATGGAAATATTTTGTTTCAATTTTTGCTTGAAGCGGTTTTGCTCACAGGAATCGGCGGCGCAATAGGAATATGTCTTGGCGCTGTTTTTTCATTTTTGGCTTCGCTTGGTTTGAGCCGCGTTGTAAGCATGGATTGGAGTTTCACATTTCCTTTGTCAGCGGCTTTGATAGGACTTTTTGTTTCAGGATTGATTGGACTTGTTTTCGGACTTTATCCTGCAAAGCAGGCTGCAAAGAAAAGTCCGATTGAAGCGTTAAGGTATGAATAGCGCAGCTTTTTTGTTATGCACTGCAGGCTTTTTTGTGGTAAATTTATTTTAGTATTATTTAACTTTATATCTATGACAAAATTGAGTGCTCTCGGGCTTGGCATTGCTTCGGCCGCAACAACCGCCATCGCTTATTTGATTTGCTCTTTCTTTTTCGGATTTTATCCGGAAATGTCTGTTGTAGGCGGCAGTTATCTTATGCACGGAATAGAGATGAAAATCGCGGAGCCCATGACATTATTGAGTTTTGTGATCAGCCTGGTTGTTTGGGTGCTGGTTGCTTTTGTATTCGGCGTTTTGTTCGCATGGATTTATAATTTGTTTGTGAAGGCGTAATTTAATAAAAAAAGCGCGGCTGTTGAGCCTAAAACACGCTATAAGCGCATATTTTGGCAGTTAAAAAAAAGCCTTGACAAAAAAGATACAAAGATGTAGACTTAAAATCCTTAAATAAAATAATCAAAAATATTATGGAAACAAACAATCAGCTTGATGAAATGCAGGAAGTTGAAGTTATTGAGTGCGGAAAAGTGAGACTA
>JACRIA010000034.1 GCA_016215735.1 Candidatus Peregrinibacteria bacterium
ATTTTCTGACATAAAAACTGAACAGATAATCATGGATTTGGAGCCGGAAATAGCAGATCAATTCAAAAAACTAAAAGGCAATGGAAATTGGAACGATCTGGCGAAAAAATTATTAACAGCGTATCAAACGCAACTGGAAGCCAAAAAACCTTTGCCGGTTGAAAATGCGAAAAGATATGTGCCAGCCGCAATCAAAAAGCATGCGCTAGCAAAAACCAACGGCAGCTGCGCATTTCCAGGCTGTACAAAACCTTATGAAATCCTGCACCACACAGCTCGATTTTCGCTTACACATGAGCACAATCCGGATCAATTGACGCCATTGTGCAAAGCGCATGAACAGCTCGCGCATCTTGGATTGATTGAAAATGAAGAACAGCCGCCAAACGAGTGGCGATTGAGGGCTGCGCCGGACAAATCAGATCAAAAATATAAAATTGATCAACTTGTTGCACAGCATCGTGTAGCGTCGCAATAAGGAATACCCGCATTTAATTTCGCATTCACTTTGCTTCGAACCGCTTTTCTCGCCACTTTGTCCAATACACAACTATTGGCGTCGCGATAAAGATTGATGAATAAGTACCGACAATGATACCAATGATAAGCGTCAGCACAAAGTAAAATATAGATGAGCTTCCGAAAAATAGAAGTGCGCTCAATGTGATGACTGTTGTGAGCGAAGTGTTGATGGAGCGGGTGAGTGTTTGTGTCATCGAGATATTCGTGAGATCCTTGATGTCTGCTCTTTCATCTATTCGCAAATGTTCGCGCAATCTGTCATATACGACGATTGTATCGTGCACCGAGAAGCCGAGTACTGTTAAAAGCGCAGTGATAAACATTACATCCATTTCAAAATTAAAGAATCTGCCAAGCACTATAAATATCGCAACTGTTATCCAAACATCGTGTATAAGCGCTATAACAGCTGCTACGCCGAATCTCCATGGATTAACGTGTTTTGGTATTTTTCTAAATGCAAACGCAAGATAAAACGCTATCATCAAACAAGCGGCTATAATTGCCATTATCGCGCGCTGCTGCATTGATTTGCCTACAACAGAACCGATTGTTGTAAATCTTAATTCTTCTGCTGCGCCGAGTTTTTCTTTTAAACTTATGAGAATTTTTTCATGCGTTTCATTGCTCAAATATTTCGTTTTAATAATAAATGTGTTTTCGCCTGATGAAACTATTTGTGAGTTTACAAGATCGATTTGTTCTTCCGGTGTCGCGGAAATGGTGTTGGCTCTTGTTTCTGCTGCTGGAAAATCTTTTTTCTCGCCAACAATACTTTTTTCAATATCAGCAAGCGTTGTTTTAAGTTCTTCTACTGTTACGGCTTTATTAAATTTCAATTCCATTAATGTGCCGCCGGTGAAGTCTAATCCCGGTTTAAATCCGAATAATAAAGCTGCGATTACTCCAACAGCAATTACTATTGAAGATACAGTGAGGAAAATTGGCGATGCTTTCATGAAATTGATTGTTTTTCTTTCTTGGGCATTTTCTTTGACTCCGAACAGCCATAATTTTTGACCCCAGCGCGTGCCAACAAATGCTTTTAAAAATGTTTTTGTGATTGTGATTGCGGTGAACATGGAAACGATAATACCTGCCGCCAAGTTAAAGGCAAAACCTTTGATAATTGAACTGCCTAAATAGAATAGAATCGCGCAGGTTAAAAGAGAGGAATAGTTGGAATCGCGGATACTGCTCCACGCTCTATCAAAACCAGCTTCTACCGCAGCAGCAAGCGGTTTTCCAGCGCGCAGCTCTTCTTTCATTCTTTCAAAAATAAGAATATTTGCATCAACAGCCATACCAATGGAAAGAATCACGCCGGCAACGCCCGCAAGCGTAAGAGTGACAGGCGTTCGGAGCAGGAATGCGATGAAAAATAACAAGAAACATCCAAGAATAAAGCTAAGAATTTTTTCAAGAGTTGGTTCCTGCGCTTTTAGAATTTTGTAAACAACTGCCGCGAAAATTATTGCTGAAATAGCGAATGCTATGATGAGATGGATTTCACTTTTGATTAAAAAGAGGAGTATGAGCGAATAAATTGAAAGCGCACAAACAGCGAGCGCGCCCGGCAATCTGTAATAAAGAAGCATAAATATTGCGACTGCGAGCAAACCGATTAAGCCTGCTTTGACGCTTTTATCAAGCGCGTCCTGGCCGATTGTTGAGCCGATTGTGTGTTGGCCCACAAGCAAAACTGGCGCTGGAATTGCGCCTGTATTAAGGTCGCGCGCAAGATTATTTGCTTCTTCAACTGTGAATCTTCCTGTGATTTGCGCAGAGCCGCCGGAAATTTTTTCTTTTACATTTGGCGCTGAAATCATTTCTCCGCCGACAAAAATCGCGACTGGTTTATTAACATTTCTTCCGGTTACTTCTTCAAACAATTTTGCGCCGTCAGGATTAAATTGAATTGAAATATACGGCTGATACAATTGGTCAAAATTCACATCAGCATGCGTAAAATGCAAACCTGTAAGACCAGTTCCTTTCCACATATCAGGTGCTGTTGAAAAGAAAATTTTCTCAAGTTTTACTTGTTTTTCTTTTACATTTTTTTGAATATCAGTTGCTTTGATTATGTGATAGCCGAATTCAGAACTTACAATGTCGCTGATTTCGTTGGCATTTTCCAATTTGAGCGCATTGTCTTTAAAAACTTGAACATATTGCGCATTTTTGTTTACTGGATCAGCTAAAACGCCGCCTTTGCTTGCTGAACCCGGGTCGTCAGAATAAGTTTTTGCGAGATCACTGAAATTTTCGCCAGCCTTAGCTTTTGCCAAAATTTCTTTTGCTGATTTATATGCGTCGTCCTGCGTGCGCGTGATTTTGCTGTCTGCGTTTTGCGCGCCTTTGTATGCGATTAAAATATGGCTTACATATACTTGTTTGTCGTATTTTAGCGCTTCTTTTTCTTCAACTAATTTAACAATGTAAACTCCTTCTTTTTTGCGGATTTGACCGCCTGTAACAGCTTCATATTCATCACCGGAAGATTCGATAAGTTTGCTGTAAATTTCGCCTGGTTTAAGAGTTTTTACTGCTTTGGCAGTTTCGCTTGAAAGATCATTTATAAATGTAAAATCCGTGTCAGTTTCATATTTAACTTTTCCAATATTATTTTGTTCTTCTTCGCGGCCGATTAAAGAAAGATCGTTTTTCTTGAGAGCGCCGCGCAATACGTTTTGCGCATATTCTTTCATTTTTTCAACTTCCAGCGGATCA
>JACRIA010000035.1 GCA_016215735.1 Candidatus Peregrinibacteria bacterium
AAGGCGTATGTCAAAAATATCACCCAAATCGCCAAAAATCCGATAGCGCCGCTTTTTACGCCAAACACTTGCGCCAAATAGTCTATAGCCATCGGAAAAAATGCAAAAAATCCGATTACCAACCAAATAAAAACCCATATTATCAATTCTTTCAGCGACCGCTCATGGCGTTTGTATTGCGAAACAATTTTAAGAATCATTATCAAGCAAAAAGCAGTAGTTATAATTTGATAAAGTGCGAAGCCCTGAAAATTTAAAAATTCCATCTTATCTCATTAAAGATCGAACTAACAATTTAAATCCTGTTTCAAGCCCACGGCTAAAATTTTGGCCTTTTAGCATTGAATAATTGCTGTATTTTACTTTCACGGGTATTTCAATCATGGCTAACCTATTTTCTTTTATTTCACGGAAGATTTCCGAGCAGTATTCATAGCCAACCGAATGTATGCGGATTTTTTCAGCCGCTTCTCTGCTGAAAGCCTTTATGCCTGATTGGCTATCTGATGAATGAATTCCAGAAATCAAATAGGTTAAAAAGTTCCCTATTTTATTAAATAGTCTGCGCAGCCACGGGATTTTCTGGAATTTCAAAAATCTCGAACCTATAACAATATCGTATCCCCCATGCACTATCGGCTCAATCAAATTTTTAATATCACTGGCATAATGCTGGCAATCGCCATCAAAAGTAACAATGATTTCCGCGCCGCTTTGGAGGCTGTGGTCAATTCCCGTCTGCGTTGCCGCACCGACTCCGCAATTAATCGCATGTTTTACAACAATTACGTCCATGTCCTCTGCAATTTTTTCTGTTTTATCGCTGCTGCCGTCATCAACTACGACAATATTTTCATAACCATGCATGCGTAAATCATTTATCGCACATCCGATTGTTTTTTCTTCGTTAAATGCAGGTATAACAATAAAAATTTTCATGAATTCAGTTTATTAGGCGTGGACCCTCTTTGTCTGTCCGCGCCTTATACTATAAAATAATACTAGCCATTAAAGCAACCATTATATGAAAAAACTCCTATTATTCGTGCCGTTTATCTTGATTTTTTCTTTCAGCCTGCTCTATCGGGGCGGGATTTCGCTTCATTCTCATTTAATTTGGGCCGCGCTGCTTATAATTCCGGCAATCACGCTTTTATTTTCAAAAATAGCCGTGATGCAAAACAGCCGGAACAGAATTTTAATGTATATTGCGCTGGCTTTATTCGTAGCAACATTTTTGATTTCCATAAGATTCGCTGATATCCAAGGCTATGGCATATATGAGTTTTTCACTTATATAAGCGGTGCCGCGACATTTTTCATTATCAGCAATATTTCATTCAGCCAAAAAACTCTTGATAAAATTTTTGCGTGGCTGTGCGCTATCGCTGCTATTATTGGTTTCGCCGGATTATTATTTTATATGCTTCTGGCGCCGAATCGGGTTTTCGCGACTTTTGTTGATTTCAGTATGCTTGCGGTTTCATTCCCAAACGCATTCGCGCTCTTTTTATTAATGGCAATACCAATCACTATCTACAAATTTCTCAATTCCGCAGCTGAAAATTTTAAACTGTATTTTATAGCCGGTGTAATTCAAATCGCGGCATTGATTTTAACATTTTCGCGCGAATCATGGATTGTCGCAATATTGGGAATCGCGCTGGCTGCCGTCATTTTATTTTTTAAAACAAAACACGGGAAACAGCTTCTTATTTTTAGCGCGAAACGGCTGGTTCCTGTTTTATTAATAGGAATTTTATTGGCTTATGCATGCACAATGGTACGCGGATTAAAATATGAAACGTCAAATGTTTATGAAAAAATTACATTCCAGGCAGATGAAGGAAAAACTTCATACACAGACCGGACTTCTCTATTCTGGAATTCCATAAAATCAATAAAATCTGGCCTGATTTTCGGAGAAGGCCCCGGCGTGTTTCAGGAGCGGGTCAACAACCACCAGCACAATTTATTTTTAAAAATAATTAATGACAGCGGCTTCGCAGCGCTTGTTTTTTTCTTGGGATTTTTGTGGATATTATGGTCATCCGCGAAATCAAATTATAAAAATCTTCCGCAATATTCAAAAAGCATGGTTTTAGTGCTGGGAGCATCCGCGGGGCTTGTTTTAGCCCAAAACATGATGGACTATAATCTGAATTTTGTATCAAATTCGCTCCTATTCTGGATATTTTTGGGCGTTATTGCGTCAGTGATTTTTCAAAAAAGATTCGCGTTTGGAAAAACAGAGCCTGGTTATAAAAATATTTACGCGATATTCGCTGCTTTACTTGCAATTTTACTTTTGATGGTATCTATACACGAAGGTTTTTATAAAATTGATTATGTAAAAGGCAAATCTTTATATAAAGAAGGAAAATATGAAGATGCTTTGAAAAAATTTGAGTCAGCGCAAAGTTTAATTTTCAAACAAGACACTCCGTATCTTATTGGAAAAACTTATTACGCGTTAGCAAAAGAAAAAGGCTGGGAATTTTTTGGCACGAAAGGAATTGATTTTTTGGCGCAGCTCCCGAAAAATGAAAAAACAATGAAAACTTATATTTTAAGCGGTGAATTTTGTTTACTTAGCCCGGCGAAGGATTGCCTCGCGTGGGCTATCCCAAGCCTTAAAAACACCGAAGATTATATCGAAAAAAATCTTAATCCGTTTAAAAACATGCGCATCCGTTACGACTATTATTCCAGCCTCTATAAAGCTGGAAAATACGATAATTTAAAAATGCTTGCAATCAACGCGGAAAAATTTTTGGCTGGCTATCAAAATGTCGTAGAACGCAATGAACAACTTACGATCACGACTGAAAATCCATCTTATGCTCTTAAAATCTATGATGTGCTGGTTGATTTGGCTAAAAAAACAAATGTTGCTCATGAAAAAATAAACAGCCTTACGCTCGCGAAGGTGCGGCTTAACCGAGCCATAAGCAGAGAAAAGAAAAAATATGAAGCATTGTACAATCAACCAGCGTATGAGGAATAAAAAAATCCTGCATCAGCCACAAACCCTGCTAATCGGCACAAGCAATCCAGGCAAATTCCGCGAGATTACAGAAATCCTATCTGGCCTAGCGCTTAAATTTATAATGCCGCGCGATCTTAAAATCAAAGATGCGCCGCATGAATCAGGTTCTAATTATGAAGAAAACGCAAAAATAAAAGCAAAATTTTTTCATAAAAAAACAGGCCTGAATGTGCTTGCGGAAGATTCTGGAATCGAAGTTGATCATTTTCAAGGCGAACTTAGCCATCAAACGCGCAGATGGGGAAAAGGCGCATCCGCAAGCGACAAAAAGTGGCTGCTGCATTTTTTAAAACAAATGGAAAAAGTCCCCATGTCCAAAAGAACAGCGCGATTTTGCTGCTGTGCTGCTTTAATTCGGAATAATCGCCTGCATATTTTTCACGGCACTTGCCGCGGCCATATTATGCACAAACCAGAAGCGCCGATATTGGAAGGGCTCCCCCTCTCTTCATGTTTTAAACCAATTGGCTGCAAAAAAGTTTACGCCGCGCTAAGCACGCACGAGAAAAACGCGATCAGTCACCGCGGAAAAGCAATCAGCAAAGTTAGAAAATTCTTAATAGACTTTCTTGTATCCGGCTGAAATCCACTTTAATTCGCCAATAGTTTTGTAGGAAAATTCCTCGTTAACGCCGCCATCCGCGTCAACCAAAACATAAACTTTTGAATCTGATTTATTAACTTCTGCTTTCACGAAATCTCTTTGCGGAAGCACGTTTTCAAGAATATTTTTTGTAAATGCAGATTTCTCCCGATCACTAAAATCCGCGCTGTAAATAATTTTTGAGTAAAAATTTGTTTTATTCAGATACAGCATTGTGCCGACAAATGAAACAACTAAAATCGCAAAAACAGCAATTACCGCACCTTGAATTTTTCTCCAAAGTTCTCGGAAGCTCGGCCCGTCTTCTTCAATTTCGCTGTAAATTGGCGTGAATTCTTCTACGCCAACTGGTTCTGCTTCTTCAATTGTGGATTGTTCTTCAGCAACAACCTGCGGAGATTCCATTTCTGGCTGCGGTGGCATTGCAGAGCTTGCTTTAGCCATTTTTTTAGCCAATACATCCGCTTTAATTTCTGCTTTTAGATTTTTGTCTTCAATAATATTCAGCGACAATTTTATATTTTCAAAAAAAGTATTAACATTTCCGAAATAATTTATGTGCCGCGCAGCTTCCGCGGAAGAATTTGCCAAAATGTCGCGTGTTTTCTGCATTGCGTTGTAAATTCTTCTCGGAGCTTCTTTGGGATGAAGCTGCAGTGTACGCGTGATTTCAGAATCAGTTAATTCCTCAAAGTGTTTCAGCCACAAAATTTCACGCTCTTCAATCGTCAAATACGAAACGAGTTCCAGCAAAGCCTGCGGAACAATCGGCCCCTCTCCGCCTGTAGCTTCAACTGAATAAGAATCAGCGTAAAAAACCGGCCTATTTTTTCCTGTTGGCACAGATTTTAATGTTGAAGCCGGCTCACGACTCACCATTTTCCAACAAAAACTATACATAAAAGGCAAAAATGGCAGCAAAGCCATTGGTTCGCGCTCAACTTGTTCTGCCGCATACAAAAACAGTTTCGTTAGCATTCCTTTCACCTTGTCATGATCGTAAATGCGCAACGCCAGATATTTATACGCGTCCAGAAAGTATCTGTCGTAAATTTCATTAAAGTCTGCCATAGGCTTTTAGGTTATTCTTCTCCGCATTCCCATATCTGAGCTGATACTATACCGCACCCACAGGTTTTTTGGATTTTAATAACTTTTAATGCGTGGGTCGCACGATGCTTTCTTAATTCTTCTACTGTCTTAAAGTCGTTATCTAAACATGCACCTTTTACAGGCCTAGAGTCAAACACTACTTCATCACATTCTTTCTGTGTCGGCCCGCAAGAAGTTAATAGAAATAGTCCTGTTGTCGCAAGAAATTTAAAAGCGTTTTTCATATAAACTTATTAAAGGACTTATTTATAGAACAAATAAAGAACGAAGTCAAGGTTTTGTTGACAAATTCTGGAAGATGAATATAATTATATCTTAAGAAACCTTAAATAACTATGAAAAACATAGAACGATTCGAAGAGGACGAAAATGATTACGGAGAAAACCCAGAGGAAAATATCTACCCAAAAATGCCCGCATATATCTCTGTCCGGGATGCTGGATGGCTTAAAAGATTTCTTCAGGAAAACCTGAAAGGAAAAAGGATTCGGCATATGATCGGTAAGCATAAAGTCGCAAATGTAATGGTAGACTATAGCAAAGACTACCCCCGAAGCCTGCACATAAAAATAGTATCTGAAAGCGGGAAATGTTGGACCGGAAGCCTCGAGGCTCTCTTCGACAATTATCTAATATTTGACCTAATGCCTGATGTCGCGGATAACGACTGAAAAAAATCAGCAGCTATAATTAGGCGAGCCTTTCGGCATTTTATTAATAAAAGGCTGCTTTATATCAGAATCGGGCAGCGACGCCCCAATGCTATTAAACCTGCGGAGCGCATTCGCAGAAACCGGGGATATATCAACTTCCGATGTGCCCCATATAAGCACTCTGG
Source organism: Candidatus Peregrinibacteria bacterium (assembly GCA_016215735.1). Taxonomy (GTDB): domain Bacteria; phylum Patescibacteriota; class Gracilibacteria; order UBA1369; family UBA12463; genus UBA12463. The sequence continues at coordinate 5,605 of JACRIA010000035.1, forward strand.
CAACGGTTGTTTTTACTTTCTCCGCGAGATTATCCGGCGCAGTAATTTTCAAGCCTTCGCTGTCGGATTTTTCGATTGTAACGCCGGATGCAGTCATACGGCTTAGCGCCCGCTTTAGCTTCGTGGTATTCGCAATGCTTGTTTCGATATCGCGAGACAATACAAATATTTCTTTCATGCTGGTTTTGTTATAATTAATCTGCTTGAAAAAAGCAACAAATGAAACAAATAAAAACTTGCGGAAACTGCAAAAAAAGTTTCGAAATAGTCGATGCAGATTTGGACTTTTATAGTAAAATTTCCGTGCCGCAACCGACTCTTTGTCCTGACTGCCGCCAACAGCGCCGCCTCATAAGACGCAATGAAAAAAATCTGTATTTGCGAACTTGCGACATGTGCAAAAAGAAAGTTGTTTCCATATATCCTGATGGCTGTGGATTTCTTGTTTATTGCGCAAATTGCTGGTGGAGCGACAAATGGGATTCTTCAAAATATGGCCGCGGTTTTGACTTTTCTAAACCATTCTTTGAACAATTCGAGCAATTGCAAAAAGTTGTACCGCGACTTGCTTTGCAAAATCAATTAAGTGAAAATTCCGACTACACAAATCACGCAAAAGCAAATAAAAATTGCTATATGTGCATGGACATAGCCTGCTGTGAAGATTGTTATTATTGCACAAACTTTGTTCCTTATTGCAAAAATTGCGTTGATTGTGTCGCGATCCAAAACTGTGAATTATGTTACGACTGCACGAACACAAAAAAATCATATGCTTCTTTCGGACTTTCAGATTCACAGGGTTGTACTGATTCCGCTTTCCTTTATGAATGCATTGGCTGTGAAAAGTGTATTTTATGCACAAATCTGCGGCATAAAAAATATTTTATCAGAAATCGCCAAGCCTCAAAGGAGGAATATGAAAAACTCCGAGCGGAATTAACGAGTTATGCAAAATATCAAGATTGTCGCAAGGAATTTATTGAAATAATGAAGCGAGCGCCGCACAAATATTGTTTTCTTAAAAACTGCGAGAATGTCATTGGCGATCACGTTGAAAATGCGAAAAATGCTAATCATGTTTTCTACGGTTACGGAAGCAAAGATGTAAAATTTGTTTATGATTTTGGCGAAATGAAAGACTGCTATGACCTTACGGAGCCGTGGAAAGGCGAACTTCAATATGAAACTCATGCCTGCAATGACGGCTATAATTTAAAATTTGTGAGCATTGCGTGGGATAATAGTTATTTAACTTACTGCGATCTTTGTTTTAATTCGCATTATCTTTTTGGGTGTATCGGAATGCATAATCGCAGGCATTATATTTTAAATAAAGAATATTCTAAGGAGGAATATGAAAAATTGGTGCCGCGAATAATTGACCACATGAAAAAAACTAAAGAATGGGGCGAGTTTTTTCCGATGCAGTTATCAACTTTCCCTTATAACGAAACTGTGGCGCAGGAGTATTATCCATTAACACGCGAAAAAGCGCTTTCTCTAGGTCTAAAATGGAAAGATCGCGAACCGCGCGAATATCAAAAACAAACATATAAAACTCCTGATAATATTGCTGATGTACCGGCTAGCATCACAAACGAACTTCTTGCGTGCGAATCCTGCGGAAAAAATTTCAAAATCGTAGCGCAAGAATTGGCGTTCTACAAACAAATGAATCTGCCTGCGCCAAGAAAATGTTTTGATTGCAGACACACGGCTCGTATGTCGTTCCGCAATCCGCGAAAACTTTGGCCAAGAAAGTGCGATGCATGCGGCGCGGAAATCCAAAGCGTCTATGAAAAATCACGGCCTGAAAAAATTTATTGCGAACCTTGCTATCTCAAACTTTTAGATTAAATATATGAACATGAACGCAGATAACGGCGCTAAATTAAATAATCTCGACGGCCTTCGCGCTTTTGCCGCGATCATAGTCGTTTTTCAT
>JACRIA010000004.1 GCA_016215735.1 Candidatus Peregrinibacteria bacterium
CAGCCTTATTCAAAAAAGCATTCAAAGCATTTTCATTATGCGCCACGCTCATTGCCGCACCAGACAAAACATAACTCGGCCTTACCAAGACCGGATAACCAACTTCATTCGCGAACTTCGCAATTTCGCTAACCGCAGCCAATTTTTTCCATTTCGGCTGATCAATTCCGAGCTTGTCCAAAATCGCTGAAAATTTATTTCTGTCCTCTGCGCGGTCGATCGATTCAGGACTCGTTCCCAAAATCTTCGCGCCTGCTTTATGCAGTTTCAAAGCCAAATTATTCGGAATTTGCCCGCCAGTTGAAATTATAATTCCATCCGCCTTTTCCGCTTCATAAATATCCATAACTCTTTCAAAAGACAATTCATCAAAATACAATTTGTCGCAAATATCATAGTCAGTTGAAACAGTTTCAGGATTATAGTTAATCATTATTGTTTCATACCCGCGCTTTTTCGCTGCGCGCAAAGCATTTACACAGCACCAGTCAAATTCAACAGAACTGCCAATACAATATGCTCCGCTTCCAAGAACAATAATTCGCCCCCGTCCCCGCTTTTTTGACTTCCCCAAATCGCCCCCGTCCCCATGGTACGTCAGATAAAGATAATTCGTTTTTGCAGGCCATTCAGCGGCCATCGTATCAATCTGTTTTATAACCGGCGCAACATTCATTTTTTTCCGCATCGCACGAATTTCCACCTCATGTTTTCCAAGCAAATTTCCAATCTGCTTGTCTGAAAATCCAAGTTTTTTCGCCCGGAGCATCCACCCCCGTCCCTCTTTTACACCCCCGTCCCTCTCAAAATCCACAATATTTTTCAATTTATCAATAAACCACAAATCAATATTTGTTAATTTCGCGATTTTTTTTGAACTCCAGCGCCGCCGCAAAGCCTCTGCGATTGCTAAAATTCTTCGCGGAGTAGGATAGGTTAACTCATGCGTTAATTTGCCGGGTTCAATTCCGATATTTTGATTCGCAACCAAACCATGCAAGCCGATTTGCAGCATGCGCAAGCCCTTTTGCACAACTTCTTCAAAACTTCTTCCTAAGGCCATAATTTCTCCGACAGATTTCATTTGGCTGGAAATTTCATAAGAAACCATGCGAAATTTATCCAAATCCCACCGCGGAATTTTCAAAGCAACATAATCCAACGCCGGTTCAAAAAACGCGCTCGTATTTTTTGTCACAGAATTTTTTAAATCGCTCAATCTGTATCCAAACGCCAGTTTTGCCGCGATATAAGCCAATGGATAACCTGTTGCTTTTGAAGCAAGCGCGCTCGAACGCGACAATCTTGCATTTACTTCAATCACGCGATAATCATGACTGTACGGATCCAGCGCAAATTGAATATTACACTCGCCAATAATCCCAATTTCGCGGATTGCTTTTATAGAAAGTTCACGCAGCATGTGATATTCGTAATTTGTCAGAGTCTGCGACGGCGCAATCACAATACTTTCGCCCGTATGAATTCCAAGCGGATCAAAATTTTCCATATTGCAAACCGTGACGCAGTTGTCATACGCATCCCGCACCACCTCGTACTCAACTTCCTTCCATCCCTTTAAACATTCTTCTATCAAAACTTGATTGCTGTATGAAAAAGCGCTGTCCAATAAGATTTCCAATTCATCTTTTTTATATGCAATTCCGCTTCCAAGTCCGCCCAAGCTGTAAGCCGCGCGCACAATCACCGGATACTTGATTTTTTTCGCAGCAACAAGCGCTATTTCCTTATTTTTGCACGCGATACTTTTCGGAATTTTCAGTCCAATTTTTGTTAAAAATTGTTTAAAAAGTTCACGATCTTCAGTTTTTTCAATCGCTTCAATCGCTGTGCCCAAAACTTTCACATTATATTTTTTCAAAACACCGCGCCGATTTAATTCAACGCCGCAGTTAAGAGCGGTTTGTCCTCCAAAAGCCAGCAAAATCCCGTCCGGCCGCTCTTTCTCAATCACCTTTTCCGCAAAATACGCATCAACCGGTAAAAAATAAATTTTATCAGCCAAACCTTCACTTGTCTGAATCGTCGCAATATTCGGATTTATCAAAATCACTTCTGCTTTTTCCTCTTTCAGCGCCTTAATTGCCTGCGATCCGGAATAATCAAATTCTCCAGCTTCGCCTATTTTCAAGGCTCCTGAGCCGAGAAGTAAAATTTTTCTGTGTTTAGATGGCATTTGTTGGAATTATAAGGGGGACGGTTCTCTATTGACAAATTTACGATAACAACTGCTCTTGACAAATTCTTGCAACAGGCTTATATTAAATACGAAATTTTTATCATTTAACTAAAAAACCATGGAAAACCTAGACAAACGAACACAAGCTCTCGTAAAAGTAGCAGACGAGATAGACAACGAACTAAGGCCGGAAGCCAACGAACTGGAATCAAAAATGGGATCCATATGCCAAACTGATAAGCCGACAAATATGGTGCTTTGGATAAGCACCCAATTGGAATTATCATCAGCCAGAATTAGCGAAGCAAAAACAGAAAAAGAAATGAAAAAAATAATAGATGAAGCCATAGAAGACACAATAGGGAAAAAACCAGATAAAATCACATCTGCGCCGGAACCCCACGAAATAATCGTACTTAAATTCCGTGAAAAAATCTTTGCGAAAATCCCAGAAATATTGAAAGTCTAAAAAATCCTCACGTAGCTCTCCTTTTGAGAGACAGCGAGGCAAACAATATTCGAAAAATCAATCTTTCTTGATCTTAAAAATCGTTTCTTCAATAATTTTTCCGGGGAAAGAAAACCCGCCTGCTTTTTTGTGACCTCCTCCGCCGAGCAATTTGCACACGCCGGATAAATCAATTTCTTCCCCGCGCGTACGCGCAGAACCTTTAATAATTCCTTTGTCGATATTTTCGACCAATAAAACGCAGAACCGGCCTTCTTCATTCGTGTTCAAAAAATCAATTACTCGTTCGGTTTCTTCTTGAGAAGCGCCGCATTCTTTTAAATCATCACTCGTCACAACAGAAACCGTAATTCCGCGCTCTGTAGTTTTTATTTTTTCCAAAATTTTACCCCACAATTTTATCTGCGGAATTGTCATTGTCTTAAAAAGCGATTTTACAATCCGCGTTTTATCAGCACCCAGCCGTGTTAATTCCGATGCCGCTTTCAAAGTTTCGGTGTTAGTATTTGAATGCATAAAACTGCCTGTATCAAAATAAATTCCGGTCAATAGTGCAGTCGCGACATTTCTTGTAATCAACCAGCCCAATTCTTTAAAAATTTTATAAATAATAAAACTTGTTGACGAAGCATCAGCATCAACAATATTTATATCAGCAAAATTCGTGTTAGAAATATGATGGTCAATATTTAATTTTGGCCGCACATCCGTAAATCCCAGCATCGCCTCGCTGCTTGAATCAACGCTCATTATCAAATCAAATTTCTGTCGCCCATTATCGTCAACCGTGGAAAAATTCTGCACAAACTTATCAATTTCCAACAGCCAATCATAATTTGCTTTTGGTTTATCAACGCACGCGCTCGCAACAATTTTTCCGATTGACTGCAAATAATAACGCAAAGCCAGATTAGCACCGATCGTATCGCCATCAGGATTTTTGTGCGAGATAATCGCAATATTTTTTGCCGCACCAATCAAATCTGATATTTGTCCAAATTTCATATATAATATTTAAGAACAAATCATATCATAATTTTAATAACGCATGGAAAATTTGCCGGATGAATCAACACCAGAAAAATCATTGTCAAAAGAACCAACACTCAGAGAATTTATAAAAGATATTCCTAGTATTTTAATTGAAGGATATAAACTGAATTTTCGTTTATTTATTGAGGCAATCAAAGACTTAACGAATAAGGATGATAAATAAAATCAAGGATTGCGCGTCAAACCTTGGTTTTGATTTGGTAAAAATTATTAAAGCAGAAAAATCATGCGCCGCGCGAAACCGCCTTAAAAAATGGCTTAAACAAGGTTTTAACGCGGATATGAATTGGATGAGAAATCGCGCAGGAATCGCCAGCAATCCGCAAAAAATTCTTCCCAACGCAAAATCAGTAATTTGTCTCGCGACAAATTATTTCACGAAAATTCCGCCTCACCTCCACAAAGATAACGCGCGCATCGCTCGCTACGCATGGTGCCGCAATTATCACAAAATAATTGAAAAACGGCTAAAACTTCTCGCGCAATTCATTAAACAAATCGCGCCAAACGCGGCCGTAAAACATTATGTTGATACAGGGCCATTTCTCGAACGACACTTCGCGGCGCAATCAGATCTCGGCATCATTGGCAAAAACACCTGTTTAATAACGCAAGAATTCGGTTCGTATGTTTTTCTCGCAGAAATAATCACGGATCTCGAACTCAAACCAGACAAACCAATCAAACTCATATTTTCATGCGGAACCTGTACGCGCTGTATTGATTCTTGCCCTACAAAAGCCATTATCGCGCCATATACAATCGACGCCCGAAAATGCCTTTCTTATCTTACAATCGAATCCCGCGGAAAAATCCCAAAAAATCTCCGCGCAAAAATTCCACCATGGCTTTTCGGCTGCGACATCTGTCAGGAAGTCTGTCCGCATAACACCCGCGCAAAATCAACAACAAACCCAGAATTCCACCTCGCGCCGATTTTTGAAAAACTCACGCTCAAAAATCTTCGCGCAATCAAAACCGAAAAACAATTCACAAAAATTTTCAGCGGCACTTCCCTTTTGCGCGCGAAATTTAAAGGTATAATAAATAATGTCCAAATAATTAACCCCAAAAACAATGCCAGAAAACTTCGAAGATTTAGAAACAGCTCAAAAAGACCTCGCGAACGCTGAAACCATTTCCCAAGAAACGTCCGATGCAATAGTTCGTGAACTTTTTTCAAAAACCGCAGAAAAAATAAAGGCGCTGCAGAACTGGCGAAAAAAATCCATGGAAAACGCGCCAAACACCTTTATTAATCGATAAATTTTCTAAACAAATTTTTCCATTATCGGCGCAACATCTATACTTGAAATATCCTGATACGCAAGCGGTTCTTTGGCTAGCTGCGGCTCAAGCTCCTCGTTTATTTCACGCGATTCCTGATAAAAAATCCCAATCGGAATTTTATCGCCCCACTCATGACTGCGTTTCAGCGCCGCTTCAGCATCAGAGGTTTTGTAGCCAACATTATCATTGATTTTATAAACCCGCTGTCTAAAATAATCAAAAGTGTTAATTTTATTAAAAGTAATGCATGGCTGAAGAATATCAATCAGCGAAAACCCTTTATGCTTTATTCCTTCCGCAATCAGCCATTTCAAATGTTCCAAATCGCCTGCAAATCCTCTTGCAACAAAAGTCGCGCCAGAACAAATAGCGAACGCGATTGGATTAACAGGAGTTTCTATAACACCAAATGGAGTGGATTTTGTTTTCATCCCCTTTTCAGAAGTCGGCGATGCCTGGCCTTTTGTTAAGCCATAAATTTGATTGTTGTTAACAAGATAAAGAATATCAATATTGCGCCGCATCGTATGGACGAAATGCCCCATGCCGATTCCGTAGCCGTCTCCGTCCCCGCCCATTCCGATAACTGTCAGGGAATGGTTCGCTAATTTCGCACCAGCCGCAACAGGCAAAAGCCTGCCGTGCAAAGTGTGCGTCGCATATACATTTATCCAGTGCGCCATTTTTGATCCGCAGCCGATTCCAGTCGCGAGAAAAACTTTGTGCGGCTCAAGATTCAGCTCGCTTAAAGCCTGTTTCAGCGCGGTTTGAATCCCGTACAATCCGCATCCCGGACACCAATCTGGTTTTTCTTCTGTCATATAAATAGGGTCAGACCTAATTGTTAACTATTTAGGTTCACGCGCCG
>JACRIA010000036.1 GCA_016215735.1 Candidatus Peregrinibacteria bacterium
AATATTCATGGCTTACGCCATCCATTTTTACAGCTGTGATGCTTGTTCCCGGTATAGACGATAAAAGTACTCTTCTTATGGCATTTCCCACTGTAACGCCGTATCCGGTTGGCAAGGGACCAAGAGTAAAAATCGTATGAAAGTCTCCAAGTTTATTGGTCTTAAGCTTGGGTAGTCCGATTTCTTCTTGAATTGGATGCATATGTTTTGAATTAAGAATAAAGAATGAAGAATAAAGAGTTATTTAGAATAATATTCAATGATTAAGCTGATTTGGATACTTTTTTCGAAATCATCTTTTCCCGGCTCGGCGATTACTTCTCCTGATAGTGCCGCGAGATCAACTTTAAGCCATTTTGGCGCCATATTTTTCTTGTTTTTGGTATCTTCGAATAATTTGAATTTTTTTGCTTTGTCTTTAATTTCAAATTTGTCGTTTACTTTTACCATGTGATTTGGCGCGCGGACTTTTTTAGCGTTCACAAAGCACAATCCGTGATTTACGATTTGTCTTGCCTGTGGTCTTGAACTAGCGAAACCTGCTCTGTACATCACATTATCAAGGCGTTTTTCCAATAACTTAAGAAATTCATGTCCTGTAACGCCGACAACTTTTACAGCTTTTCTGTAATAATTTTGAAATTGTTTTTCATTCAAGCCGAAAATTCTTTTTGCTTTTTGTTTTTCACGGAGTTGGCGCAGAAATTCAGATTTTGCTCTTTTTACGTTTTGTCCGTGCTGGCCCGGCGGATAATTTTTAGAAATCATCGGACATTTTTGGGATTCACAGCGTAAGCCCTTAAGATAGAGTTTTTCGCCTTCTCTTCGGCATAATCTACATACTGGTCTTATCGTAATTTTGGACATAACTATTGTTTTCAAGTAATTTCGCCCTTCGGGCGTGGCCCCTTCGGGGCCGTGTTGGACATAATATTGTTCTCAAGAAAGATTTTTCGCGCTTCGCGCGAGTGCGCTGCGAGCGCATGTTACACTCTTCTCGGTCTGCGTACTCTGCAGCCTCCATGCGGGAATGGCGTCATATCTGTTATTGATTCAATATCAAATCCCGCGATATGCAAACCTCTTATTGCTTGTTCGCGGCCCGGGCCGATTCCTTTTACAAATACACGCACGCGTTCCATCCCAAATATCTTTGCTTTGTTCGCTGCGGTTTCTGCTGCTATTTGAGCCGCGTACGGCGTTGATTTGCGTGTGCCTTTGAAGCCGCTGGCTCCGGCGCTTGCCCAAACCAGTACTTCACCGGACGGTTCTGTAATTGTGATGATTGTATTATTAAATCCAGCGTGAATATGCGCATGACCGGCTGGAATGCTTCTGCGTTTTGTTTTGGCAGCTTTTTTGGGAGCTTTAGCGGCTTTTGCCGCCTTTTCTTTTCCAGCGGTTTTGGTTTTTTTATCAGCTGTTACGTTTGATTCAGTTCCTTTTTGTGGCTCCGGCGCTATTTGTTTTTTTTCTTCCGCCATAGATTAGAATGAAGAATGAAGAATGAAGAATAAAGAATAAAGAATTCTACTTAGTCACCATTTTTTTACCTGCCACTGTCTTTTTCTTGCCTTTTCTTGTGCGGGCGTTTTTTCTTGTTCTTTGGCCGCGTACAGGAAGTCCGCGTCTATGTCTGAAACCTCTGTACGTGCCTATATCAACTAAACGTTTGATATCGCCTTGGACTTTGCGTTTGAGATCGCCTTCAACAGGAATTTTCGCGATTCTGTCGCGAAGCCTATTTACGTCGATTTCACTCAATTCTTCAACACGGCTATCCATGTTTATATTGAGTTCCTGAAGAATTTTTCTGCTGAGCGATCTGCCGATGCCGTAGATATAGGTTAATCCTATTTCTATTCTTTTTCCTTTTGGTAAAGTGACGCCTGCGAGTCTAATCATATTTTAAGAATGAAGAATAAAGAATAAAGAATTAAGAATTATGTATTTAGTCTAGCCTTGTCTCTGTTTATGTTTTTTTGTTTTGCAGATAACGCGTACAACACCTTTGCGGCGTATTACTTTGCATTTCTGACAAATTGGTTTTACCGAGGCTCCGACTTTCATAATGGTGTCGCTTCGCGTTTTATTTATATGGGCCTGTGCCCGCCCCTCAGGCGGACGGCGTGTTATTTATGTCTAAAGGTTATTCTGCCTTTTGTAGGGTCGTAAATACTTAACTCAACCGTGACTTTGTCGCCCGGCAAAATGCGGATATAATTGATTCTCATTTTTCCCGATAAATGCGCTTCCACAATTCTCTGATCTTTTTCATCAAGCAATTTCACTTTGAATTTTGCTCCTGGAAGAGGCTCAAGCACTTCTCCAAGGACTTCAATAACATCCTCTTTTGGCATATTTATGGCTTTTCCTTTTTTTGGTACAAAAAGGCGCTATGATTTTATACTGCTTTATGAAGGTGCGCAATATGTTTTTGCTGTCAAGCAAAAATTCTGTTTACAGGAAAAAAAAATATTGTAGAGTAAGCGATTAGAGAAGGTTTTGACTGAAATAGCTAAACTGATAAATTTTATATAACTGGCCGTATTGTTAAAATTTCACAGCTGTTTGCTGTTATCGCGACTGTATGTTCAACTTGAGCTGCCAGAGAGCCATCTGCTGTTATAATCGTCCATTTGTCTGATTTTGTTTTGATTTCCGCGCCACCCATCGCGTAAATTGGTTCGATGGCAAACGTCATGCCTTCGGCTAGGATGATTTCCGGCGAGGATTTATCAACATAATTCAGAACAAGCGGATCTTCGTGCAAAAGTCTTCCGACGCCGTGGCCGGTTAATTCCTTGATCGGTTTATAGCCGTTGTTAGTGATAGTTTTTTCGATTATCGCGGAAATTTCTTCAAGACGCACTCCGGGTCGGCACAATGAAATAGCCTTAGAAAGCGCTTCTTCGCCAATAGAAATGAATTTTTTAATTGCCGGCGTAATTTGGCCGACGCTGATTGTTATGGCAGAATCAGTATGAAGTCCTTCGTAACATGCGCCAGCATCTATGCTGATTATATCGCCATCGCGCAAAATTCTACTACATGGAATCGCGTGAACGACTTCTTCATTTACAGCTGTGCATAGCGCTGCGGGATAGCCCTTGTATCCTAAAAACGATGGTTTTACTTCATATTTTTTGAATAATTCTTTCGCGCGGTCTTCAAGATTTTGCGTTGTGATATTCGGCGCGACAAAAGCCGCGAGTTCTTTTAAAATAATGCCAAGTCTGCGTCCGCCTTCTTTCATTGACGCGATTTCCGCGGGAGTTTTTATAAAGATTTTCATATGGAGTCGTTTCGCGACATTATTTATATGGGCCTGTGCCCCGCTAAGCGGGGCGGCCTGCTATAGCGCCTGTCCCGTCAAGGCGGGACGGCGTGTCAAGACGATTTTATCAGAAACATTTCGACTTTTTCTAGCATGTTTTCCGTGACTTTTTCAATTGAAGGCTTTGCGTCGACTTCTATGATGAGGTTTTGTTTCGCGTATTTTTTGATAATTGGTATTGTTTCTTTGTTATACGCGTTAAGGCGGTTTTCAATGCTTGCTGCGTTGTCATCGGTGCGGGTTACAAGTTCGTTGCCGCAATTTGAACACGTATTTTCGGCATAAGCAGCCGGATAAACAGTTTTGCATTTTGAACAGATTCTTCGGGTTGTGAGACGCCGCATTGCTTCTTCTTTTGGCAAATTAAAATAAATTCCGGCAAAATCCCTGTTGTGTTTTTTCATGAGCGCGTCAAAAGCTTCAGCTTGTTCTATAGAGCGGGGGATTCCGTCGAATAGGAGGCTTTGCTCCTTCGGGGCGTGTTCGATAAAATTTTCGATTATTTCCATTACAATTTCTGTCGGTACGAGATGGCCGGTTTCGATTATTTCTTTGACTTTTCTGCTGAGGTCGGAATTTTCTTGAGCTACTACGCGTAGGGCCGCCCCTGTTTCAAAAACCGAAAGATTATATTTCTCCGCTAAAAATTTGCTCTGAGTGCCTTTGCCGGAGCCCTGAATGCCGAAGAGAACAAAATCCATATGTGGATATCATACTCAGGAATGGAGATTAAATGCAACGTATGCTTTGCTGAGTTAACAATCAGGTCTGACCCTAATAAAACTTTTTATAGTCATGCATCACTAATTGTGTATTGATTTGGCGCACAAGTTCGAGAACGACGCCGGCAACGATGATAATACCTGCGCCGCTTAATAGCATCGGGATTGCGCCCATTTCCATTCCTTTAAATATTTTTTGAATAAGCATTGGCAATACAGCGACGATTGCGATAAATGCGCCGCCGTAAAGATTCATATAATTCGAAATTTTTCCTATATATTCAGCGGTTTGCTTGCCAGGACGGATGCCAGGAACATAGCCGCCGCGTTTCTGAATATTTTCAGCGACCTGATCCGGCTTGAATGTAATTCCTACATAGAAATATGTGAACGCGATAACCAGGCCGAAATATAAAATTACATACGGCCATGATTGTATGCTGAAAAATTTACCCAAAAATTGCGCAAAATCCCGCATCCACGCTGATGTCGCACTTTGCATCATTTGAGCAAGCAGAGAGGGGAGCGATACAAGCGAAACAGCGAAGATAATGGGAATCATTCCTGCTTGATTGACTCTGATTGGAAGCACTGATTGTTCCGCGCGCGCGTGCATATGATTGCCAGCGTATGTGATTGGTATTCTGCGCGTCGCGTCAGTAACAATAATTACGAATACAGTCATCAATATAGTCATCAAAAGCGTTATTACAAATGGAACTAATTTGTCTGCGTTTTGCTGGGCTTGGAATAAACTTTGCGCGATTATCGGCGGCATGCCTGTTATAATATTGATAAAGATTAACATCGAAATGCCGTTCCCGATGCCGTATTCAGAAATCAATTCACCCAGCCATACGCATAAAATCGTGCCAGCTGTAATTGTGAGCATTATCGGGAGAACTACGCTTGCTTGATTGAGATTTTCGACAATCGGTGTTTGAGATTGGGAATTTAACAGCGCGATCATGCCGTATGACTGCAGAAACGCGAGCGGAAACGTAAGCCAGCGCGTGTATTGGTTGATTTTTTTGTATCCTTGTTCTCCTTCTTTTGAAAGCGATTCAAGTTTTGGGATAACAACTGTTAAAAGCTGAATTATGATTGATGCGTTGATGTACGGCGACAAACCCATTAATACAATTGAAAAGTTATCCGCGCTGCCGCCTGTTAACATGCTGAACGCGCCGAATATCTGGCTTTTTGTGAAAATTGCCCTGATTGCTTCGAGATTCGCGCCCGGAATACTTACCTGTGAAATAAGCCTGTATAAAGCCAGAATCAGGATCGTAATAAGGATTTTATTGCGCAGATCGCGCGAGTTCCAAATTTGAGTCAGATAATTCCACATAGTGATTGAATGAAGAATAAAGAATGAAGAATACTGGTTATTTAGACATGGCTTTTTCGGCGGCTGCGGCTGATTTTTTCGCTTTTTCCGGCGCGGCTAATTTTTCTTCTGCTAATTTTTCCGCGGCGAATTCTTTCATAAACGATTCTGCTGTTCCGCCTGCTTTTTTGATTTTTTCTTCCGCGCTTCGCGAAATTTTATCTACTTTGACTGTGAGTTTTTTCTTAAGTTCGCCGTCGCCCAAAATTTTAATCGGATTGTTCTTATTTTTAATTATACCTTTTTCAACTAAAGAAACTATATCGACAGTTTCGTTGTCAGAATAATTTTTTTCAAGAGTATCGACATTTACAATCTGGAATTTTGTCGCGCATGGATTCTTGAATCCGCGAAGTTTGGGGATTCTTCTTGCAAGCGGCATTTGTCCGCCTTCGAAACCAGGACGTACTCCGCCGCTTTTTCTCGCGTTTTGACCTTTGATGCCGCGTCCGCTGTATGTTCCGTGTCCGGAACTGTTTCCGCGTCCGATTCTTTTTCTTTTTTTATGTAGATTTGGCGATAGATTGAGTAATGACATGGTTTTTTTTTAAGAATAAAGAATGAAGAATAAAGAATAAAGAATTAAGAATTAAGAATGTTGTGTTTCTTGGGCAGAATTTTCCTGCGCCGCGTCTGGTGCCGCGCTTTCCATTGCCGCGCCCGCTTCTTTTTCCATTTTTGGCTTAACTGGCGTTTGCTGTACTTTGACTGGAATCGATTTCAAGCTTCTAAGCGCTTCCATTGTCGCGTAACTGTTATTTAATTTGTTTGTTGATCCAAAACATTTCGCGAGGATATTTTTAACACCGGCAAGTTCAAGAATTTTTCTCGCAGGACCGCCAGCAATAATACCTGTACCTGGACCAGCTGGAATAAGCAAAAGCCTTGCACTGCCGGATTTTACTCTTATTTCATGCGGGATCGTTTCTTTCCATAGCGGTACATTAATAAGATTTTTCTTTGCCTGAAGAATGGCTTTCTGTATTGATATTACTACTTCTGCGGCTTTTCCTGTGCCGAGGCCGACTTTACCCTTTTTGTTGCCTATTGCGACAGTTGCTCGAAATCTAAGTCTGCGTCCGCCAGCAACAACGCGCGTTACACGGCTTATTTGTATAACTTCTTCTTCGTATTCTTTTGCTTCACGCGGCGATGATGTTCTGTGTGCTCCTTTTGCCATAATTTTTTAGAATAAAGAATAAAGAATATAGAATATAGAATTTAGAATTTAAGTCCGCCTTCGCGCGCTCCTTCCGCAACAGCTTTCACGCGGCCATGATATCTGTATCCAGCTCTGTCAAAAACGCAAGTTTCTATCCCTTTTTCCTTTGCTTTTTTTGCCAGTTCAAGTCCGATTTTCTTTGCTGACTCCATTTTTTTAGCAAATGTTTTATTTTTTATGTCGCTGGCGTTTACGAGTGTTTTTCTCGCGTCATCGTCTATTAATTGCGCATATGTTCTTTTATTGCTTCTAAAAACGATCAATCGAGGACATGTGGTTGTTCCGTGCATGCGCGCGGCTATTCTTCTATGTCTTGTTTTTTTAGCAATTAATTTTTTTGATGTTTTCATTTAGCTTTTACTTTAACTTTTAAAATTTAACTTTTATCATTATTATTTGCCTCCGCCTCCGCCAGCTCCTCCTGCAGCAGCACCAGCAACAGCTTTACCAGCTTTTTGTTTAATAATTTCACCTTCGTATCTGATGCCTTTGCCTTTATATGGTTCAGGTTTTTTCATACTGCGCAGAACTGCCGCGAATTCTCCGACAGCTTGTTTATCAATGCCGCGGATTATTATGATATTTTTTTTGTCTTTATCGATTTCAACAGTTAAATTGGCAGGCGTTTTTATGTTTACAGGATGTGAAAATCCGATATTAAGCTCGAGGTCTTTTCCTTTTGTTTGAGCCCTAAAACCGACTCCCTGTACATCCAGTCTTTTCTCAAATCCTTTCGTTACTCCCTCCATCATATTATTTATAAGCGTGCGCAATGTTCCATGAAGATTTTTGTGTTCGTCTGATGTCCGAGTAACAACAACTTGTCCTTCTTTGGTTTCTACCTTTATCCCATGCGGGATTTTTTGCAGAAGTTCGCCTTTTGGACCTTTAACTTTTACGACCATTCCTTCGATTTTTACTTCTACTCCGCTTGGGATCTGTACTGGTTTTTTGCCGATTCGCGACATAATTTTTAGAATAAAGAATAAAGAATGTAGAATAAAGAATATGGGATTTAGGATATTTCACATAATAATTCGCCTCCGACGTTTAGCTTGCGCGCTTCTTCGCCTGTCATCAAACCTTTTGATGTTGAGATTATTACTATGCCGAGGCCGTGTTTCACTTGTTTGATTTCACCCTTGTTGATATAAATTCTTTGTCCCGGCTTGCTTATTTTTTTCAGCGATATATCTTTCAAGCCTTCTTTTAAGGTGATTTTTAGCTCTGGAAATTTTTCGTCTGCTGGCGTTATTACCTCTATTTTTTCAATAAATCCGCGTTTTACCATTATATTTGCTATGTTTTCTTTTATTTTTGAATATGGAACAGTAGTCGTATGATGACGGCCGTGTGTTGCGTTTCTAATTCGTGTTAATAAGTCTGATATTGGGTCTGTGTGCATATATTGAGAATGAAGAATAAAGAATGAAGAATATAGAATGTGGTTACCAAGATGATTTTTTTACTCCTGGAATCATGCCTTTTCTGGCATTTTCCCTAAAGCATATTCTGCACATGCTGAATTTGATCATGTAGCCTTTGCCCCTTCCGCACAACTTACATCTGTGATATATGCGCGTTGGGAATCGCGGTTTTTTGCCTGTTGATAGGGCTTTTAGATACGCTTTTTCTCTTTTCTCTGTGCTGATTTTTAATGCTGTTCTTGCCATAGGTTAGAATGAAGAATATAGAATGTAGAATACAGAATTTATTATTTAGGTTTGGCAGCTGCTTCACGTTCCTTGCCGGTTAAAGCCAGTTCCGCGAAATCATCTTTTGCTCCTGCTTTTTTCTTTTTGCCGGCTGCTTCTATTTCTTTTTTGAACGGAAAACCCATTGTTTGCAGGAGTTCGAATGTTTGTTCCTTATTTTTTGCGGTTGTTGATATTGTTATTTGCATTCCATGGACTTTAGCCATGTCTTCGACTGTGATTTCCGGAAATACGCTGTGTTCGCGGAGACCGATTGTATAATTTCCGCGTTCATCAAACGCTTTTCTTGATATTCCGCGGAAATCTCTTACGCGCGGAAGCACCACGTTTATCAGTTTATTTATAAAGTCATACATTCTTTTGCCTCGGAGTGTTACTTTTACGCCTACAATCTGGCCTTTTTTTGTCTTAAAATTCGATATTGATTTCATTGTTTTTGTAGCGATAGGCCTTTGTCCTGTTATAAGAGCGATATTATTTATTACTTCTGAGTGATCTTTTCCTGCGCGTGATAGATATGTTCCAATGCCTACATTAATTGTTATTTTTGCGATTCTTGGTACTGCCATAATATTTTTTACAGCCATTTTCTCCTTTAATGCAGGCAGAATTTCTTTGTAAAATCTGGTTTTTAGGTCTATTAGTTCTGTCATATGGTGTCGCTTATTTCTTTTTTATAGCGCCTGTGTCCGCCTGGTGGTGTTGTTTCGCAACAGCTTGTTTCTAGCGCCTTGTTCCGCCTGAGGCGGACGGCGTGTGCGGCGGACGGCGTGTTCGCTCATGATTTCTTGGATTTTTTAGTTTTAATTGCTGCGCTGTCAACTTTTTGATCAACAGATTCTTTGCAGATGCGGCATATTCTTGTTTTAACTTTTTTATCTATCAGATAGCCAATTCTTGTTGGTTTTGAGCATTGCGGGCAGACAATCATAACATTTGATGCATCAAGCGGCGCCTCGAACCTTATTCTTTCGCCCTTGTTAGCTTTTGATTTTTTAACATGTTTTGTCACAAGATTTATTTTTTCAATAACTACTTTGCCGCTAGTTTTGATAACACGGATTACTTTCCCGGTTTTTCCGCGGTATTTTCCGGCTATGACCAGCACATTGTCTGATATTTTAATTTTCATAATACTTCTGATGCTAAAGAAATAATTTTTTGGAATCCTTCTCCTTTATCGCGGAGTTCGCGGGCTACTGGCCCGAAAACGCGGGTTCCTTTTGGCATAAGATCTTTTCCGATTATTACAATCGCGTTGTCATCGAATCTTACATAAGTGCCGTCAGGACGCTTTACTCTGTTTTTGCATCTTATAATTACTCCCATTTCAACAGTTTTCTTTTTTACGATGCCTCTTGGCGAAGCCTCTTTTATAGATACCATCACGAGATCTCCCAAACTTCCGTATCTGCGATTTGTGCCTTTTAGCACCTGAAAACAGGCTGCGAGATGGGCTCCTGTGTTGTCTGCGACGTTAAGATGTGTTCTAAGTTGTACCATGTTATGTTAGTTCAAAGTTCAAAGCTCAAAAGTCAAAACTGAAATTGTTATGTTGATAATGTTTTATTCGGCGGATTGGTGGTCCAGCGCTTTAATTTGCTAAGCGGACGAGTTTCGTAAATTATTACTTTATCGCCGACTTTGTACTTATTTTCCGGATTGTCAGCATAGTATTTTTTCGATGTTTTAAATCTTTTCTTATATTTAGGGTGTTCTTTGGCGCTCTCGACTTTTACGACGATTGTTTTATTCATTTTATCACTCACGACTATTCCTTCTTTGGTTCTCATTTTGCGGGTTGGTTTAGGATTGTTAGTATGCGCGCGACTACTTTACGCGCGAGTTCTACTTTGTGATTGTCTTTTGCTTGTCCTGTTCTTGCTTCGAATTTCTCTTTGGTCAAGTTTTTTCTCGGCTCTGATAAGGTTTTGTTTATTTGTTCCGGCTTCATTTTTTTTAGTTCTTCGAGTGTGTACATAATTTAAATTTCTAATTTCTAAATCCTAATTTCTAAATTAGCGTGCGTTTATTGATAAATTTGCATTTAACAGGTAATTTTTGTCCTGCGAGATACACCATTCTTTTCGCATCTGATTCAGGAATCCCGTCCATTTCAAAAACAATTTTTCCTGCCTGAACTTCTGTCGCGAAAAATTCAGGGGTACCTTTGCCTGAACCCATTGGAACTTCAGCTGCTTTTCTTGTGATAATTTTATCAGGAAATACGCGAATCCAAATTCTTCCGCCTTTTTTAGTGAATTTTGTCATTGCTTTTCTTGCTGCTTCGATCTGGCGCGCCGTTAGTTCGCCGGCTGTGATTGCTTTGAGGCCGTATGAACCAAACGCGAGATGCGCTCCTCTTTGCGCGGGGCCTTCTAAACCTCCGCGATTTCTAAAGTGTTTTCTGTGTTTTGTCTTTTTTGGCTGCAGCATTGTTTAGAATGAAGAATAAAGAATGAAGAATAAAGAATAAAGAATTAGATTTCTTGCATTTTTTCCAGATCTTTTTTGAATATATCGCCTTTGTAAACCCAGACTTTGACGCCGATAATACCGTATGTTGTTAACGCTGGGACGTATGCATAATCAATGTTTGCTCTGAATGTTTGGAGCGGCAGTTTTCCCCGGATAAATAATTCGCTTCGCGCTATTTCAACGCCGTTCAATCTTCCTTTCACGAATATTTTTATTCCTTTTGCTCCTGCTTCCATTGCTTTATCTAAAGCCATTTTCGAGGCCCTGCGGTATGAAATTCTTTTTTCAATCTGCATTGCGATGCTTTCGGCGAGCAATTTCGCGTCAAGGCTCGGACTTTTTATTTCCTTGATTTCTAGTCCGAATTTTTCGTTGAATTCTTTTTCAAGAGTTATCCGCAAATCTTCAACCATTTCGCCTTGGTGTCCGATTACTGTACCGGGTTTTGCCGTATAAATCACAAGCGTTACTTTTGTTGGACTGCGGAGAATTTCGATTTTTGAAACTCCGGCTTCGATTAATTTCTTTTCAATAAATTTTCTCACAGCAATATCTTTGTGGAGCAGGGAAGAATATGTTTTATGTGCAGCGAACCATTTAGAGTCCCAGCTCTTTGTTATTCCTATTCGTATTATGTTTGGATCTACTTTGTGTCCCATAGGGGAGAATAAAGAATAAAGAATGAAGAATGAAGAATGAAGAATAAAGAATTAAGAATGCGGTTTTTTAGGTTTGAGCGGTTGTTCGTTTTCGTCGATTGGTTTGGTCGCGGCCTTTTCTTTTGCTGGCGTTGCTGCCTTTACCTTCAATTCTATTTTTAAATGCGACATTCTTTTTATGATTGGATGTGCTCTTCCGCGGGAGACCGGAATAAATCTTTTTAGTTTTGGTCCTTCAGTCGCGTAAATTGTGTGCACATATAAATTTTCTTTTGATTGTTTAAGATTGTTTACGGCGTTTGCGACTGCTGAATCAAGAGATTTTTTTACAAGAACAGCTGCTTTTTTCGGAATAAATTTCAGCATTGCCGAGGCTTTCACAACATCCAGTCCTCTCATCATGTCTGCTACAAGATTGAGTTTTTTTGGTGCGATCTTAATGTATCTTGTTGTTGATTTCATAAATTTTTTTATAGCGCCTTGTTCCGTTTCAGGCGGAGGCGTGTTATTTAGCCGCGGCTGCTGGTGCTGCTGCGGTGCCCTCTGCTTTTGCGACTGTTTCCTGATCTGTTCCTGTGATTTTAGCGAGTTTGCCGCCGTGTCCTTTAAATTTTCTTGTCGGAGCAAATTCGCCGAGTTTGTGACCTACCATTTGTTCAGTTATATATACAGGAATATGCTGTTTTCCATTGTGAACCGCAATCGTGAATCCTACAAATTCAGGCGGAATATCGCAGTCGCGAGCCCATGTTTTGATTGGTTTATTTTCTCCGGCCGCAGCCATTCGTTCTACTTTTTTGAGCAGTTTTTTATCTATGAGCGGTCCTTTTTTTAGACTTCTTGACATATGATAGGAATGAAGAATAAAGAATGAAGAATGAAGAATAAAGAATGAAGAATGAAGAATAGAGAATATAGAATGTGGTTATTTGCGGCGTTTTATTATCCATTTAGTACTGTATTTTTTGCGGTTTCTTGTTTTGAATCCGAGCGCCGGCATTCCCCATGGCGTTTCCGGTCCCGGAAGACCAATTGGATGTCCGCCTTCGCCGCCTCCATGCGGATGGTCGACAGGGTTCATTGCTTTTCCTCTGACAGTCGGTCTTATTCCCATTCTGCGTTTGCGTCCTGCTTTTCCAAAACTTACATTGCTGTGATCAATATTGCTTACAACTCCAATCGAAGCAAAACATTCTTTGCGGATCATTCTTACTTCAGCCGAAGGCATTTGAACTTGAGCCATCGGACCTTCGATTGAAACGAGTTTTCCAGACGAACCTGCTGATCGAATCATTTGTCCGCCGCAGCCGGGCGTGAGTTCGAGATTATATATAGGATAACCAATCGGTATATGGGATAAAGGCATTCTATTGCCTGTTTGAACTTTAGCTTTTGTTTTTGTGATAACACTTTCTCCGACTTTTATTCCTTCAGGAGCAATGTGATATCTTCTTTCGCCGTCAGCGTATTTTACAAGCATTACAAAAGCGGATCTATTTGGATCGTATTCAATTGTTTCAACTTTAGCCGGAATGTTCATTTTATCTAATTGTTTGAAATCAATAAGCCTGTATTGTTTGATTACGCCGCCGCCTTGATGACGGATTGTGAGTTTGCCGTAGTTATTTCTGCCGGAATGTTTTTTTATTCGTTTTACAAGCGGTTTATACGGCTTTCCAATCGTTAATTCTTCGTATGTAAGGCCGCTCATTTGTCTTCGTCCTGGAGTTGTCTTTTTATATATTTTAATTCCCATAGTTTTCAAGATTTTTTATAATGCGGCCTGCGGCCGCGTGATTACGACCTTCGGTCGTGTGGTCGCGTGTTATTTTTTCTCTTCAAACTTGATTTTGTTAACGTCGATGCCTTTTTTGCTGTCAATTCTGATAATTGCTTTTTTCATGTATGGTCTTTTCATCATTGTTCTGCCGCGGCCCACAAGTCTTATTTTTCTATCTACATTAATAATATTTATAGAGCGCGGTTTTTCTCCGTATAATTCCCTGAACGCGTCAGCCACGTCTACTTTTGTTGCTTCCTGCGTTACCCAAAATGTATATTGTTTAGCCGCGCCGAGACGCGTGGCTTTTTCTGTGACAATAGGTTTTAGAATTTTTGTGTATTTCATAGTTCGTCAGGTGTCAGACCCCTTCGGGGTCAGACACCCATTAACCTTTTTCATTTTCTCCAGCGCTTTTTCAAAGAAAAGCACTGTTTCGTACTTGGCTAGATCAGCTATATTTAAATAATTGATTAAAATTGCTTTTGCATTCGCGAGATTGCGGATGCTGCGCATAACCGTTTCATCTTTTTCAGGCAGAATAACAAGAACACCCCTTTTGATAGGAAGCTTTGCGAGCATTTGGCTGAATAATTTTGTTTTTGCCTGCGCTGATTCGTATTTATCAAGTGCAATTATTTGTTTGTCGCGGGCTTTTTCGGATAAAGCGCTGTACAATGCGGCTTTTCTTTGGGCTTGCGGCATTTTTTTCGAGAAGTTTCGATCATTGCGCGGACCGTGCGCGACACCGCCGCCAATATAGTGTGGATTTCTTATGGAACCTTGGCGCGCGTGGCCTGTTCCTTTTTGGCTATATGGTTTTTTTCCGCCTCCGCGTACTTCTCCTTTTGTTTTTGTATGTGCGATTGCATGGCGCGCGTTTGCTCTCTGCATCACAAGCGCCTGATGAATTAAGTCTTTATTAAAAGGTTTTTCAAAGAATTGTCCGGGCGCTTCAATTTGTCCTGTTTTTTCTCCTTTCTGATTGTATAAGTCGATTTTCATATATTTGGTTTGGTATCAGACCCCTTCGGGGTCAGACACCAATTATTGGTTTGGTATCAGACCCCTTCGGGGTCAGACACCAATTATTACTAAGCCATTTTTTGATCCCGGAACTGCGCCTTTTAGAGCCAATAGATTTTTTTCCGGATCAACGTGTATTACTTTTACTTTTTTGATTGTTACTGTATCGAGACCCATGTGTCCTGGCATTCTTTTTCCTTTAATCACTCTTCCTGGTTTTGCGCGGGTTCCGATTGAACCTGGTTCTCTGTGCTGGTGCGAGCCGTGCGACATAGGGCCCCTCGTGAATCCGTACCGTTTGATTACTCCTTGGAAACCTTTGCCTTTCGAAGTTCCCGTGATCGTGACTTCTTTTACATCCTTTAATATTTCGAGAGTCACCGCGTCGCCTTTCTTATATTTTTCTAAATCTTTTGCGTCTGTTTTGAATTCTCTTAGATGGCGATATCTGACAGTTTTTGTTGGTTTCTTAAGCGCATCAAAACCCAGGACTATCGCCGGATATCCGTCTTTTTCAACAGTTTTAATTTGATCAACTGTGTTCGGTGTGCATTGCACGACCGTAATCGGGATCACGCGGCCGTCGTCTTGTATAAGACGAGTCATTCCTATTTTTTTGCCGAGAATACCTGCCATAATAATTTTGGTTAAGAGGTTCTTCGCAACTTTTGGCCCGCCTTGGCGGGCCCGCTTCAGAAATTTTCGGCAAACTCCTAAAGCGCCTAGAACGTAAACCGTTTTTGGCTTGCCGTATAAATTTATATTGTTTGGGTATTTAAGTCAAGAGAAAATCGCGCGCCGAGTTTTTGCGCAATCAGCTAATTCTCGGATCAACGGATTTTTAGTTTGAGAAAAAATTTGAGAGAATAGGAGGAGTATAAAATAACCCTCCTAAAATGAACGAACATGAAGTTTTATGGGC
>JACRIA010000037.1 GCA_016215735.1 Candidatus Peregrinibacteria bacterium
TATATTGATGCAGGCCGCAAAAAATCCGATATTGAAAGAGTTGCTGAAGGCAGAAAAAAAACAGGCGTTGCTACCGGTCTATACGCAATTAATCATTTGACTGCTAAAAAAATGCCGATTTATGTGAGCGATTTTGTTTTAGCAAGCGTCGGAACTGGCTGTGTTGTTGGTGTTCCGGGACACGATATCCGCGATTTTGAATTTGCCAAAGAAAAAGGTTTGGAGATTATCCGCGTTGTTGTCGGATCTGATGGCGATAAAATTCCTATCACACGGCTTGAACAAGTGCAGGAAGAAAACGGCACAATGGTTAACAGCGATTTTTTAAACGGCATGAATATCCATGACGCGACAAAAGCAATAATGGATTATATGGAAGAAAAAAAACAGGGCAAAAGATTTGTAAATTACAAACTTCACGACTGGCTGATTTCCCGCCAGAGATATTGGGGCGCGCCGATTCCTGTTATTTACTGCGAAAAATGCGGAACTGTGCCTGTATCGGAAATAGATTTGCCGGTAGTGCTGCCGAAAAATGTTGATTTTATTCCGCGCGGAAAATCGCCTCTGCATTATGTTAAAAATTTTATGGAAA
Source organism: Candidatus Peregrinibacteria bacterium (assembly GCA_016215735.1). Lineage (GTDB taxonomy): Bacteria > Patescibacteriota > Gracilibacteria > UBA1369 > UBA12463 > UBA12463. The sequence goes on from JACRIA010000037.1 coordinate 596, forward strand.
CAAAGTGTCCGAAATGCTGCGGAAAAGCGACTCGCGAATCTGACACAATGGACACGTTCGTTGATTCGAGCTGGTATTTTTTAAGATATTTATCTCCAAAAAAACAAGACAGTGCATTTGATAAAAAAATTATTAAAAAATGGATGCCAATTGATATGTATATTGGCGGAAGCGAGCACGCATGCATGCATTTGATTTACGCGCGGTTCTTCACAATGGTTTTGCATGATCTTGGTTTTATTGATTTTGATGAACCTTTTAAACGGCTTGTGCATCAGGGAATTATCACGAAAAATTCCGCGAAAATGTCGAAATCAAAAGGAAATGTTGTAAGTCCGGATACGTTTATTGAAAAATACGGAAGCGATGTTTTTCGCATGTATCTGATGTTTATGGGGCCTTATACAGCTGGCGGAGATTGGAATGATAAGGGAATTGTTGGGGTTGCGAGGTTTGTAAAAAAGTTTGGGGAAATAATGGGGACGGGGGTGTCGGAGAGGGACGGGGGTTGCAAAGACCGCGAAAAAATGTTGGTGCTGATTCATAAAACAATCAAGCGCGTTACTGAAAGCATCGAAATGTTTCATTTTAATACTGCTATTGCCGCGATGATGGAATTTGTGAACGAAATTCCGGCGGTTGGAATTGATCTCGAAAACAAAAAAATAATGGTGCGGCTGCTTGCGCCTCTTGCTCCACATACCGCGGAAGAATTGTGGGAAATTCTTGGCCAGAAATACAGTATTTTTGATCAGGAGTGGCCGAAATTCGACGCGAAATATCTTGTTACTGCGACAATAGAAATTCCTGTTCAGGTGAATGGCCGCCTGCGCGGAGTTATAAAAGTCGCGACTGGCGCGAATAAAGATGATGTTTTGAAAATCGCGCGTGATGAACCGAGCGTGAAAAAATATCTTGAAACAGGCAAGATTATCAAAGAGATCTTTATTGAAGGGAAATTGGTTGGTTTTGTAGTAAAATGATTTATTTGCGACTACTTGACAGATTACCAGCAGAGCTGTATGATTAAATCGACTTTAACCAAGTAAACAAATGGAGAAAGCTAGCGAGAATCTTCGAGATCCTATAAATTTTTTCGATGACTGGCTTGAGGAAAATGCGCAAAAACTTGATAAAGAATGTTTGAGCACTTATAAACTTGTTATTGAAAATATTGTGAAATCAATTAAACCAGATGTGCGGAATAATGTTATTTTCAATGTACGGCAAAAAGATTTATTTATAAAAGCGTTTAAGGAAACTGTTGTAAAAACAGATGAGGGCACGCCCGCGGAAGCATATTACATGGGCCTGTATATGATATAGAGTATGCTAAAGTAATAGCTATTGTAGCGTATCTGAACAGCTTGCTTTGATATTTTTTAATAGTAAGACGAACTCCCCTTTTGGCGGTTTTTGTTTGAAATGACTGATTATTTCGGCAAAATTTCCGCGCAGGATTTCTTCATGGATTTTTGTGAGTTCGCGCGCAATTACAATTTGCCAATTATCGCCGAGAATTTTGTGGATTTGTTCGAGAGTTTTGATAATGCGATGCGGCGATTCGTAAAAAATAATCGTACGATCTTCATTTCGCCAAGATGTAAATAGAGTCTGGCGGCCTTTTTTTAGCGGCAGAAAGCCATAATAAATAAAATTGTGCATGTGAAGGCCGGATGCGACTAGCGCGGCAAGAAAAGCTGATGGTCCTGGAATTGGAATGATTTTGATGTCATTTTCGAGTGCGGTTTGAATCAATTTATACGCAGGATCGGAAATACCCGGGGTACCCGCATCGGAAATTAGCGCTATATTTTTTCCGGATTTGAGCAAATCAATGAGCTGCGCGAGTTTGCGATCATCGGAATATGAGTGAAAACTTATTTGCGGAGTTTTTATTTCATATTTATCAAGTAGAATTTTTGAATGGCGCGTGTCTTCAGCCGCAATGTAATCAGCTTCTTTGAGCATGCGGATTGCGCGGAGCGTGATATCTTCGAGGTTTCCGATTGGCGTTGAAACTATGTATAAAATTCCTTTCATAAAAATTGCGTGGTGTCGCTTATTTCTTTTTTATAGCGCCTGTGTTCCGCTGCGCGGAACGGCGTGTTCGCGACGTTTTATTTATATACGCCTGTGTCCGCCTGCGGCGAACGGCGTGGCGGTTAAAAATTTAAGTGTTTTTGCTTTGGCTGTGTGATGTGCGGTTTTTTTGAATAAATCGGGTGAATGATTTTTTGGCTGGCGCGCAGATTGTCGGCAGCGTAGAGGCAGGCGCCGGTAATTAACGCAAGAATATTCGCTGTAGTAACCCCTATGCGCGTTCCTGTAAAACTTCCTGGACCGCGATTAACAATGATTTTTTTGAGCGAGCGCCGGACAGCAGGATATTTCTGCAAAATCGTTCTAAGAATTGCATAAATTGTCCGCGATTCGTTTTGAACAGGCTTCCATTTGCGCGAGAAAATTGTTTTTGCCCTGTGGTGCAGCGCGATATGACAAATTGGTGAAGCTGTATCGATTTCTAAAATGTACATCGGTGGATATTATAACAGATGCGCTTGGATGTGCCGTAACGTTATGGAATACGGTTTATGCGAACTTCCTGATTCGAATCAAGAAGGAAATTTTTTGGCAGAATTGAAATTTATTTTATACTTCAAAAATCCGCCTCAAAATTAATGGCTAAAACACTATCAAAAACGAACTTTTTGTTCGCATAAAAACGCTGCGCGGGCCATTCTAGGATGGGAAATTATAGTATGCGTCAGCAAAATAAATTGTCAATTTCCCGTAACGTTACGGAAACTTGACGTGTTTAATAAATCTTCTTTAGCTCTATTCCTTTATAATAATATTTCAGAATTTCATCGAATTTTTTCCCTGCTTCTGCCATGCCTTTTGCTCCGCAACCGCTCAAACCGACGCCGTGGCCCGATAAAATGCCCGTTTTGCAATATGAATCTGAAACGCTTTGCAAATACGGCACATCACTGCCCCAAACTTCTTTATACGAACGCGTGCGGCCGTCGCTTGATGAAAAATACGCGGCTTTGATTGGTTCGTCAGCATATGTGATAACTGTGCCGGCTGTTTCTTTTACTGCTTTTACTGTTGTTGGCGCGCGAAGTTCGTAGCCATAGCCGAGATATTTTTGAGTTGTTGCCGGATCATCGTCAAGATTGTATGGTGCGCCCGGAAATTTCTCTGCTTTTGTTGTGTAATAAGTTGCGTAAGTGCGCGCCGCGATCATAATTGCTTTGATTTTTTCGTATGGATCAGTACTAGAAGTTTCAGCGACGCCTTTTAGATAATCTTCAATTGGAAGTTCATTGATAATGCGCAGTTTGTCCTTGTAATAAACAATTCCAAGGTTTCCGCGAAAGCGATTATCATTCAGATTTTTATTCCATTCAGGACGTTTTTCGTAATTTTTGATTTCGATAATTACGTTCGCACCTGACTCAAATTTCACAGGATTATTCGAGGTCGCTGAATAATCTTTTGATGTGATTTTGTATCGCAGGCCGTCATATGAAACTGAAACTTCGTCCCCTGCTTTATAATTGCGCAGAAGCTGGCTGCTTGATGTAAGCCTGAAATCGCCATTAGCAGTAATAATGGGCGAGCCTTCGAAAGAGAGCGCGATTTTTATGAGATTTTGCTGCCCTGTGGCTTGCGATTCTTTAGGCGCGACTGTGCCGAAAATCGACAATGGCTTTCTTGTGAGCAATGTTTTGCCGACGCGCAGGCGGAATCTAAATTCGTAATCGCCGCTTTTCTGCGGGGCAGTTAAATTTATTTCAATTGTGGCAATTCCGCCGGGTTTTATTTCTTTTTCGACTAATTTATACGATGCCATTTTGAAGCTTGATGCGAATTGCTGAAGCGCAAGCTTGTTTTCACCATCCTGCGTCCAAGAAACTTTTCCTGTGTTGCGTAGTTTTATCCAGACTGTTTTTGTTTCAGCTGCGGCGAAGGTGTTTGGCGAACTTATTCCGTAAACTTTGTAATTGTAAGGATAATTGTAAACAAAAACTTTGAAATTCATGCTTTTATCTTCAAGCCATCGAACGCCTTCAACAACTGGCGTAAAATATTCAATATATTCATCAGCTTCAGCTGGCGCGCGCAAATTGAAAATAAATCTAGCGACCTCGCCGGGATTCACTCGGGCTTGCTGGAGGAATGCGATGCGTGCGCTCGGAACTGCCAAAAATTCGCTTAATCTGTCGCGTGAATGATTTGTGCCGAGTTTTATAGTTTGCGGACCCGAGCGGAACCACGGCACATCGCCAATATTTTTTAAATCAATCCAGCCTGTTAGAACTGCGCCTGATTTCACGCTTCCTGAAGGCAAACTCGAGGCAACAATTTCATACGAATAATTCGGCGGCATTATGTTCACGGGGATTTGAATGTATTTTTCGAGTTTTATTTTGTTTCCGACAAACGGCGCGATATTGAGATTTATCAAACCTTCTTTATATTTTGATGTAAGCGTCGCTGTGAAAATAATTTCTCCGCCTGCTGCAGCTGAGACCGCTTCTGGCTCTATTTTTACGTCTAATTTGTCAGCAAAAGCGCTTGTTTCATTAACAACTAATTTTGTTCCTGCTGGCCATGCGACTGTTCCTGTGTTTTTTATTTTGAGTGTAATCTTACGCGTTTCATTCGGATTCATACTTACGTAATAGACTTTTGACAAATCTTCATAGTCGTATCCTTTGTTTTTTTGGATTCTGAAAATTGTTTTTTCAATTGTTGTTGTAATTGTTTGCGAAGCAAGTTTCCGGATTATATTCAGCTTTTCATACAAATATTTTCCTGGACATAAAGTTTGGTCAACATCTTTATGACCAAGTACATTTGGGGTCACGCTCCCACGGAACAAAGACGAACCAAGCGGATTTATATTGTAAATCGCGCTTTTTACGGAAATCAATTTTGCGAGGCTGTTGATAACTGCTTCTGGCGCGTCATTTTCTTCGTAATTTCCAAGAACAGCGATTCCAATCGAACCAGTGTTGGATTTTCCTGCATGCGCTCCAACAACCCCTTCGCCTCCATATCTGCCTTCATAGATTTTGCCTTGCTGATCAATAATATAATTGTATCCAATATCTCCCCAGCCGCGGCCTAGGCTGTGCCAATTATAAATATTGCGTATTGCCAGCGCAGGATTATCAAGATTTTTTGTCGAAGCTGTGTGGTGAATTATGAATTTGCTAACTTTTTTTGCGTATTCAAGCGGCCAAGTAAGAGTTTGGCCGCTAGAGTTTGTTTCGATTTTTTTCGCGAGTTCGAGTTCATCCGAAAATTTTTCAGTATATTCAATGTCGATTTCTTTTGCGTCGGGTTTCGGTCGCGAATCATCCCAAAGCCTGATGGTTTCGTCAGCTCCCCAGCCTGAACGAGGAATTATGTTTATTGCTGCGGCAAAAACCGTGTTGCTCATAAATGCGGATAAAATAAAAAATGCCGCGGAACTGATTAATAATTTTTTCATAACAAATCTATAATACCACTTTCATGGAGTCGCTTCGCGACAATTTTTTATATGCGCCTGTGTTCGCCCCGAGTACTCGGGGCGAACGGCGTGAATGACGATTTTGCCCTAGAAAAATTATATTGACATTCATGGAAATTTACGCTTTAATAAAACCGCTATGAAAATATTACCTCTAAATCTACGCCGCATGAACTTCGCGAAGCCAACCCGATTCCGTCGGTAACTGTTTCATGTACGGAATTCACTAGGCTTCGCATCGCGCGGAGCTTTTTTTGTAATAAGGGGACGGTTCTCCTTAAAGAGAACCGTCCCCGAATCTAACCAATATAACTATGTTTAAACATTTAACGAAAATCACCGATTTATCCAAAGATGAAATTCTACAGATATTTAAGGACGCAAAAGATCTGGATTATCAATACTCAAACACGGGTCAAAATACGTCTTATTTCAAAAATAAGTCGATAGCGATGGTTTTTGAAAAACCCTCTTTGAGAACGAGAGTGTCTTTTGAGGTCGCGGCTACTCATCTGGGCGGAAGCGCGATTTATCTCACAAGTTCAGACATTTTGGCAAGCGGCTCGAATATAAAAGGAAGGGAATCCATACCTGATATAGCGAAAAATCTGGAGAATTTTACCGACATTATTCTCGCGCGGGCATTCTCCCACGAAACAATAATATCTCTTGCTGAAAACTCCCATATACCTGTGATAAACGCTCTTTGCGACTTGCATCATCCGACGCAGACGCTTGCTGATTTGTATACTATTTTTGATATTTTTGGCGGCTTCCCGCCTGATTTGAAAATAGCTTTTGTCGGTGACGGATGCAATACGGCGAATTCGCTGATGCTTGGATGCGATATTCTTAATATTAATTTTGCGATAGCGACTCCTAAAGGATATGAAATCCCGGAAAAGATTTTTAAGCTCGCGAAAAACAATTCGTGCACAGTCGCGCATAACCCGAAAGATGCTGTAAAGAATGCCGATATCATATATACCGACACATGGGTTTCAATGGGCCTTGAAAATGAATTTCAGCAAAGATTAGAAATTTTCAAACCGTATCAGGTGAATAAAAAATTGCTTTCTTATGCCAAACCCGACGTAAAAATAATGCACTGCATGCCCGCACACAGAGGCGAAGAAATAACATCGGAAGTCATAGACAGTTCTGCTTCCGTTGTATTCAAACAGTCGTCTGCGAAACTTCTTATCGCAAAGGCGATTTTAAAATTTTTTACAAACTAAATATATGAAATATATAACTTTTTTAAATCACCGATACCGTAGCGCGGGATTCCTGTTGAATATTTTTTAATTTAATAACCAAATTCACCATGAAATACACATATCATAAAATCACGAATTACGAAGCCAAGGGCGAGATAAAAAAAGTTTTGCTTTTGTATTCCGGCGGACTGGATACCTCGACAATGATTAAATGGATTCAGGAAAAATACAAAGCGGA
>JACRIA010000038.1 GCA_016215735.1 Candidatus Peregrinibacteria bacterium
GCATTAGCAGGCGGACGCGTTATCAGTGAAGAGATCGGACTTAAACTTGAAAATGTTGAACTTAGCGATTTGGGCGAAGCGCACAGAATTGTTGCGGATAAAGATAAAACAACAATTATCGGCGGAAAAGGCGACAAAAAAGATATTCACAGCCGAATCGCTGAAATTAAAATCCTGCTTGAAAAAACAACATCAGAATTTGATAAAGAAAAATTGCAGGAAAGATTGGCAAAACTCGCTGGCGGAATCGGAATTATCAAAGTCGGCGCCGCAACAGAAGTTGAACTTAAAGAAAAAAAGCACCGTGTTGAAGATGCTGTCCAAGCAACCAAAGCCGCTATTGAAGAGGGGATTGTGCCAGGCGGAGGAGTCGCGCTGCTGCAAGCTTCGCTCAGCCTCGAAAATCTGAAAGGATTGGAAACAGATGAAATAATCGGCGTTGGCATTGTTAAAAAATCTCTTAGATATCCGATAATGCAGATTGCTGAAAACGCAGGCAAAGACGGCGCTGTAATCGCGGATAAAGTTTTGAGTGGAGCAAAAGGAGTTGGTTATGATGCTGAAAACGATGAATATGTGAATATGGAAAAGGCAGGCATTATTGATCCGAAAATGGTCACACGCAGCGCGCTTGAAAACGCGGCATCAATCGCAGGAATTTTGCTTACAATGGAGGCTGCTGTCACTGATTTGCCGGAGAAAAAAGAACCTCCGCACGCTCACGCTGGGCCGGGAGGAATGGAGGGAATGGATTACTAGCATTCTTGACAGATTAACCTGTACCTGTTAGGATTTTTTTCCTATGGAAAAATCTATGGAAAAAGAAAATGACAGCAGGGTAGATTCATTCAGCTTTGTCGGCAATTACGGCGAACGAAGGCTTGATAAGCAAAATAGAATAATTCTTCCACCGAATTTTAGACAGCAGAGCCGCGAGTTTTGCCTTTTCAAAACCGTTGACAGCGATGATTCGAAGAAAATCAAAATTATGTGTTTTCCAAAAAAACTGATAGTGAATCAGCCAGAAGCTTTTTTGTCTAAATATGGCGATCATATGGTTTCATGTAAAATTGATAGAGGTCACAAGATTACGCTTAAAAACCTGCGCAAAGACGAATCCGCAAAAGTAAAATCCGTTTATCTTATCGGCAGGGGGCATTTTTTTGAAATCATATTTGGTTATGAGCCGGGAGATCTTAGCTTAGAGGAAATAAATCAAATGTTATCCGAAATAACTTCCAAGACAAAAAAGAAAATAACAACCGCGATCTAACACGTCCGGAATTTCATTTCAGTATTTCTCCGACAATTTTACTTACCAGTTTACCGTCTGCTTTGCCTTTTACTTTTGGCATAAGAGCTGCCATTACTTTGCCCATTTCTTGTTTTGTAGTTGCGCCGGTTTCAGCGATTGCAGCTTGGACAGCAGCGCGAATTTCATCTTCAGATAATTGCGGCGGAAGATAAATTTTTAGAGATTCGATTTCAGAAGCTTCTTTTTCAGCAAGTTCCGGCCGATTGCCGGTGCGGAATTGCTCAATTGAATCTTGGCGCTGGCGGATTTCTTTTTGGACAATTGCGATAATATCTTCGTCGGTTGCGTCTTTTTTCGCGGCGCCAGCAACCTCAAACCGCATAATTGCTGTTTTTAGCATGCGCAAGGCATCCACACGATTTTTGTCGCCGGCTTTCATAGCTGTTATGAGGTCTTGTTGGATTTTTTCTTTTAGGGTCATTCGTGGATAAGGAGTCGCTTTCGCGACATTTGTTTATAGCGCCTGTGTTCGCCTGCGGCGAACGGCGTGTTGGTTAATTTTTACTTGACTAACTATATATTTATCATTAAAATTGCTTCCTTACAATATGCTAGAACCAAAAATAACACCATATCAAGAGAGATCTGCTATTAGATTTCCGGCGATTGATCCTAAAAAAGTCGAAGCGCTTGCGGATACTGATCCTAATATGGATATATTTTTGGGCCATATAGATGTTTTGGAAGGTCTTGTTCGCAACAAATATGTATTATCAAGACCAGAAACTACAAGGGCCATAAAAAAGTGTTTAACAATGGCTGTGAATGACCTGAATGTTCTTACGACTGCTATTGATGTCAAAAAAGGGGTTTACCCAAAGCCGACGTATATTCTGCCGTATATTCTACAGGAGGCAGCTGGGTTTTTGTTAAGCGTTGCAACCTCTGTTTTTGGAGATAATCTTTTAGAAAGCGGCGCTACTGTTGCAGAGGCGCCGTATCCAATTATCGAAACGCTTTTAGACAAGATAAAGATATTAAGCACAATTACAGAAGGCCATCTGGATGAAAAGGGAGAAGATGATATCACGCGTATAGATCGCATCAATGATATGAGAGAGGAATTTGTTAAAGCATATAATGATGCTTTGATTGCCAGTTCTATATAGTGAAGCTTCGTGGCCTTTAAACAGGCCGCCCCGCCCTGGCGGGGCACAGGTTTTCACAAAAAAACTTCTACTTTAATTCGAATTATGTTAGACTTGTTTTTGAAAGCTTAACAAATTTTTATGCGTGAAATACATATCAAGGATGACAGCTCGAAACGCAGAAAAGCCGAGTCTGTCAGCAAAAAAATCGAAATCATCGAAGAAGAACCGGAAGCAGAAAACGAATTTGAAGTCCAGCCGCTTGAAGAAAAACAAGCAGCCGCGGTTTCTTTAGAAGCCGACGCGAAAGATTATGTGAAAGTGAAATTCGGAAATTTTGTGCAATTGATCGCGAATCATGATTTCCGCAGCGTTATCGAGCGCCATTTGGAAGAAGACATTATCATGAAGACGAATCTTCTGACGGATTTGGCGAACGCGCACAGCGAAGAGCAGAAAAAAGGCAGTTCCTGGCCAATTATTTTTGCTGTCGGGATTGTGCTGGGTATTATTGCGGCATACGTGTTGTTTAAGTTTTTTTAAAACGCGCCCGGAGCGACCCCGCCTTGGCGGGGGAGCGCAGGGCGCATATTAATAAAAAAATGGGAATCGTCCATAAAAGAATTTTACTCAAATTGTCCGGCGAAGTTCTGGCTGGAAAACACGGAAAAGTTGGCGTCGCGCTTTTGAAGCGTTTGGCTGGTGAAATTCGCGGCATTATTTCTAGCGCCTGTGCGCCTTCGGCGCGGCGTGAAGGCTATAAATTTGTAATAATTATCGGCGGCGGAAATATTTGGCGGTATCGCGACAACAAACATTTGAATTTGGACAGAGTTGATTCAGATAATATCGGCATGCTCGCCACAATTATGAACGCACTTATTATCGAAAATATTTTTAATAAACTTGGAATAAAAACAAAAGCTGTTTCTGCGTTAAGCGCGCCAGCTGTAATTGATGATTATTCTCCGGCTAAAGCCGAGAAATTTTTGCGCAAGAATGATGTTTTAGTGGTTGCGGGCGGCACAGGAAAGCCTTTTGTTACGACTGATTCCGGCTCGGCTATGCGCGCCAGCGAACTAAAATGCAGTTTGCTCGCGAAAGCCACCAATGTTGATTTTGCTTATGACAAAGATCCAAAAAAATTCAAAAACAGCCGTCCGTTTAAACGTATAAGCTATAAAGAAGCGATTTCACGCAAACTTGGCGTCATGGATTTAAAAGCGATTTCGTTGTGCATGGCCAAGAAAATCCCTATAATTATTTTCAACGCGTACAAAAAAGGAAATTTAGCGGATGCAGTTCTGCGCCGTTCCGTTGGCACAATTATAACTTAACCTTTACTACTATGTTGCCATCCAATCATCTTGATGAATCTGAAATGCTGTTTAAAAAAGCGCTCGATCATTTGAAAAATGAATTCAGCCGCCTGCAGGTTGGAAGAGCTTCTCCGGCGCTCGTCGAACACTTGAGCGTTGAAGCTTACGGCACGACACAGCCGCTTCGCAGCGTTGCCAGCATCACCACTCCTGATCCAAAAACAATTCAGATTCAGGCATGGGATAAAGGTTTGCTCAATGCGATTGAAAGAGCAATTCAAATGTCGGATTTGCATCTGCCTCCGACAAATGACGGCGTTGTGGTTAGAATAAATATTCCGCCCCTTACAGAAGAGCGAAGGCGCGAACTTACAAAAGTTGTTGGTAGATTAGCGGAAGATGCTAGAATATCAGTGAGATCAGTCCGCCAGCAGATGAATACGAAATTCAAAGAAATGGAAAACGCGAAGCAAGTGAGCGAAGATGAACGGATGATTGCAGAAAAAAAACTTCAGGAGAAAGTCGATTCGTATAATAAGCAGATTGATGAGCTGGCAAAGAAAAAAGAACAAGACGTAATGCAGATTTAACCCTTAACCTTTGACTTTTGACCTTTAACCTAACCCCCTCAAAATGTATCTATTACTCACAATAATTGCGTTTGTAATTATTTTTTCGATTATAGTTTTGATCCATGAGCTTGGGCATTTCTGGGCTGCCAAGCGTAACGGAGTGAAAGTCGAAGAATTTGGCTTTGGTTTGCCGCCGAAACTGTGGAGCGTGAAGCGCGGAGAGACTATTTATTCAATCAATCTGCTTCCATTCGGCGGATTTGTGCGACTAATGGGTGAAGATTCGAAAGATCCAAAAATGTATGCAGATTCGCGGAGTTTTATATCAAAACCGCTGCGCACGAGAACAAAAATTATTGTAGCCGGTGTTTTGATGAATTTTTTGCTTGCGATTGTTTTATTGAGCATTGGATTTTCAGTGGGAATAAAGCCTTTGATTATTTCGGATAAAGATGTGTTCGCGAATATTTCAAACAACACAATACAAATTTCAGAAGGTATTATTGTTAAAGATATTACAAAAGGAACGCCGGCAGCGAATGCTGGATTTATGGCAGGAGATATTCTTATGCAAATGGACAATAAAGATATAACTGATCTTGATGTTCTTAAAAATACTTTGATAAAACTTCCAGCGAGCTGGCCTACATTTAAAGTGCGGAGAGACAACAGCATCATAAATATTGCTTTTGGCGGCGGTACAGGACTTCCCAGCGGAATAAATTTATACGATATGTTTTTTTTGCCGCGCGCTACTGTCAAAACAATTTCTGCGGATTCAGAGGCCGCGAAAGCTGGTTTGAAATCAGGCGACGCGATTATCAAAATAAACGGAAAGCAGGTTTATGATGTTGATACGTTTCAAGAAATCATGGATTTTTCGCAAAATGTTAGTCTTGTCGTTATGCGCGACTTCAAGGCATACGAGTTTAATTTCAATGTTCCTTATAAAAAATCCGTTATCGTAAGCGACACGATTTTAGGGGGAGTCGCTGAAAAAGCAGGATTCATGAAAGGGGATTATATTCTTCAGATAAACGGCAAAAATGTGGCTAGTCCTTCACAAGCTGTTGAAATGATAAAACAATCGGGCCGCAAGACGCTACAATTTCTTGTCGAACGGAACGGCGCGTCTGTTTTACTTAATGCAGCTCCGAATTCAAAAGGTGAAATAGGAATTATTTTGTCAAAAATATTCTCAATGGGAAATAGCCAATTCAGCGCTTATACATCATCTATTCCGACTTCTGTTTTGGAAATTAAAAACGTTAGTTATCCAATACACGAAGCAATATGGAAATCATTTACAGAATCAAAGCGGCTAACAGTGTTTACAGTCCAGATGTTCGGAAAATTGGTCAAGGATGTTTTCGGCACATTGACTGTTCCGGAAGGCGTTTCCGGGCCTGTTGGCATCGCGCATATGACTTATGTATTTGTTAAAGAAGGACTTTCATCTGTAGTAAGATTCGCCGCGCTTTTGTCGCTAAGCTTGGCAGTGCTTAATATTCTGCCATTCCCAGGACTTGATGGCGGACGTTTGCTATTCATCGTAGTCGAAGGAATCAGCGGCAGGAGAATGAATCAAAGATTCGAAACAATGACGCATTTCATTGGATTTATTTTGCTGCTGTTTTTGATACTTTTTGTGACATATAAAGACGTCCTTTCTTTGCTGTGAAAATTTTCGAGTTGCGCAAACGCAATTTTTCTAATGTTATAACCATTGCCTCATTTTTACCTTGTTTTTTGTGTTAAAGAATTCTCAATATATTGTAGTATTTGAGTTGGCGGCGCGCAAAATGTAGAAAGGCTTACTTAAGCGAAAAATCTCTTGAGATTGATGAAAAAAGTCATTAGTATAGAGACCCAAAATGAAATTTTCCTAAAGTTTTCCTAAAAAAATCATTAACTTTTTTGAACGTATGACAGCAGCGGCGCCCCAAGACAGCGAATTAAAAGAGTTATGGAAAAAAGTGCTTACCCGGCTCCAGCCGACAATAGGCAAAAATCATTTTATTACATGGTTTAATAAAAGTTGTATTTTGAATGCGAATGCTGCGGTTTACAAAATCGGTTTTCCAAGTACATACGCGTACAATTGGGTGCGCGACAAATATCATATAAAAATTCTTCAGGCTTTACAGGAAATCGACAGTCAAATCAAAGAGATTGAATATGAAGTTGACGGCGGCCTCATGAACCCCGACGATATTCGCGGAATTGATATAAAAGAATTTCTGTTTGGCGCGGAGAAACGTTCAAGGCAGATTTTAGTTAATCAGGATAAAACAGAATGTCTGTGCGCTAGAACTCTTAATCATAAATATCCGCTTAACAATTTTATCGCTGGAAAAGACAATAGGCTTGTTCATTCAGCATGCATGGCTATCGCGAATAATCCTGGCGGAATCTATAATCCGCTTTATATATATGGCGGAGTTGGACTTGGTAAAACGCATCTGCTTCACGGCACAGGCCTTGAGATTTTGAAGAATTTTCCTGATAAAAATGTTATTTATGTCACTTCCGAGCAGTTTGTGAACGACATTGTCGGAGCGATTCGCAACCAGAAGGTTACGAGTCTCAAAGAAAAATACAGAAAAGCTGATTGTTTGATTGTTGATGATGTCCAATTTTTTGGCAAAAAAGAAGCAAGCCAGATGGAATTTTTCCACACAATAAATGATTTATACGAATCGAATAAACAGATTTTGCTCACAAGCGATCGTCCGCCAGCAGAACTTGATGATTTGGATAATAGATTGAAAAGCAGATTCGCGATGGGCATGGTAGTTGAGGTTTTGCCTTCTGATTTTGAAACAAGAATGGCGATTTTGCAGAACAGATGTGCGGAACTCGGCCTTGTGGTAAGCAATGATGTTCTTGAACCGATCGCGCAGTATATTGAAACAAATATTCGTGAACTTCTTGGGGCACTCAACCAGTTAATTGGACAGGTTCAATTCAATAATATTCAACCAACGGCGCAGCTGTCGCTGCGCATTGTTCAGAAATTTTACAGCCGCGATCTGATGATAAAAACAGCGCACATTCCAACGCAGAATGTTTATCAGGGAGTTTCTGCTGTTCCAACGCAAACGCTTTCTCCAGACAGGATAATTCAAGCTGTGAGTGAATTTTATAAAATGAAACCAGAAGATCTTACTGGCGATTGCAGAAAAAAAGAAATAGTCGTTCCGCGCCAGATTTGCATGTATCTTATGCGGATTTTGCTTGATCAGTCTTTTGCCAGAATAGGCGAGGGTTTTAGCAATAGAAATCATACGACCGCAATGCATGCTTGTGAAAAAATCGAGAACGAAATAAAAACAAATTATAGAGTCGCGCGCGATTTGAATTCTATTAAAATAGCGCTTGGCGTATGAGCGTAAAATGGGGACGGGGGTGCGCGGCGCACTTTTGAGCGCGTAAACCGCGCAAGTCCCGCAGATTTTATTTCAAATATTTTGCGATATTCAAATTCTGTTCGTCGTTTGTTTTCGCGTAGATTGTTTGGCCTGAGTGCGTTGTGAGATAGAACCAGTATGGAGAGGTTTTTGGGCTGATAGCTGCGGAAATTGCGTTTATGCCTGGATTTGAAATCGGGCTTGGCGGAAGGCCGTGATGGCGGCGCAAATTGTAGGCTGAATTAAGCTGGAGATCAGCGCTTGAAATAGTTTTTTTGTTGGTTTCATACAAAATCGCCGCGTCAACATCCAAAAACCAATTATACGAGAGCCGTTTCCATAAAATTCCTGCCATTATTTCAAAATCATCTTTTGTTTTGCCTTCTTTTTCAAGCATGGAAGCCATTGTGACAATTTCATGAATTGTGCGGCCTTTGCGTGAAATTTCTTTGCGCAAGTTCGGTAATAGTTTCGCGCTAAAATTCGCGAGCATGCGTTCAATCAATTCTTCTGATTTGAAATTTTGCGGCTTAATATAATAAGTATCAGGAAAAAGATAGCCTTCTAGCGGAATTTTCAGCCCTGCGAGGCGCGGTTTATTCAAAAAATCGTACTTATCGTAATTCGCGAAATTCCGCACAGATGAAACAAAATCTCCGCTTTTAATTAAGCCCATTTCTACAAGTTTTTCATCTATGTCTTTTACACTGAATCCTTCAGGTACAGTTACGACATATTGATTTTTTGAATTATCAGTAATATCCTCCGTGATCTCTGGAATTGTCATTGAAGGTGAAAGCAAAAATCCGCCCGCGAGCACGCGCGTGTCATTATCCGTTGCTTTTACGTATTTATAAAAATAGCGCGAGCTAGAGACCAGACCTTTTTCTTCCAAATTTTCGCTTATTATTTTCAAGCTGTCGCCGCTTTTGATTATAAACATTATTTTTGTTTTGCTATTAGGATTAGCCGGATTATTCAGGCTGATTTTGTAAGACACGAAATCATATATCAAAAACACAGCTATGATAGCGAATGCGGCAATGAGAATTCTTTTTAGGGTCAGACCTAATTGTTATTAAAAAATCTTTAACACAATTGATTTTACCACTTTCAAATCTTAATGCCACGGGCGTAAGTTCGTGGATGAAGATTTTCCGCCTTAATTAGGCCTGACCCTTTTTATTTTTACATTCCAAGCCCCATTTCTCCCATAAGGCCTTTCATTTCTTCAGCCGCGATTTGCTGGGCTTTTTTCAGACATTTATTGAAACATTTGAGAATAATTTCTTCAAAATCTTTTTTATTCTGGACAGCTTTTGCGAGAAGTTCGTCGGTAATGGCGATAGACAGCACTTCCATTTCGCCGTCCATAATAACAGTGAATCCGTCCTGGCTGGCTTCTATTTGGATATTTTTGAGTTTTTTCTTGGCCTCTTTCGCTTGTTTTTGGAGCCGGTACATGTCTTTGATTTTGTCGAACATACAAGGCGATTTTACCTGAAAAGCCGAACAATCGCAAATTTTGCTTGCGCGACAGCGTTCTTTCCGTTAAAATCAACCTCGCGTATTATGACAAAAGAAACATTTTTACTCGAAGGTAATATAAGAACAGATGACTTAAACGCCAAAAATTTGCGCGATTCAAAGCGCATTCCGGCTGTTTTGTACGGCAAAGACACTTCGACTTTAAATATTGATTTAGATTACAAAGATTTCAGAAAAATATATAAAGCCGCTGGCGAAAGCACGATTATTGATTTGAAGGCCGGCGATAAGACTTATAAAGTTCTTGTTCACGATGTCCAGTTTGATCCAATAAGCGATCTGATTACCCATGTTGATTTTTTGAATATTGCCATGGATAAGCTGATTGACGCTGAAATTCCGTTTGAATTTGTTGGCGTGGCGCCTGCTGTAAAGGATTTGGCTGGTGTTTTGTTTCCGCAAAAACATTCGATTAAAGTTAGATGTTTGCCGAAAGATTTGCCGCAGAAAATCACGATTGATGTTTCTTCGCTTGCTACATTTCACGATTCAATACACGTAAAAGATGTTGTGCTTCCGGAAGGCGTTAAAGCTTTGGATGATGCCAGCCTCACTGTTGTGACAGTTGTTGCGCCAAAGAAAGAAGAAGAAGTCGCGGCTCCGTTGCCGACAGCAGCAGAAGTTACGGGCGCTGTTCCTGCTGAAGGTGAAGCTGCGGAAGGCGAGGCAGCAGGAAAAGAAGCAGGTAAAGAAAAAGGCGACAAAGAAAAAGCTGCGCCAGCTAAAGAAGAGAAAAAATAAACAAAAAATACCGCCTCATTTCATGCCGAAATGTATACTAAGTCCAGAGTCGTCTTAAAAGGGCACTAAACCCGAATAGCCAGCCAAATATACCGTTTCATACATTTAGCCAGTGCATAAACTATAGTTTAAACTAAATTGATGTAAAAAAGTTTTGAAATAGGCTTAAATCCGCGAGCTTGATAAAAGCGCAAGGCTGATTCATTTTGGGCGGCAAGCGTGGTCCATATTTTTTTGAAGTTCAATTTAGCGGTATAATTAAAGCCGGCTTGCATAAGAATTTTTCCAAGGCCGCGTCCTCTAAACTTATCATCCGTAAAAAGCTCGTTGATATAGATGCCAGAGCCTAATATTTCTAAACCAATAAATGCAATTAGCTTATCCTTTTCATAAATACCATAGGTAATCCCTTTGTTTTTTTCGTAATTAATCTGGAGTTCCTTGAGATAACTATCTAAATCAAACTTTTTGGTTTTTTCAAAAAATTTTGTATTAAGCTTGTAGTGCAGAGCTTGCTGTTTTTTTAGAAGATTTTTGAGAATAATCGTGTCTTTTATTTCTAGTAGATGTTCAGGGGGTAAGTAAGTTTTTGTAATATTCTTTTCCACGAATATTAAACCCGTATCATAGTTAAATTTCTTTAATATTTCTGAAAAACCATTCCATCTATATGGAAATTTTATCTGAATCTGTGGCAAATTTGATTTTTTCGCTTTTTCTATAAATTCAGCCGAGTAATTACCGAAATTTTTTAATATTTTTCCATACGAGAAATTACTTAAATCTATTTTAAGATAATCTTTGTATTTAAGATCTGTAATTTTACTGTGCCTGACACTGTATTTTATGCTTGCATTTGTTATCAAATTGATTCTAAATTGTATCTTGATATGGTATCATTTTAACCTTCTAATATCATTATGACAAACGAACGTCCAAACAGGTATGAAAGGCATCAAAACAAACGCGCTCTTGAGAGGAAACTGCGCGCAAAAGAACGACATTTAAGAAGGCAGAAGGAGGATGAAAAAATAGGTTTACAGTGGCAAAATTTTGAGAGACTTTGCCGAAGTGTTTCTTGAAATCTTGTTAAGTTTGCTTCAACAATTTCAGGAAACACAATATGTAAAGATGATCCAAATGCTTCTATTAACTCCAATATTCTTGGATTCCCCTCTTGCATGAACCGGGTGACATCTGGATGTATAATTGGAGAAATTTCTAACATTTTGACCTTAAAATTAGATATGGAGAATAATTATAGCTCAAAAAATCATTTTTGCAAGAGTTTGTTATCGCCTTCGGCGGACGGCGTGTTAATTCACAAGATCTTCCAAAAGCTTCCTCATCATTTGATATTGCTGTTCTGTGTGTATTCCTTTATTTTCCGGTCCCAATTTTATTTCATCTCCTTGGCGCGCGCCGGACGGAAGTTTATTTAAAGGCCATAAAATATTGCCGATATTTTCATCTTGGTTTTTCAGTACAGCGTATGAATCAGTGAGCTGTACAATCGTAAATGATACAAAAGAATCTTCGGGCATTATTTTTGTTTTTAAGCAGAATAATCCGTTTAAGAGAATTATGTTACCCGAAAATTTTGAGAGTTGCAACTAATTGTACAATTATAAGAGCGATTGTGTTTATAACTTTAATCAACGAATTCAAAGCCGGACCAGCTGTGTCTTTGAATGGATCGCCAACAGTATCGCCGACAACCGCAGCCTTATGCGTTTCCGAGCCTTTTCCTCCGTACAATCCGTCTTCAATAAGTTTTTTCGCATTGTCCCATGCGGCTCCGCCAGTGCACATGAAAAGC
>JACRIA010000039.1 GCA_016215735.1 Candidatus Peregrinibacteria bacterium
GATATTGATATGTTTTTGGTTGATGCTCAGCAGGCGCGGCGTGTTTTGGATAGATTGGTTGGTTATGAACTATCGCCGTTATTATGGAAAAAAGTGCGGTATGGTTTGTCTGCTGGCCGCGTGCAGAGCGTGGCGGTGAGGCTTGTTGTTGAGAAAGAGCGCGAAATTTTAGCTTTTAAGCCTGAAGAATTTTGGACAATTATTGGAAAATTTGAGACTCCGCGAAAAGAAATTTTGGAAGCGCAATTAACGCATGTTAACGGGACCAGTTCTCGCGAGAACCGGTCCCTTAATGAAGCCGACGCGAAAAATATTTTATTGGAACTTGACGGCGGCATTTATAAGGTCGCGAATATTGAGCAAAAAGATTCAATTAGAACTCCGCCTCCGCCTTTTACAACATCAATTTTGCAGCAGGAAGCATCGCGAAAACTTGGCTTTCCGGTCAAGAAAACAATGGTTGTTGCCCAGCAATTATACGAAGGTGTTGAAGTTTTTGGAAAAGCTACTGGTTTGATTACTTATATGAGAACAGATTCAATGAATTTGGCGGCATCTGCGGTCAGCCAAGCGCAAGAAATCATCGCGAAAGAATTTGGCAATCAGTATACGATTTCATCGCCAAGAATTTATAAATCCAAAAAACATATTCAAGAAGCGCATGAGGCGATCCGGCCGGTTGATTTGTCAATTACGCCCTCGAGTGTTAAAGCAGTTTTAACTCGCGATCAATTTAAATTGTATGATTTGATTTGGAAAAGAATGCTTGCGTGCCAGATGGCAGATGCTGTTTTTAATCAAGTTACGGTGAGTATTGTTGGCGAAAAAAGCGGCGCCAGCCTGCCTTATATATTTACCGCGAAAGGCCAGACAATAAAATTTGCAGGATTTTTGATGGCATATACAGAAGGTTCGGATAATCCTGAAGAAGAGCTTGAGAAACAGGAAAAACTGCTTCCGCAGGTTGAAAATGGCGAGGCGCTTGCGGCGCGTGAATTTTTACCAAGCCAGAATTTTACACGTCCGCCAGCAAGATATACAGAAGCGAGTTTGGTTAAAAAACTTGAATCTGAAGGAATTGGCAGACCGAGTACTTACGCGCCGACAATTACAACAATTTTATTTCGCGGATACGTGAAAAAGGACGAAAAACATCTTGTGCCGACTGATTTGGGAAATGTTGTGACAGATTTGCTTGTTACGCATTTTCCAGAAGTTGTTGATTATAAATTTACAGCTGAAATGGAGGATGTTCTTGATGAAATTGCTGAAGGAAAACGGCAATGGCAGCCGATTGTGCAGGAGTTCTACACGCCGTTTCATAGGCTTGTCGCAGAAAAACAGGAAACACTTAATAAACAGGACATTGTTTCAGAACAGACGAGTGAAATTTGCGAAAAATGCGGAAGTCCGATGGTTATAAAACTGGGCAGATTCGGAAAATTTTTATCATGCGCAAATTATCCGAAATGCAAAAACGCAAAACCGCTTGAAAATACAAAAGAAGCTGCCGCAGCCGCAGAAATAACACGCGAACTTGAACAGAAATTCGCAGGAAAAAAATGCGACAAATGCGGAGCTGATATGGTTGTTAAAAAAGGGAGATACGGGAATTTCCTTGGTTGTTCTGCTTATCCGAAATGCAAAAATATACAGGCGATAGTGACATTTACAGGAGTAAAATGCCCAAAATGCGGCGGCCAGGTAATTGAACGCCGCACCCGCAAAGGCGGAAAACTTTTTTACGGCTGCAATAAATATCCAAAGTGCAAATTCGCGACTTGGGATAAACCGACAGGAGAGATTTGTGCGAAATGCAATAGTCTTATTGTTGAAAAAAACGGGAAAAAGTTTTGCGGAGAATGCAAAGCTGAAAACACCGCAGAAAACTAAACTTGAAATCCCTTGACATATACTATTTTATTATTTATACTGCTTTTCCTATAATTAACCCAAATAAATATGTCAGAAAAACTCAAAGAAGAATTCCAATTTGGCCCAGTGCCAGAGCGAACACACCATTATTCCATAAAAGATGGTATAAAAGCTTTAGCGGATTGGCTGCATTCTACAATAGAAGAGATTGAGAAGATACTGGATATACAAGGCACCATCGAAATGTATAGAAAAGAAGAGCCAAAAGACCCACTAGCGGATACCGCGAGCCATCGTTATGATAAAAATCCTGAGAAAATTTCTTTTTATGATTCGAGGGGCGTTAGGACTTTTCCAGAAGTAACCATTCTTTATACTGCTTTTATTGCTAAAGATGGATATATTTTATTCGCTAAAGATGTGGGCGTTGTACATGAAACTGGCAAGATAGGAGCTGTAAACAGGGGTATTTTAATGTAGCTTTTATTTGCCACTTTTTAATCTTAATGCCGCCCCGCCTTAGCGGGATGGAAAAAAAGGAAAAAAGTTTTGCGGAGAATGCAAAGCTGAAATTTAATCCAATTCTTGGCGGCGTATTTTCGGGGCGACCTGATATTCCAATTTTTTTCCTATCAAAAGCCTTCCCTGTGCTTCGATCGCAGGAATCGCACTTAAGAAAATGCTTGAAAGAGGTATTAAAAACCATTGGATTATCAAGCTTATATATCGCCATGTAATTTTATTTTTCGGCACTGGAATAATGATCAATGTTATTATTGCGCACGTGATGACGCCGATGCTTGCTACAGTTAGAAGAACACTTACTATTGAAGGGAGATTATATGACATCACAGTTTCTCGAAACGGCGGATTAAGCAGTCCCGGCAGCCATCCCATGAATGTTAAAATCATCGGGGCGGTTGCCCACATTATATTTCTTTCAATCATAAACAATATTTGATAAATTTTTTCAAACAAAGATATTTTTTTATTTGCTGCCATGTTGAAAACTATAAAAGGCAAATCGCAAACGCCATAAGCCCATCTTCTTATTTGTTTATATTGCGCTTTAAACGTTTCTTTGTATGTGTTTGCTGAAATCGCGTCCATGTAAAGCGGAGATTTTACGATTATAAGTTCATGATGGCCGTTTTCCAAAAAATACGCTGTCCAATATTGTCTAGAATCTTCCGGCATAACCATTGGGTCCCAGTAATCAGTATTGATGGCGAGCTGCATTCCCATTGATCTGCTTGAGAAACATCGGTATATTTTGATGTCGTTGCTTTCTGCCATTTCCCAGAATGTGCAGCCCAGAGCCGTTATTCTTATTGCCATCGGCACATTCCATATATTATTGTGGTAAAAATGCGGCGGTTGATATGTTTTTATTTCACGGTTTAATGTCGTTAGATAAAGAAATGTTATTTCCGCGAAGTAATTTTCGTGGCTGACTGTATCCGCATCGAAATTTGAAATCACAACGTTTTCATATTTTATGTTTTTTTCGTCGAGATGTTTTTTTAATAATTTCGCGGCCCATGTCGCATTCGCGCTTTTACCGGGGATTTCGTTTGGGAGGCCGTATGGATGAATTGTCACTATGAAATTCATAAATTTATCGCCGAATTCATGTTTAATTTTTTCCGCGATATTTAGCGCGTTTTCTTTGTCTTTTTCTTCGCCGGAAAATACAATAATTATTTTTTTCGATGAATATACGCTCGCGGCGTAAGATTTTATTGATTCGCGGATAACTTCGTATGGTTCTTTGTACGTTACATATATAATCGCGTGAATTATTTCAGATGATTTTTTATATTGATTTGCTCTTTGTATGATGCCGAGTTTTTCGCGCAGGTCCAAGAGGAGGCGGTATTTTTTCTCGTCTTTGTTTTTTCTTTTTTCCATTGCGCTAAGATCGTATTCAAGTTTTTGCGGAGTATCGCAGTAGCTTATTAATTCTATCCAATCAGTATCGAAAGCGTTTCTAGAGCGGATATAGGATAGTGTTAAATATATTGACAGTCTTATTGATCTGAAAAGCCACATTGTTGCGTACAAAGTGATAAATACAGCAACCCATTCGGGCCGTATTATCGAAAATATGATTGGGAATATAAGAAGCAATAATGTTATCGCGCCCGGCAGCATTTCAAAAAATTTCCAATATTTATGCGTTTTGACAATAGGGGACGGTTCTCTATTCACAGGTTTGTAGTTTATTTTATAAGTTACGCGCTGGTTATATGGGAAAGTAATCTATTTTGATTTTGTCAATAGAGAACCGGTCCCATACCAGGACAGGTCGACCTCGGGATATTCGCTTAATTTTTCATAAAAAATGCGCCTCATTTCTTCGAAAGTTTTTTTATCAGGCGATTCAAAGCGGATTGTGAGATTTGGCGTTGTATTAGAGCAGCGAACCGCAGCCCAGCTGTTTTCGTCAAACTTTACGCGCACGCCGTCAATCGTTAAACAATCATATTTTTTTGTGAAATAGTCTGTAACTTCTTTTACGATTTGAAACTTTTTGTTGTCTGGACAATATGCTTTTATTTCCGAAGTGGAGTAGACAGCTGGCACATCCGCAAAATATTCCGAGAATTTTTTTGTAGCGCGGCTGACAATTTCCATAACTTTCATTGCTGCCAGAAACGCGTCATCAAAACCATAATAATTTTCAGCAAAAAAAGTATGGCCGCTGATTTCGCCGCCAATTAAAGCTTTTTCCTGCCGCATGCGGACTTCCATAAATGAATGGCCTGTCACGGAAATTATTGGTTTTCCGTTGGATTTTGCGACTTCGTTTATTGCGACCTGTGATGCTTTTGTGTCAAAAATAACTTTTGCGTTGGGGTGCCTCGTGAGTAAATCTTTTGCTAAAAACATCAACACATAATCGCCCGGCCAAAGTTTACCAGTTTCATCAACTACGCCGATTCTGTCGCCGTCGCCATCAAAACCAAAGCCCAAATCAGCTTTCTCGGCCCGCACAGTTTCGATTAATTCCGCGAGATTTTTTTCATATTCAGGATTGGCTTCGTGATTGGGAAAATTGCCGTCTGGTTCGCAAAAAAGCGGAATCACCTCGCAGCCGAATTTTTCAAAAAGATCTTTAATAAATGGTCCAGCGACGCCGTTTCCCGCGTCAACAACAATTTTTAGTTTTCGATCAAGCTTTGCGCGATGCAATAAATCGTCAATGTAATTTTTCGCGATCGGTTCTTCGCGCAGTTTTCGCATGTTTGTTTCAGGGAACATTTCGCTGGCTGAGTTTGTGCCGGACACTGCGTTCGCGCCGCCAGCCATACCCGCACCAACCGCATTTTCGCTGCGTTCGCCCTCGTGCGCATAAAGTTCCGTGATTTTTAAAATTTTCTGCAATTCCTCTCCGCATACAGAATGAGCGCCTTTTCCGACGATTTTTATACCATTATATTCTTTTGGATTATGGCTTGCGGTAAGCATTATTCCGCCATCAAAGTCCATGGCGCAGGTTGCCCAATAAATCATTGGAGAAGTAGCGAGGCCGGCATTTTTCACTTCACATCCTGCGTCAATCAAACCGTGCATGCAGGCTGTTTGCAGAATTTCGCTTGTGAGTCTTGCGTCGCGGCCTATAATCACTCGCGCGGAGCGCGAAAAATATTTTCCAGCGGTTTTGCCTCGCGCGCCGGCTGCTGCCGCGCTACCCTGCGTTGTTCCAAAATTATCCTTCAAATATTTTCCAGTTGCTTTTCCGATAAAATATGCGGCCTCGGGCGTTAAATCGGGATTATTACCCATCGCGATCCCTCGGATGTCATAAGCGCGGAAAATGTGCGGATTAATTTTTATCATAGGTACAAATAAGTGCCTGAATTATAGATAAATATGCGGATTTTTTCAATTAGCAGGCGCCGCAGGAGCCAAATTTTTTTTAATAAGCTTTGCGACTGATTTTGGAACAAGCGTTTCCCAATTTTCTTTTTTCATTATTTTTTCGCGCACAAGAGTTCCGCTGATTTTTTTGCGGAATTTTATTGGTTTGATTTTGTGTTTTCCCTGATTTTCGTAAAGTTTTTTGACAATCGCCGAACCAGTATAAACAAGACCATACGGCGGGAGTAAAGAATCAACATAATTCGGCCAGCCAGCATAATCTTCAATGTTCGGGATTGGAATAATTGTATATTTGCTTTGCGGAATTTTGGCTTCCTGAAGCGCTGCGGTCAGCATACTATAGCGCTGGCTTCCCGTGAATGGATTATTCTGCGTGCCAAAATACTGCGCGCTTCCAATTCCAATTATTAAAAATTTTTCTTTGCGCAAAATTTGTTTTATTGCGTCAATATGTCCGAGATGCGGAGGCTGAAAACGTCCGATATAGAGCGCGGGGAGGTTTTTGGGGGAGGTTTTTTTCATTCTTCTTCGGTAATTTCTATAATGTACGGACCTTCAGTTTTATGCTTATTTTTTGAAACGCGCGAGAAAACATTATTTACAATCGCCGGATTCATTCCTTTTTCAATCAAAACCATTTTACCTAAATTGAGCTTGCGTAAAACATTATCAAGTGAGGTATAGCTCGCGCCAAGTTCACTTTCATCCGTCTGATCTTTATAAAGTTCAGCTGTCGGAGCTTTTTCAATGATTTCTTTCGGCAAACCCACATGTTCTGCGAGTTTATAAATATCGGTTTTATACAAATCGCCGAGCGGTTCAATATCAGCTGCCAAATCTCCGTATTTTGTGCCGTAGCCCAGCAAAATTTCACTTTTGTTTGATGTGCCGATGACAAGCGCTTCCCCTGCGTTCGCGTAATTATAAAGAATCGTCATTCGTACGCGCGGACGAAGATTTATCTGTGATGACTGCGTTGGTTTCCACGGCATTATCGCGTATTCCATCAAAAATTTATTGATTGGCACTGTAAAAGTTTTCACGCCTAAAAAATTGCATAGAGCTTTCGCGTGATTTGTGTTTTCGGTTTTTGTGACGCCGAGTTCTGGCATAATAATCCCCGCAACCCGTTCTGGTCCAAGCGCGTCAACGACTAATTTCAACACGAGCGCTGAGTCAACGCCTCCGCTCACGCCGATTACAGCGTTTTTATATTCAGAATTTTCAAAATACTGCTTTATTTTTTTAATGATTTTGCTGTATGCAGATGAAGCATTCATGCGAATATTTTATTTGGTTGGCGGATTTAAAAGCAAATTTATCATTCTTTGATCGCGAACGGCTTCGATAAAACCGCTTATAAAATCTTCGTTTTTTCCCCGCGCTTTCAGTATTTCAATCATAGCGCTTTCCATTGCTGAAATTTCTTTGTCAGAGTAGTGTTCTTTGCGGAGATAATACATTTTTATTTTATTCAAATCGCTTTGGCGCGCAGAGTTGTTTGTTCCCGACAGGAATTCTTCTTCTATAAGATGGCTGTCTGCTTTTACTGCGTCAGCAGCAAACTTGTTTACGCAGCTTGAAACAGCCGCGATGATACTAAAAATAACAGGTATTAGCTTGCGCAGAACGCAGTTTTCCAACATTCCAGGTTTTTCGTCCTGTATTACATTTGATTCCAGCGCGATTTGTTTGAGATTTTCCATATGAATTGTTTAAAGGAAGTGTATTTTATAACGAAGCGCGGTTATTTGTCAACGGCTGAATTTTTTTAAAGCGCGATCAACTTCAAGATCGTGCGCTTTTTTCTTTAATTCTTCACGGCGGTCGTATTTCTTTTTTCCGCGGCACACGCCGATCAATAATTTCACAA
>JACRIA010000007.1 GCA_016215735.1 Candidatus Peregrinibacteria bacterium
ACGAATCCATTTTTCGTTTTTTTCATATGAATACCTTACATCAATCGTTCAAATATCAAAGACAAGTTGCCAACCTGAGTATTATGGAAGAGAATACAAAAACTCCCGAAGTCTTTGCGCCGGAAGCGCAAAAAGAAATGGACGCGGAGAATGGATGGTCGAGATTGGCGTCGATAATTTTCTATACCTTGAGGCTGGTTTATCGAGCAACGGGGTTCAAAGAATTTTTGCTCTCCAATTTTTCCCATATGTCGATAAACCTGAATTTAAAACAGATATGGGGTTTTATATACAGAGTCGAAAAATTTCAGATCGATGCTATAGGACTAAACAAAAACGACTATTCAGAAATTTTAAAAATATTGCTTCCAAAAGTTGCGCCTAGCGATGAGATTATCGATCTAGGCTGCGGAAATGGAGAGGGATTGAGCGTTGTAGCTTCCGGCTTGCCGTCATGCAAAATAAAAGGTGTTGATTATTGTAAAAAAGCTGTTCAATTATCATCTAAAAAAGGGCTCTACGCCAGCATGCAAAAGATTCAAAAAATTACTTCTCCGGCAGATTGGTTTATTAGCATTCACACTTTCGAGCATTTTAAAAATCCTTATAAATTAGCCAAGTATTTTTGCGTTTTGGCGCGAAAGGGCGTTGTTATTCAAGTTCCCAAGCCCGAAAATAACATGTCGCTTTTTCATGTTTCATGTTTGGATCCCGAAGAAATGAAAAAGCTGGGATTCGAGCATATCGACATGAAATCTAAAAATAATAATTTTGTTTGGCTGAGAAAATAATGAATTTTCATAAGCGTTGTGAAGCTCCGCGGCCTTACTGCGCTAGCAGCAAACTTGTTTACGGCCGCGGCTTCCCACCATTCTCTCGCCCCGAATATTCGGGGCGAGTCCGCCTTTGGCGGATAAATTTTTTGTCCACGGCCTTATGGCCGTGGCCTTCAAATTTGAATGGTGGTAATATACTATACGCGCGGGCCAGTAGCTCAGTCGGTAGAGCAGGCGCCTCTTAAGCGCAAGGTCTTGAGTTCGATCCTCAACTGGCCCACCACCACGGCTGCTCTGCCTTTGGCAGCAGCGTTCTGCGCCAGCAGCAGCAAAGCTAAGCTAAGGCCGAAAAACAATGAAAATTCACGTTATCCCAATTTGCGAAATCACAGCTGAACAAAAGGCGCGATTGAAAAAACTCGGCAGCGTGAGATTTTTTAAAAAAGCGCCTATAAATGACAAGAGTTTTTTGAAGAAATGCGCTGGAGCAGAAGTTTTGCTTACAACTCCGCGGCCTCCAATCGACATTGTTCCGCATTTAAAAAAATGCAAATTTATTTCAATAATTGCAACAGGTTTTGATGGGATAAACGTGAAGCTTAGCCGCGAAAAGGGGATTTTGGTGAGCAATGTGCCGGCTTACGCCACGCAATCGGTTGTTGAACATATTTTTGCGATGATTTTGAATCTGTGCCGGAAAATAAAAGAAGCTGAGAAAATTGTGCGCAGCGGAAAGTGGGACATGGAATTGATGGTTTCCGCTACTGAACTTTATGGAAAAACCTTGGGAATTTTTGGTTTTGGAAAAATCGGAAAACGCCTTTCCGAAATTGCGAAAGTTTTTGGAATGCGTGTGATTGTGCATACGCGCAGCCGAGATGCCGGCACGCCGGATATTGATTTTGTAGATTTTAAAAAATTGCTGAATGACAGTGATGTTATTGTTTTATGCGCGCCTTTAACTTCTGAAACTTTTCACAAATTCGGCGAAAAAGAATTTCGTATGATGAAACGGAAGCCGATTTTCATAAATACTTCGCGCGGCGCGGTAGTTGATGAAAAAGCATTGATCAAAGCCCTAAAAAATAAGTGGATTTCTGGCGCTGGGATTGATGTTTTTGAGAAAGAACCGATTAGCGCGCGACACCCTCTTTGCAAATTTTCGAACAACGCCGTCCGCCTTGGCGGGACACAGGCGAAGGAAATAAGTCCGCCGCAGGCGGAAACCAACGTTATTTTAACTCCGCACGCTGCTTGGGGATCGGCTGAAGCGACAAAGAGGCTTATGGATATTGCTATTCAGAATGTTGAAGATTTTTTGAAAGGCAGCCCGAAAAACGTTGTTAACAATTGATTGAAAATGTAAAGCTCCGCGGCCTTACTGCGCTAGCAGCAAACTTGTTTACGGCCGCGGCTTTCCACTTTCTTCTCGCTTTCAGCGAGTCCGCCTTTCGGCGGATAATCTTTTCATCCATGGGTTTACGCCCGTGGCTTTAAGATTAGAAAGTGGTAAAATAACAAATAGAGCGCCGGGGTGTCGGAATTGGCAGACGAGCTTGGCTTAAAACCAAGTGCCCGTAAGGGCGTGTGGGTTCAAGTCCCACCCTCGGCACCATCTAGTATCCGCAAATGGATACCAGAAAAAATTATTTTATTTTCAACGACCTCACAACATCTTCCGCTGAAAGCTGGATTGATTTTTCTTCTGTTGGAAGCATCGCGGCTGTTGCTATATACGCCTGCGTATCTTTTACAGCGTACAGCTGAATAAATCTTATTGCTGGATCTGTCGCTGTTCTTTTTCCTTCAAACGCGATGAGTGTTGCCTTTTCTGTTTTGCCGCTGATTGATATTTCAATTTCGCTGCGGTTGATTTCTGTATAATTTTGGAGAATAGCTTTTTGGTTTGCAATTACCTGTTTTCCATAATCAATCGAATTTTTTGTTTCTGAAAGAGCGCTGTGAGCGAAATTTACGTTCGTCACAAAAAGTTCATTTTTTACATTTGCTTTGAACATTACGATTGTTGAAGCAGGTGCACCAACTGGGAAATCTTTTTTCTCGATCAATTCCCAATCCTGCGGATAAGAAATTGAAACATAATCGGTTTCATACTGCTTCAATTTTTCAGTGGGCTGAGTGTTGTTATTGTCTCCGCTGCTACCGCACGCTGACAATGCGAAAAGCGCGATTGCTAAAAATGCTGTGAGAATTTTTTTAGAAAGATTTTTCATATTCTTGATGCGTTAAATTTTATATGACGCGGATAGACGAAAGGGCCCGCGCCTACTGTTCCCATTTTAACATATTGCAATTTTTTTGAAATTGAATATAGTTTGAGCGTCTAACACGCCGTCCGCCTGAGGCGGGCACAGGCGCTATAAATAAAGTCGCGGAGCGACACCTAGTATGAAAATCGCTATTTTATCATTTGAGGATATTGGTAAATCAGCAACTCGCGAGGAGCTCCGGCTTGCTGCTGCTGCTCGCGAACTTGGCTACAGCGCGAAAATTTTCAGGGTTGATAAATGTCAGCTTGTCTATGATCCGAATCATCCGTGCGTTCTATATGACGGCAAAATTTTTCCGCAGTATGATGTTTTAATTCCGCGTCCGACAGTTTTGCGCAATGTTGATTTGCAGATTGCTATTATCAAACAATTCCAGCTTACAGGCATGCCGGTTGTGAATACTTTTCACGCGATTTCACGGGCCAAAAACAAGCTTCGTACAATGCAGATTCTCGACCACTATGGCATACCGATCCCAAAAACAATTGTTGTGCGCGATCTTAAATACGTAAACAATGAAATTCTCAAACAAGTACACGGCCCGCCGGTTATTTTGAAAACCCCTTTTGGTTCTTATGGCAGCGGAGTTGTCATAGCTGAAAGCAAGCGCGCGGTTGTGTCAGCTTTGAATTTTTTATGGAAAGAAAACAAGATCAACATTATTCTTTTGCAGGAATATATGAAGGAGTCGCGCGGAAAAGATGTGCGCGTTTTTGTTATTGGAGGAAAAGTTATTGCCGCGATGGTGCGGAGCGCTGCGAAAGGGGAGTTTAGGTCAAATATTGAACTTGGCGGAGAAGGAGAGAAAACGCGGCTTAGCCAACGTGAAGAAAAAGTTGCAATCGCGGCTACAAAAGCGCTGAAACTTGAAGTTGCCGGCGTTGATATCATTCGTTCTCGAAAAGGGCCCATGGTTTTGGAAGTGAACGCGAATCCAGGATTCAAAACCCTTGAAGAAGTCACGGGAATCAATATCGCGAAATATATAATTGAATACGCGGTAAGAAAAGCAAAACGATTGAAACAGGAGAAAGAGGAGGCGGCTCTTTAGTTAAAAGTATGGGTAATGTATAATAGAAATGTTTTTATCCCTTACCCCATTTCAATATGAAAAAAGAGATGATGAAAGTTCTTAATTTGCCGAAAGAACTTCGGATAGAGAGGATTGAGGAGCAAGGGAAGGAGATAACAGTCTTTTGCAAAGCCCGCGGTCTCAAAAACATTTGTCCGAAATGCGGAAGTATTAAACACACGGGCTATGAAAAGAAGCGAATTAAGAAGCTTCATACTGTTTTAAATGGCAAGAAAGTTTTTTTAATAATTAAAAAGAGAAGAGTGCAATGTCTGGATTGCCGCCATGTCTATACTGAAAAGATTCCGGGAA
The DNA here is from genome assembly GCA_016215735.1 of Candidatus Peregrinibacteria bacterium. Classification (GTDB taxonomy): domain Bacteria; phylum Patescibacteriota; class Gracilibacteria; order UBA1369; family UBA12463; genus UBA12463. The sequence continues at coordinate 4,452 of JACRIA010000007.1, forward strand.
TGCACGGAAAAGGCAAGAGAACGAGCGACTTTTTTGATCAACTGGTACAGGAAAAATCAAGAAATCAGGATTATTCATCGGTTGCGCGAGAATTGGGCATCTATCCTTCCACGGTAGCTCATAAACAGGATCTTTTGGCTCTGGAAGATAAATTCCTCATACCGAAGCAAAAAAAATTGTATCTCGGTCTTGATGGAAAATATCTCAGCGGCGATGAGGAAATCTTTGTTATCGGCGAAGTGAGAACAAAACAGTTTTTGGGAGTAACCAAAACCAACAAAGCTTCCGACCTTGAAAAACTTCTTCAAAAGAACATTGTTGATAAAGGAAAAATCGTGAAAGTTATCACAATGGATATGAGCAAACTGCTTAAAGGAATCTCAACGAGATTATTTCCGAAGGCTGAAATCGTTGTCGATAAATTCC
>JACRIA010000040.1 GCA_016215735.1 Candidatus Peregrinibacteria bacterium
TATTGATTAGCAAAACAACTGGCTTCAAACTGGAAGTCCCTCCACATATTCCAGAAACTCACTCCAATTTAATCAAAAATTTATCTCGGGGGTGCTAAATCGCGAAAGTCAGGCGGGCGTTGCATTCACAAAAAATCCAAAAACGTACGAACAGGAAAGGGGAACAGGATTCGGAGTAAGATTGTTGATAAATCTGCTGGAAAATCTGAAATAAGCTTTCTAGCGCCGGCCAGAAAATGCTATAATAAAATGGCTGAGTGGATGTCAACCATACCCAAAAAACCCCTGCCGTAAAAGCGGGGATTTTCTTTAAAATTAAACAGTACTTTTATTTGCGCCCAAACCTTTCGATAGCCTGCGCCAGTTCTTTATGATCTTTCGCGTATTTTTCAATGCTTACTTTTTTCTGCCATGCTTCGCACGCCTGGACTAATGCACGCGCTCCCATTTTTGTTCCGCCAGGATGGCCATGAACGCCGCCGCCCATTGTAGTAATAAAATCAACATGGCCGATTGCTCTAATATAAGCTGAAAGCTTTAAAGGATTAAGTCCGCCTGACGCGATAGAAACACAGCCTTTCATCCCATGCCAATCTTGTTCAAAAAATTTGCTTTTAACTTTCGGCAAATAAGCTGCATGCGCCGCAAAAATATCTTCTTCAGGAGTACCAGCCATTTTACCAATTCCAGCCGTGCCCGTATGAACGCCTGACGCGCCAGCCAATCTCGCAAATTTGCTTAAAACACCGGCCGTAAAACCAATCGGATTTTCACTTCTTGTCATCGCCCCATGCCCGGCTCTGTGAAAATGCAAAAACACTTTTGGCCAAAGTCTGCGCGCTGTTTGTACCGCAGTCCATCCAGCTGTAATTCCATCAATCAAAAAGCAAAAACTCCCCGGTTTCATTTTTTTGATAATGTATTCCGCGCGCTTTTTCATCGTATCAAAATCAGCAGCAGAAATATTGAACGAATGAAGTTTTGTACATCCGGTTTCATGTTCAGCGCGATCCATTGCTTCGCGAATTTTATCAACAGTTTTCATATACGGACAAAAATCCTGATCAGCCTGCGGCTCATCATGTTTCACAAAATCTCCGCCGCCGCTCCAGAACAAATACGCCTTATTCGCGAATTCTTCAGGCTTTAAGCCAATTTTCGGTTTGATAATCGTGCCTAAAATCGGCCTGTTATAAACATTCAAATATTTTCGCACATCGTTCATTGAAACGCTCGGCCCGTCATAATTTTTCAGCATTTCTTTTGGAAACCAGACATCAAGCAATTTCAGCGCTTTTACATCTGCCATTCCAAAAATATTTCCAGCAATATAAGTCAAAATATTCTGCACATTTCCGCCGCGATCAAAAATTCTCCAAGGAAAAGCAATCCAAACGAGCCCGCGCTTTTTATCGACTTTATAAACTTGCGCATTCAAACCAGCAGCAAATTTCGTGTCAACAACGCGAACATTCGAGCCGGTGCTTGATTCAGCCGCTACTTCGCTCGCAACATCCAGAATATCGCGGCCTTTTTCCGCTACCATATGAAAAACTGCCAACAAATAAGCGCCTGAATAAATATTTTTCAGGCCGAGATTAATGTATTCTTTTTGCATAAAGGGGGGATTAAATATATTAACTTTGTAAAGATTTTTGCTGATTATATTTTCTCAACAATATAAGAACTAATATAGGTATTAAATTGATGCCTATGAAATATTCCACGGAATCTGATGTATAACTAAATTCCCAAAAATTTCCTATATGAAATGCTAACTTTGTGCTATATGTACCGGTTCCAAAAGAAAGTTGCAATCCGGTCGCAAAGAAATAATAAAATCCAAATATTGTAAATTGGGGAACTTGAATTGCTTGAATTATTATAGATAAAATTTTTCCAAGCTTTAAGCCTTTCCATAAACACAAACCCGCAACAAACGATATTATATATAATACCAATGCTACAAAAGAACAAACGATCAAAAATAAACCTTCGATTTGTGAAAAATTAAGAAAACATATGTATAAAGTCAATCCAACGCCAATTATACCGCCAATCATTTCATATATCGCTATAACATAGAGCCATTTATTTTTCATATATTTTGATTAAATTTCTAATATATTTATACGCGCTAAACGCAGCCATTACAGCCTGGCTTGAGCCAACTATTGCTTGTTTTATTTCAATATCAGTGCAGTCGCCAGCCGCATAAACTCCAGCTAAATTTGTCTGCGACGCGCGGTCAACAATAATTTCACCTTTGTCATTCAATTTAACTCCCAAATCTTTTGCAAGAACATTCATCGGATCAAGTCCAATCGCCACAAAAACGCCGTCCACGGTAAGTTCGCGGCCGCTTTTGAGACGCACTAACGCGACTTTCGCGCCAGCAGCGCTCGGCACCCCCGTCCCCATTATCTCCGCGACTTCCGTACCATATATTATTTCAATTTTCGGATTTTGTTCGAGTAATTTGATATTCGCCGCCTCCGCGCGCAAAACGCTTCGGACCAACATATAAACCTTTGAACATTTTTCAGCCAAAACCATCGCGTCTTTTGCGGCCGCGTCGCCTCCGCCAACAACCAGAACAGTTTTATCTTTATAAAAATTCGCGTCGCAAAGCGCGCAATAGCTTACGCCTTTTCCGGAAAATTCTTTTTCTCCCGCTACATTCAATAATCTGTGTTTTCCGCCAGTTGCGAACAGAAGGCTGTAAGATTCATATACAGCGCCGCCAGTAGTTTTTACCTTAAAAACCGCTTCTCCCGCCTCATTTTTCCCTTTTTCAACAGCCGTGACCTCCTCGAATTTTATTTCAGCGCCGCTTGTTTTCGCATGCTCCATCAAATTATTCGCCAAATCCATTCCTGAAATTGATTTTTCGCCCGGCCAGTTTTCAATATCATGAATATTTGTTAAAAGCCCGCCAGGAAGAACCGCGAGCACAAGTGTTTTCAAATTCAATCTAGCCGCATACATTCCGCCAGATAATCCAGCAGGCCCTCCGCCAATAATTATCAATCCGTAAGTCATATTATTCGATTAAAATCGCGCGAGTCGGACACGCGTCCGCTGCGGCTTTTATATTTTCCGGCGTGTCTCCGTTTTCATCGATCACGCTCGATTTTCCTTCTTCGTCAATTTTAAAAACTTTCGGGCACATAGTAGAACAAGTTCCGCAGCCAATGCAGAGGTTTGGATCCACTTTTACTGCCATAAAAAATTTTGTTAGATAATAAGGGGACGATCGCCTTAGGCGACCGTCCCCTATATTAACAAAATTCCATGGATTTGAGCAAATGTTCAGTTGCAGTCGGGCCAAAAAGTTGTTTCCCGTTTTTATCAAAAATACCAATCGGACACTTTGTTGCAAGCATTTTCCCAGCAGTAAAAGGAGTGCCAACACGGCCATCTAAAAACATTTCATCGTTTCCGCCTTTGCCAGGCTGGTCGCCTACAACAGCGATTTCTCGCCAGTTTTTAGCAAATTTTTTATTGAATCCACCTGCGGCGGACTTATTTTTAGCGCCTGTGTCCCGCCAAGGCGGGACGGCGTGATTGAAATTTTTCGCGAGATATTTTCCAAACTCTTCAATTCCGCGGTCTTTATCCGCTCCAGCAGGAATAATAATTATTCCAAGTTTCGAATTAATCACCCGCACCGCGCGCGAATGGCTGTATTTCCGCAAAATCTTTTTGATTTTCGCTTCCAAAAAATCGCATCGCCGGCTGATCTCCTCGTCAGCCGCGTTTTCATAAAACGGCTGAACAATCACATTTGTCGGATTTATCTGCAAAATACGCACGTGTTTATGGAGATTTTTATTAATGTCTGCCGCGAATTTAAACCGCGCCACTTTATCTTCCGGCCATTCAATTCTATAAAACTCAATCCAGTCAGCGGCTTTTTGATCGAATCTGTAGCCAGCGCAGCCGTTTTCAGCAATCAGCGCCCAGTTCGAAACAATTTCGATTCCTGCGTTGCCGAGAATTTCCTGAAGTTTTGGGTAAGCAGTTGAAAATGGCCGAGCAGTGCAAATCGCCATCGGTACGCGGCGCGACAAATTGCGCAAAGTTTCTTTCAGCGAATCCGGAACAGGGGACTTTGGCTTGCGCTCCGTAAGCGTCCCGTCAAAATCAAACATCGCGGCGCAGTATGTTTTTTCGAGAGCTTTCAGGAAAAGTTTGTGTTTATTTCGCATAGTATAATTATTCTTTCCGCGCCATTTTTGCCTTCTCCAATGTTTCAAGCGTAGCCTTAACAGATGGATTTTCAGTATGCATCAACACAACGCGCTTTTTATATCGATTTAACAATGGCGTTATAAATTCATCGGCCCAGGAAGGCGTTAAAACCGCCACGCCATCAAATTCAATCTCAATTTTTTCATTGTTTTTGATTTCTTTAAGCATCGGTTGGAGCACCAAAAAAGCTTCTTTGCCAGCTGGCCTGGAAATAAGAACAATTCCGAATTTTTTCAAAAAAATACGCATAATGTTAATTTGTTAAAAATTTATCACAGCGATACAGCCATGAAACGATGTATCTGCTGTTTTTATTTTTAAGTTTGAAATATTTTGCCGCAATTCCAATGAGGCATTGCCTGTATAAAATTGAAGGTATAACGGGTTGGATATAATCACATCCTTAACGAATTTCAATCCATTGCCTCTTTCTTCAGGCGCGCGGCTGGAAATATATTTTGTAAATGCAGTATATAAAGCTTCTTTATCATTTTTTAAATTTGGTGCAACACGTTTGAGTGTTTTATAAATACCTTGTCCTCGATCTGCCAACACTACCTGTTGCTGCTGGATGTCATAGCCGAAAAAAATTCCGGGAACATCGGGCCAGTTTCCTATGTTGTGATTATAGGAGTTGCTGCCGATCTCGCCAATGACAGCTATTACCAAAGGAAAAATATCTTTTAATTTCGGCATGCGCGCCAATTCCAATTCCAAGCTCTGTAAACGGCTGTTAAAAACATCGCTGGTTTGGCAATATAAAGAAGATGAGAGCGGAGCAGGTGATTTAGCAAACGCCCAAGTTTTGGCTAAATCCACCAAATCTTCCACGTAGGATCGAGAATCCTTACTTAAAAATTGATCAATGTCTTCTTGCCGGTAATATCTTTTGCTTGTCAATGACGGCCGGAAAGATTGTAAAATGCCTTTTTTCTCCCATTTTCTAAGGGTATCAATGGAAACGCCGATGAGTTTCGCGGCTTCACCAATAAATAAAAGTTTTTTCTCCATTTTTAATAAATATAGGTAAATCTATGTAAACCTAGGTAAATATTAGCAAATATATCCAAAAAAGTCAAATATTCTCTGACTTTTCTTTGTCCGGCAGAATAGGCTTAAGCATTACGTTCAAAAATTCGTCCCACTTCAGTTCTTCCTCTGTTTTTTCTTTATCAATTATTTCGTATTTAACCAAAAGTTTTCTCAGCCATGTCCCGCGATCCATTTCTTCTATTGCGCGGCGGATTGTTCTTAACTGCTTATTTTTAGTATCGCCTCCCCATGGTCTTCCGGATTCATCTTCCAAATCACCTTTAGATATAATATTGATATTTGCCGCTGTATAGTCACGCTCCAGTTTCTCTAGGTATAAGAACATATCCACTACGAATTTTTGGCAGTCCTCAATCTCATTCTCGGGGATTTTTTTTCTTAACAGCGAACTTTCACTCAATATTGTCATTTCAAAATAGAGACGCGACAACAAATGAATTCCCGCATTTCTTACATTGCCATTTTCGTGGAAGATAGTATTTTTAAAAAACTCCCAGATTTTTTGGTAATTATTATTTGTTTTCATGAATTCATCTGATGTTGTCACATATTTCACCAGTCTTAAAGCATTGTATTGTTTAATCGGATTGTTATTTTGTTTAAAAATTCGCCAGCAATTATTAAAAAGAGATTCAGCGTCTTTCAAGGAAAAATGCGGATATATACCATATTCTTTTTCCAATTTTTTCATAGTGTTAGAAAAAGTTTTCATATCCTCTGTTTCACAGGCGGCAATGTAGTAATCAAGTTGAGTTTTCATCATTGAATGATTATTGTTTAAAAAGGCTTTTTCACCCTCGAAAAATTCAGCCAAACGCTAATCCCGCACCAGCGGCCGCCTTCTGGGCACGGCCCCTCGATTCCGGCCCCTTTCATACCGCCCAAATGCCTTGTAAAGCACGGCGGCCCAATGTATTTCGCCAAATTCGGATGAACTTCGCGCACCTGCATCAATTCATCCATTGAAGCGTCAAAAATTTCTGTCTGCGCGTTAAAGCAGCTCCGCATCCTCCATTTATGCATCAAATGCAGAATTGAACCCGATTCAGTCATTCGGATCGCAGCCGCGTTCGGAAGAAGATAAATAGCAAATTCCGGCGCAACTCGCAGTGAGATGAGCTTATTTTTTGCTTCCCAAAGCATTTCCATCGTGTTTTTATAAATTTCCGCGGCCTTTTCGTTCCGGCTGATAATCTCCGGCATAATATAATCCGGTTTTTCCGTGTGCGCTTTTGTCAGCATAACTCTCGACGCGGGCGTCATTCTGTGACGTTGATTTTGACTGTCCGCAGTATGGCTTATGCGTTTTTTGAAAGTATAATTCGCATGATTTAAAGCACGCATAATCGGACTCATATGCCACGAATTCAAAGTATCAAGAAGCAGGGGATTTTTCGCAGGATTCATAACCAAATCAATCGCGGCCTCGTCGCGTAGTTGCGCGTTTCTTATGCCAAAAACTCCGCGCACAGCATCAGCTATGATCGCTTCCGCGTCCCGATCAAAAGAAATCAGCTTTGAAATATGGCTGTCGAGAGATTTATCAAACTCATCTTTCCAGACATCCACAGACATTGGCCTTAAATCATCTTCAATGCTCGCGCCAATCGGTTCTTCCGGA
>JACRIA010000008.1 GCA_016215735.1 Candidatus Peregrinibacteria bacterium
CTAGAAGGCGCGATTGTTGATAGATTGACGGAAATAAGACTCCAAAGCGGCGGCTTTGCCTGGACCAAAATGAAACAAACAGTCAATATTGAAAATCTCCCGATCAGTCCTAGCGACTGGAATATAAAGGAATATAAGGACTGGCTGAATACGCATCCAGAAACTGTTAAAACAGAAAAGGCGGGAGAGAAAGAAAAAAAAGGTGCGGAACTTTCTAAAGAGAAAGAGCTGGAGAGTGTCAAAAATATGATGAGGCAAATTGTTGAAGAGGCCTCGACGCTTGCTGAAAAAGAAGGTAAATCTATCGACGAAATAACTAACATTATGGATAAATTGATGGGTGAACTGCCGGAACAGCATCTTTTCAATGCGAAAGCAAAAGAAATCGCAAATCTGCCTACCGCAACTGATCGCAATATCGCGTTGACTAATTACAAAATTGAGGTGATGAGAGCATTTGGGATAAAGTCTTTTAATATATAGACTAGATAATTGTTTTTTTAGCGAGCACTGTTGTCTTTTAGCGCCTATTGACAAAGGCGGTTAGTTTGCTATAATTGCTCCCTTTTTTTGATGCAGAAAATTATGGCGCTAAATGGGAAGCTTTATAGAAAATGGTTTTTACCCCGAGTACTCGGAGCGATTGCTCTCGCGATATTATCTTTACTGCCGTTGATTGTTCTGGCTTTTCCGGTAAACAAGTTTGCTGCTAACGCAGTGAAATCAGAAATATTGCCTGCGCCTGCTATCAAACATGAAAAATCAATTCTTGATTTTGGAAATAAACCTGTTGCGTTTGCGCCTGAATACTTCGCGCTGGCTGCGTCTTTTGAAATAAATAAAGACAGTGATCTGGATCACTGCGAAGAAATTGTTTCAAAAGCAATGCTGAAACTTCCGAGCGAACACACAGCGGCTCTAACCGCAATAAATCTCACTGGCAAAAAAATGGAAAGGCGCGGATACGGCGGTTACGGCTCGATTGATCTTCAATGCGTTAATTTGGATGACGCGGAATTGGTCGGAGTTTTGGTTCATGAAATGGGGCATATCGTAGACATTGATTATTTAACCGGCGGATATACTGCGGCGAGCGCGTTTATTGATTTTGATAGATATATACCGGCGGATGACGCGAGCGTTGATTTTTACAGCATAAGCTGGGTTAATTCAGGCCGGCGCGCAAAGGAAACAAGCAAAATGGATTTTGTTTCGATTTACGCGATGACCGATCCTTTTGAAGATTTCGCGGAAACATATGCAATGTATGTTTTGCACGGAGATCAATTTAAAAGAATGGCGGCAGGAAATTCAGCGCTTCAAGAAAAATACGATTTTATGAAGTATGATGTTTTTTTCGGACAAGAATTTAACGGGAGCGGACAAAGGCTTAATACAAGCGCAAGAATTTATGACAGCACGAAAGTAAAATTTTCTCTTGATAAATTTTTGGAAGTATAGTAATATGCGATCTGTCTTTTCTTTTGTGTCTTTTAGGGTATTAAGGCTTTAAGTCTTTTCTAGGGCTAAAGGCGTTGGTACTCCTAATACACTAGAAGCTCTCCTCCAAGTGAGGGGAGCTTTTAATATATGGCGGTTTCCGCCTACGGTGGATTTATTTTATAATACGCCTGTGTCCGCCTTCGGCGGACGGCATGGTTGTATCGAACTCGAAATTTTGTTATTGCAAAAAACATTGATTTATTGCGCAAAATCATATATTATTAAATCGCATCTGTGGGGCGGTAGCCCTATACGGCTGAAAACAAGCCGTAAGCAGGTGCTTTTTTTAATCGCTTTCTAAATCTCCGGCATGAGTAATTATTTTATTGTCCTCATGCGATTTTCTTGTAGTCCAATTTGGGATAATGCTCCAAAATTTCTTTTCACCTTCGCCAGTTTGCTTAACAATAACTTTTATTTTTCTGTCATTAATAATACCAATGAAACCCCAATATTGTATTTTTTTCAGAATTTTTTCTTTGCGCTTATTAAATTTAACTGCAACAAACCTATTTTCGCAAAAGTATTCCTGAACAGTTGCGGATTTTTTAAGCAATATTGGCGCTAATTTAAAAAGTTTTAAACGAATAAATTGAGAGTTTTTGTCTCGCTCTTTGGGTCTAAATGGATTTTTATAAAAAATGTGATAAAAACCTTCAGACGTGAATTTAATAGATTCGCTGAAAAACGGGCAATATACTTCTTTGAGAGAATTGTAATATACCTTAACTTCAGTTTTTAATTTCAGTAATATTTCGCGGGAAATTTCCATAGAGCAAATTCTATGGGATGGAGATTAAAATTTTATTAAAAAATCATTAAAAATAGTGCATTGTTTGTCGGAACCGGTTTTGATTTTGTTGAAGAAAACCTCGTTTTGCGATAATATTTATTAAGCATGGTGGCCGTAGCTCAGTTGGCAGAGCATCTCGCTGTGGCCGAGAGGGTCGAGGGTTCAAGCCCCTCCGGCCACCCCACACCGCGCGCAGCGCGGAAATAGCAAAATCCAAAAAACCAAAATCCAAAACAAATTCCAAAATTCGAATTACCAAATGGCCAAATATGCGCTACGGAATCGCGACATTCACGCTTGATAACGGCAAATGCCCGAAATGGCTTTTTGAAAGAATGACAAGCCTCGGCCGCGAGATTTTGCGCGTGATTGTAATGGAAAGCGGACCTGATCAATTTATAAAAATGATTGCGGATCCGGTGTGGTTTCAGTCGCTTGGAACTGTTTTGGCTTTTGACTGGAACGCGTCTGGATTAACAACGATTTTGACTGCGGCCTTAAAAGAAGCCATTCGCGGACAAGAACGCGAAATGGGAATTTTTATTTGCGGCGGAAAAGGAAAAACATCGCTCAAAACTCCTGATGAAATAAAAAGCTGGGTAGAAAAAGGCGTTATTGGCGCGAGCCGCGGCCGTTCGCTTGTATATAATTCAAAAATGAGCGCGAAAGTTGATTCGTGTCTTGTGCAGGACGGATATGACATTTATCACCATTCTTTTTTCTTTTCAAAAAATGGAAGCTGGGCAGTTGTTCAACAAGGAATGAATACTGGTGATTTAACTGCGCGGCGTTATCACTGGTTTTCGGACAATATAAAAGAAATGGTTTGCGAGCCGCATTCTGGCGTTGTTTCAGACGCGACTGTCGCGGCGCTGAATATGGCTGCCCGCTCAAGCGATTCAACGCGAAATATCAGCACTGAATTAGTGCAGAGAAATTTTGGTGGATTGATGAAAGATATTGCGCTTTTGAGCAAATATGCCTCCCCTGTTTCAAGCATGGCGCGATTCAAAATCCATAAAGATCAGCTTACACTTTTGAAACTTGAAGATACGGAATTCAAAACTCTTCCGGTTGTTAAAGAGAATTTTTACAGCAGCAATTATTTGAAAAAAATCTTGTGGAAATTGTGCGATGAGAAACCGGAAAATTACGAAAATCTGCTCGCGCATAGCGGCGTTGGACCAAAAACAATCCGCGCGCTGGCTCTAACAGCTGAAGTTATTTACGGCGCAAAACCTTCTTATGAAGATCCATCTAGATACAGTTTTGCACACGGCGGAAAAGACGGCACGCCTTATTTTGTGGACAGAAAAACCTATGACAAAACAATTGATGTGATGAAAAAATATGTTTCGAAAATGCGGATCAACCCGAGCGAAAGCAAAAAAATCAATAAAAATTTGGACGCCTCTGCCAAACCTCGATCGCATTGAATCTTTGAGGAGACAACAGTAGAATAGACATATGAACTTTAATAACAATAAATCTGTTGATTGCGTTTTGCACTCAAAGGAAGTAGAGGATTTTACAAAAAACAAGATAGACGAAAGCTGGCTACAAAGTCAAATAGATAAACAGCGCCGGATCTGTCGCCCTTTTTTAGTAACAACCCCTGATAATGAAGAAACTAGAATATTGCGAGAGATAATGGCGTATGAGGATGAACAGAAGGAGATGGCCTGCAAATTGAATAGCTCTACGCCATTTGCCGGGGCAAAAGATGCGGAGGAAAGAAAATTACGTGCGGATACCTATAAAACACTTAATCTGCAGTGGGCTTATGGAGAAGGATACTCTTTTCTATTAGAAAACCACTTGGGGAAATGGGCGGCGATCAATAATAGAAAAGTTCTTGCTGTCGCGGATTCCAGAGAAAATCTGAAAAACTTGATTAGTGAAATGGTTAATAAAGGAGAAATAACTCAAGATATTGCTGACTGCTATTATCCTTATCATGTTTTGAAGATAGTACACCTGACTTTCGCGA
>JACRIA010000041.1 GCA_016215735.1 Candidatus Peregrinibacteria bacterium
CTGGCACAATGCTTTCTGCCGCAAATCTCTTGAAGCCGGCTACCGGTGAGCCTGTAGTCACGCCAGGCAAAGATATTATTCTCGGCTGTTATTATCTAACAAAAATGGTTCAGGGGAAACCGGGCGAAGGAATGATTTTTGCGAGTCTTGAGGAAGCAATGATCGCGAACCAATGCGGATATTTGCATATTCAGGCAAAAATTAAAGCACGCATTGATGTGAATAAAAATAATAAACCGGAAATTATTGAAACAACTCTGGGTCGCATGATTGTTAATTCGTTTCTGCCAAAAGGCATTGCTTATATAAATGAGGTAACAGGAAAAAAACGCCTGACCGCTATTATCAGTGAAACATTTGATAAATATGGAAACGAAACAACCGCGATTGTTTCCGATAGTTTGAAAAAAATCGGTTTTTACTACGCGACGCGGTCAGGTTTATCTATTTCCGCTTCTGACATGATAATTCCGAAAAGCAAAGAAAAAATCATCGAAGAAAGCGACGAAATAATTAAAAAGATAAACAACAAATATTATTACGGTCTTATCACGGATGATGAAAGATACGTGAACACAGTTAAAACATGGTCGGAAGCAAAATCAAAAATTACGACTGAAATGGTCAAAGGCATTGAAAGCGAAAATGATATTCATTATATGATTGATTCAGGCGCGCGCGGAAACTGGGGACAAATCACGCAGTTATGCGGAATGAAAGGTTTGGTCGCGAATCCCGCTGGTAAAACAATTGAACTGCCGATTAAATCTAATCTTAAGGAAGGATTTACAATTCTTGAATACTTTATTGCGACTCACGGCGGAAGAAAAGGTAAATCAGATACAGCTCTCAAAACAGCGGAAGCTGGCTATCTTACGCGCCGCTTAATCGACACTGTTCAAAATATCGTAATAAAAGAATACGACTGTAAAACAAAACTCTCGCATAAGATCACGCGCACTGAAAGCGATTACATAGGAGAATCTTTCGGCAGAAGGCTTCTCGGACGCGTACTCGCGAAACCAGCAGTAGTTTCAAAAACAGGCGAGGTGCTCGCGGAAACAAATACTGAAATTACGAACGACATATTAAAAGAAATTGAAAAACATAAAATTGAAGAAGTGGAAATCCGCTCAACAATGACATGCCAAACAACAGGAGGCATCTGCGTAAAATGCTACGGAAAAGATCTCGGCACAAATGAAACTGTTAGAATCGGCGTGCCTGTCGGCATTATCGCGGCACAAAGCATCGGTGAACCAGGAACCCAGCTCACAATGCGCACATTTCACATGGGCGGTGTTGCCGGCGAAGGAGATATCACGCAGGGCCTTACGCGCGTTGAAGAATTATTTGAAGCGCGGTCTGTTAAAAATCCGGCAGTGCTTGCTGAAACAGAAGGCCGCGTAAAAATTCATCATAAAGGAAATCTGATGGAAATTGTCGTTGATTCAGAACATCCGATTGAAAAAGAATTTTATCTGCCGCTTCAAAGCACGCTAAGCGTGAAGAAAGGCGACAAAGTAAAATCAGGCCAAATTTTGGCTAAAAGCGAAGAGAATAAAAATGCCGTAAAAAGCGATGTTGATGGAAAAGTGACAGAAATAGATGTTAATAAAATCGTTGTCACAACGCACGGACCCGTTGAAAAGACATACGAAATTCCGTTTGGAAAAACTATCAAAGTGAAAAACGGGCAATACGTGGAAAAAGGCGCGCCTCTCTGTTCAGGCCATCTGAATCTGCGCGATCTCATGCGCTTAACCGATCTTTACGCTGTTCAGAAATACATAATGACAGAGGTAAAAAACATTTATTCTTTGCACGGCCAGACAATCAATGACAAACACATCGAAGTGATTGCCAGACAAATGCTTTCGAAAGTAAGAATCGTGGAAGCCGGCGATACTGACTTTTTGCCGGGCGAAATTGTTGATTATATAGAATATGTAAACGCGAATGCGGAACTCGAAAAAAAGCGAAAACACGCGAGCCGCGGAGAACGTCTTCTTCTTGGCCTTACGCGTGTTGCTCTTTATGCGGATAGCTGGCTTTCTGCCGCGTCGTTCCAGGAAACAATCAGGGTTCTTGTTGAAGCGTCTGTGACAAAGAAAATAGATTATTTGAACGGCCTGAAAGAAAATGTTATTATCGGAAAACTTATTCCTGCCGGCGAAACTTATCGCAAACTCCACACTGAAGAAACAGAGGAAATGGAAAAGAAAATCGCGATTGAATGCAAACACGGCCTAAGAAAAAAATCGCTCGCAGAAGATGAATCATATCCGGAAGAATTAAAAGAATTCACGGAAAGATCAACGATTTATCCGATAATATAGCAAAAATCGCGCAATTCCCTTGACGAAAATCGCGCTGTCGGATAAAATCGCAAAGCATTCCGAATCAAATTATGCCCACAATAAACCAATTAATCCGAAGGCCTCGAAGAAAACCCGGAAGAAGAAGCAAATCACCGGCATTGTTTGGTACGTGGAACAGCCTGCAAAACAGAAAAAATCCTTTACGTTCGCCGTTTAAACGCGGAATTTGCATCAAAGTAACAACAATGACGCCGAAAAAACCAAACTCTGCTTTGCGAAAAATCGCTAAAGTAAGGCTTACGAACGGAACAGAAGTTATCGCGTATATTCCGGGTGAAGGCCACAATCTGCAGGAACACTCGATAGTTTTAATTCGCGGAGGCCGCGTAAAAGATCTGCCGGGCGTCCGATACCATATTATAAGAGGCACCCTTGATACGCAGGGCGTCCAGAATAGAAAACAAGGCCGCTCGCGTTATGGCGCCAAAAAACCTAAAGCCACGCAGTCAAGCGAAGCGAAGACTGCATAACACGCGGCCGCAGACCACGCGACCAAAGGTCGCAGTATAAATTTGGACACTTGGAGGTTTGGACACTTGGACACTTAAATTAAAATCTATGCCTCAAAAAAAAGTCTATTACATACCAGAAGGATCAAGCCCATTACAGGAAAAATTTATTAATTGCATCATGAAAGCAGGTAAGAAAAATCTCGCGCGAAAAATTTTTGCTGATACACTAGCGGTAATCGGAAAAAAAGAGAGCAAAAATCCTCAAGAAGTTTTTCAAAAAGCTATTGAAAATGTAAAACCAAATCTTGAAATAAGACCGAAAAGAATTGGCGGCGCAGTGTATCAAATTCCGGTCGAAGTCGCACCGCGCAGACAAATCTCCCTCGCAATAAGATGGATTGTGTCCTCCGCGCGCGGAACTCGCGGCCGCGACATGGCTTCAAAATTAGCCAGCGAAATACTCGCCGCGTACGCAGAACAAGGCTCAGCATTCAAGAAAAAGGAGGAACTGCACAGAATGGCGCAAGCCAATAAAGCGTTTGCGCATTTGGCGAGATTTTGAAGAGAATGAAGAATGAAGAATGAAAAATACAGAATAAGCAGAATTAAGGTCTGGATTTTTTAATAAGGCCATATAGTATTCTATTCACAGTAACGGATTGATTCGAAGCTATCGAAAATTGATCATTGTTTAAATATCCAACATCTTTCGCGATTAGAAGTTGATTTTGAATTTCCGTATTAGACGCCTTGGCAAAATAATAAAACTGTATCTTCTCCGTATAACGCAAACGACTGAAACCTTCTGCGATATTCGATGTTACTGAAACAGCGGCGCGGCGCAACTGGCTAATCAAGCCAAATGTTTCTTCGCGAGGAAAATTTTTTGTTAATTTATAAATCAACAAAACTAATTTATGCCCTTCTTGCCATGCATATAAATCTAAAAATGTTTTAATTTTACCTTTTTCCATATGCACGGATTATCACATCAGTATTAAAAATTTCTTTCAAAAACTTAAATTTTTTCTGACTTTCTTCCCCCTCCAGCCCTCCCCCCGCCCTTCATTCTTTATTCTCCATTCTTCATTCTATCCTTGACTTTCGTTCCTGATTCCATATAATACCCCAAGCATATGGCAGAATCCTCTCCCAACATTCCACTCGAACGGTGGAGAAATATAGGAATCATCGCGCACATTGACGCTGGAAAAACAACAGTGTCAGAACGCGTGCTTTTGTATACAGGCCGAACTTACAAAATAGGTGAAGTCCACGACGGCGCCGCAGTTATGGACTGGATGGAACAGGAACGCGAACGCGGCATTACAATCACATCCGCGGCCACAACTTGTTTTTGGAAAGATCATAAAATAAATCTTATTGATACTCCGGGCCACGTTGATTTTACAGCTGAAGTCGAACGCAGCTTGCGCGTTCTCGACGGCGGAGTTGTTGTTTTTGATGGATCGCAGGGTGTTGAACCGCAATCAGAAACTGTCTGGAGGCAAGCTGATAAATATAAAGTGCCGCGCCTCTGTTTTATCAATAAAATGGATAAAATGGGCGGCGATTTTTATATGAGCCTTGATTCGATTCATAAACGGTTGGGGCCGAACGCGTGCGCAATCCAGCTTCCAATCGGACAAGAAAGCACATTTAAAGGAATCATTGATTTGATAGAAAAAAAAGCATTCAAATTTGAGGGAAAACATGGAGAAAAAATTTCAGAAGTACCGATTCCCGATGATATGAAAGACGTCGTTGAAAAATACAGACACACGCTCATTGAAAAAGCAGCAGAATGTGATGATGCGTTAATTCATAAATATCTTGAAGGCCATGAATTAACAACAGATGAAATCCGATTTGGCATAAGGAAAGGAGTAATTTCGGATAAAATGTATCCTGTTCTTTGCGGAAGCGCTCTGCAAGACATGGGAGTGCAGCAGATGCTCGACGCAGTAATTTATTATCTTCCTGCTCCAACTGATCTGCCTCCTGTAAAAGGCGTAAATCCGCAAACAGAAAAAGAGGACGAACGAAAACTTGTGGACAGTGAACCTTTTTGCGGACTTGTTTTCAAAATCGCGACAGATCCTTTCATAGGAAGACTCGCCTACTTCAGACTCTATTCCGGAACAGTCAAATCAGGCAGTTATGTTTATAATTCAACAACAGGAAACAAAGAAAGAATAAGCCGCTTAGTCCGCATGCATTCAAACTCGCGCGAAGAAATATCGGAAATTCACGCGGGCGACATTGCGGCGATTATCGGCTTAAAGAACACAATAACAGGCCATACGCTTTGCGATGAATCAAAACCTATCCTGCTTGAATCAATCAAATTTCCAGAGCCGGTTATTTCGATCGCGATTGAACCAAAAACAAAAGCTGATCAGGAAAAAATCAGCGTCGCTCTGCAAAAACTTGCTGAAGAAGATCCAACATTCAGAGTTAAATTTGATGAAGAAACCGCGGAAACAGTTATTTCCGGGATGGGTGAACTTCATCTTGATATTATTGTCGACCGCCTGCGGCGCGAATTCAAAGTAGAAGCGAATGTGGGCAAACCGCAGGTTGCTTACCGTGAAACAATCCAAAAACCTGTTGAACACGAAGAAAAATACATTAAACAAACAGGCGGCCATGGCCAATACGGCCATGTTGTTATTGAAATAAGTCCGAATGAAGCAGGCAAAGGATTTGAATTTATTGATTCGATTGTCGGAGGAAAAATCCCAAGAGAATTTATTCCTGCTGTTGAAAAAGGCGTTGAAGAAGCGCTCAATAGAGGCATTCTCGCCGGCTATCCAGTAGTTGATGTAAAAGTGGAATTAACTGACGGCTCTTATCACGATGTTGACTCATCAGAATTGGCATTTAAAATCGCTGGATCTCTTGGTTTCCAAAATGCGGCGCGAAGAGCGAATCCATGTTTGCTTGAACCAATAATGAATGTTGAAGCTGTGACGCCGGAACAATATTTTGGCGATGTAATGGGAGATTTAAGCGCGCGCAGAGGACAGATTTATGAAAGCGGCGACCGCGGCATGGCAAAATTTATCAAAGCGTATGTGCCGCTGTCTGCAATGTTCGGCTACGCAACAGATTTGCGCTCAATGACACAGGGCCGCGCGAGTTATTCAATGGAATTCGGCCGATATGAAAAAGTTCCGAATAATATCGCGGAAAAGATAATCGCGGAGAAAACAGGCGTAAAAAAATAAAATCTAAATTCTAAACTCTAAAATCTAAAAAAATACAAAATTATAAACTCAAAATATTAGAACGCTCATTTTGAATTTTGAATTTGATTCATTTGGTAGGACATTTAGGATTGAGTTTTATCTGCGCGGCATAGTATAATTCTTTTAGTTTTCACAAATTCTTAATCTTTTTCATGAA
>JACRIA010000042.1 GCA_016215735.1 Candidatus Peregrinibacteria bacterium
GTTCATTCTTTGATAAAATCGCAAAAATGTTATTATGAAGCCGTAAAACACGTTTTGCATTTGGCGAAAAAATACGATTCAAGAGTCCATATCGCGCACGTTTCGAGCAAACTTGAAATTGATGAAATAAAAAAGTTTAAAAATGAAAAAATAACATGCGAGGTAACGCCGCACCATTTGTTTTTGAATGAAAGCGCTTATGATAAATGGGGAAATTTTGTGAAAATTGATCCGCCTTTAAGAAATCGTGAAGATCAGGATGCGCTTTGGCAGGCGATTGACGAGGGTGCTATTGATATTATCGCGAGTGATCACGCGCCGCATCTGAAAGAGGAAAAATCGATGTCTTATAAACAGGCGCCGGTTGGAGTTCCGGGCGTTGAAACAATGCTGCCTTTAATGCTTGAGGCTGTTAACGACAACAGAATTGATATTGTAAAAGTCGCGCGGCTGATGTCGGAAAATCCGGCGCGAATTTTCGGAATTAAAAATAAAGGAAAAATCGCCGAAGGTTTTGATGCGGATTTGGTTATTGTTGATATGGATGAGCGCAGAAAAGTGCGGAACGATAAGCTGTTTACAAAATGCGGCTGGTCAGCGTTCAACGGCTGGGAGCTGAGCGGTTGGCCGAAAATTACGATTGTTAATGGCAAGAAAGTTTTTGAAAATGGGAAAATTATTGCTGGCGATTTTAGAGGGCACGAGGTAGAATTTGACTAGTTTATGCAAATAGCATAAGATTTTATGCAGAAAGCATAAACTTAAGCAAAATGTTTACTGATATTCAAGCGCAAATATTAGCTTTACTCGTAAATAACACCGACAAAGAATATTCTTTTAGCGAAATCGGAGCGGTTTTAGGTAAAAAACCCGGAATATTTCAGCGCGGCATTAATTCACTTGAAAAGCAGAATATAATTACAAGTCTAAAAAAAGGCAGCTTGAGATTGTTCAAAATCAATAAAAATTGCCCAATTTTAAATGAAATTAAAGGTATTATTCAAAAAACATATGGTGGGGAGACTTTTCTCCGAAAAATGGTCAGCGATATGAAAGATATTGATATTGCCTTTATTTACGGCAGTTATGCTAAAAATGCCATGCGGCCGGATTCTGATATTGATCTTTTGGTGGTTGCCAAGCCAGAGGCGGAAAATTTTTTACTTGATAAAATCGCCAAACTTGAACAAAAACTGCAAAGAGAAATCAACTATAAGCTATATTCAAAAAAAGAATTTAAAGATAAAATAAAGGCCAAAGATCCGTTTTTGAGCGAAATTCTTTCGGATAAATATATATTGCTTAAAGGTGAAATATAATATGCTGAATTTTGGAGATTATTTGAGGGGCGGTTTAATAAAAAAACAGAATCCAAATAATCTAACAGAAGCGAAAATTGCGACAAAAACAGCGCAAGTTTTATTAGAAGAAATTAAGAAAAAAATTCAATCATTAAATCCGCAACAAGCATTATGGCAGATCTAAAAGTAAAATTTCTAGGAATTGAATTCGCAAACCCGACTATTTTAGCTTCGGGAATTTATCCGACCACTGCCGGAGCGCTTTTGAAAGCTGTTGAAAACGGCGCTGGCGGAGTTACGACAAAATCGATTTGGCTGGAAGCGCACAAAGGTCATCCTGCGCCGACTTTACTCACAACTGAACATTTTACAATCAACGCAGTCGGGCTTTCAGACGAGGGAGTTAGTAAAAGTGGTCCGGAAATTTTGGCGTATAAAAATAAAATCGCAGAGAAAGGGCACTGCGCGCCCGTGATAGCGAGCATTGTTGCAGGAACAAAAACTGATTTTGGGTTTTTGGCAGAGAAAATTACACAATTTGCGCCGGATATAATTGAAATAAATATTTCATGTCCGAATGTTGAAGAAGAATTTGGGAAGCCATTCGCGTGCGACGTAAAATCCGCTGTTGAAGTTACGAAAATTGTAAACAAGTTTGCTGCTAACGCAGTAAAATCGCGCACGAAATTGCCGGTGATTGTGAAGCTTTCGCCGAATGTGCTTGATATTTCTGAAATCGCGAAAGCTGTCGCGGATGCTGGCGCTAGTGGATTTTGCGCTGTGAATACTTTTGGGCCGGGCATGGTTATAGATTTGGAAAAAAGAAAGCCATTTTTATCAAATAAAGTAGGCGGAGTTTCAGGTCCAGGTATAAAACCTTTAGCTGTTCGATGCGTTTATGATATTTATAAAGCCACAAAATTGCCGATAATCGGAATGGGCGGAATTACGACAGGCACGGACGCGATTGAATTTATAATGGCTGGCGCGAATTTAGTTGGAATTGGAGCGGGGGTTTATATGCGCGGGCCGCAGGCGTTTAAATTGGTTTGCAATGAAATGAGCGAATGGATGGATTCGCACGGAGTTAAAGATTTGCAAGAATTGGTTGGCGCGGCGCATAAATAATTGTAGAATTGAAGATTTTTATATTGTTCTGTTTATTCTGGCGTGAAACAAAAAGTTGTCCCACCAGTGCGGTTTTTTTTCGAGCTCTGACACCGGCTGAAACCCAAGCTTTTCCAGAAGAGAATTGAGATGGGTTTCTGGCATTTTATCAAGAACCCGATTTGTTGGAAGCCCAATGCGAAAAATTTTCAATAAATCACTTGTTGGAATCTCTTTATACCTTAAATTGTTGTTTTGGTCTTTAAAATACAGCGTCATTTCGTTAAAAAATTCACACTTGAACCAAGCGCCATTGACTGGCAAGCTTAAGACCGTTTCAGCAAAATCCTTATCACGAGGATCGTTTACTAATTCTTTAAGTTTGTTTTCCATTATCGCTGGTTTGGAAGGAGCTTTTTCTATAAGATTTTTTATTTCAGAAATCTGTTCAGGCGTTATTGTTATTTTTTGCACTTTTTCCGCGGTTTTCTCCATAATAGACGTTATGGTTTCAGGCAGCTTTTCTTGAGCTTCCTTTTTTTCTTCTTCTTCAGGTATTTCTATTTTGAGATCCTTGATCGCATTATTTATAAAATTTATCACATCCGATGTGATTAAACCAAAAGGCTTTGTTTTTAGGTCGCCGCCCAGCTTTCTTACTTCGTCGTGCAGTATCAGAGGATTTTTTCGAAGATCTATATTTTTGAATTCTGATATTTTTTCAGGATCAATCTCTACTTTTTTCAGATCGCCGTTTTTATCTTTATAATACAAAACAGCTATTGGGCCGTATGGACATTCTCCACTTTCAATTTCCGCTGCGTATGGCTTGTTATCGAGAAATGTTTTAAGAGGCCGTAGTGCTTCAGGCATAGACCCTTCATGATTATAAACCGCCTTGATAAGGTTTCCTTTCAGTACGGTTTTTTCGTTTAATCTTATATATTCATTCAAATTTTTGGCTTCAATAATTTTTGGTGTTTCGAGCGCCTGTTTAGGAGAATTTTTATTATTACCCATTTGTAATAATTATACACTATTATTCTAAATCCGTCAACTTTGACTTCACTTTTTATTTTATACATAATATCTTTGCTTTAATCGTAGAAAAATGTCTTCCAGAAAAATCGCAAAAATTTTGCTCGAAAATAAAGCCGTGAAATTGTCTTTTAATCCGCCTTTTACTTATGTTTCAGGCATATCAAGCCCGATTTACACTGATAATCGCGTGTTGGTTTCATTTGTTAAAGCGCGAGATGCGATTGTAAAAGTGCTTGTGAAAACAATTAAAAAAAATGGATTGGCGCCGGATTATATAGCAGGAACAGCGACAGCGGGAATTCCCTGGGCGAGTTTTGTTGCTTATAAACTGGGTTTGCCAATGATTTATGTAAGGCCGGAGCCAAAAACGCATGGCGTAGGAAAACAGATTGAAGGTTTTCTTGAAGAAAAGAAACGAGTGCTTGTTCTTGAAGATTTGGTGACAACAGGCGGAAGCAGTTTGAAGACTGTGAATGTTATAAAAAATGAAGGAAAATGCGAATGCGATACGGTTCTATGCATATTTACATATGGCTTGGAAAAGGCGAAAACAGCATTCTTGACGGCGGGAATTAAACTGATTGCGCTGACAAATCTTGACGATTTACTGAAAGTCGCAAAATCATCAGGCTACATTTCACCCGATGATTTGAAGAAAATTTTGGAATATAAAAAAGACCCTGAAAATTGGGCAAGTAAAATGGGATTATAGCTCAAAACTCAAAGCTCAAAAGTCAAAACTACAATTTAAAACTCAAAACTTAAAATATGAAGCATTTCTCGGATAGATTAATTGAGGCGATTAAGGCAAAAAAAAGCGTTGTGTGCGTGGGACTTGATCCGCGCTTGGATAAGATTCCGGAATTTATTCGCAAAAAGTATTTTAAGAAACTGCCGCTAAAACGCGGCGTGCATCCGAAATTTCCGCTTCTTGCTGCGAGCGAAGCGATTTTGGAATTTAACAAAGGAATAATTGACGCGGTTGCAGATATTGCGGTAGCAGTGAAGCCGCAGATTGCTTTTTATGAAATGTTCGGCGCAGAAGGTGTGAATTGTTTTATTGAAACGATAAAATATGCAAAATCAAAAGGACTTTTAACAATCGCTGACGCGAAAAGAGGGGATATTGGTACGACCGCAGAGGCTTACGCAAAGGCATTTTTAGGCAAAGTTGATGTCGGCGCAGAATTTGGCGGCGCTGAAACCGAAATTTTTGGCGCGGATTCAATTACAGTTGTGCCTTACTTTGGTTTTGATGGAATTAAGCCGTTTATTGAAGAATGCAAAAAAAATGGCAAAGGAATGTTTATTTTGGTAAAAACTTCAAATAAAACAGCAGGCGATTTGCAGGATTTAATAGTTGAAAAAGAAAATGCGACTGCGGAAAAAAGCGGTAATGCTGGCCAGCCGGTTTACAAAATAATGGCGCAATATGTGGAATCTTGGGGCGCAAATGATATTGGTGAAAATGGCTACAGCTGCGTTGGAGCGGTTGTTGGTGCGACTTATCCGCAGCAGGTAGTTGAATTACGAAAAATAATGCCGCATACGATATTTCTTGTGCCGGGCTACGGAGCGCAGGGCGGGACAGCGAAAGATGTTGAGGGATGTTTTAATAAAGATGGCCTCGGCGCGATTGTAAATTCTTCAAGAGAAATAATTTTTGCATACGAAAAATCTGAAAAAGGAGAAACGGCTTATGCGGAAATCAGCCGAGCTGCTGCGGAGAAAATGAGAATGGATATTGCGGCTGTTCTATAAAAGGGATATAATTACGGCCTTAATTTGGCCTATTATGTTTTCGCCTGAAAATTACAGCCGTGATCTTGATGATCTAAAAATAAAGTTAGCGATAAACGTTGAATGGTATTTTGAGAAGGAACGACTGATACGTGAAAAGTATCTCACAAATCCGCCCGAACTCAGTGATTTATGGATAAAACAAAAGCTGTTCCGGTCCGCTTTGAAGCCTATCGCAGCTCACAGGCGCGGTGATAAAACAGACATTCTTGAGTCTAAAGGCGCGAATATGGAGGTTTATGATTTTGTTGAAGAAGATTTGGAGCGGCTTCTCTTGATGTGGGTTTCTCAATTTGCCAGGCTGGGTAAAAAACAGAAGAACGCGATAAAGAAATTCAGCCATTATCTTAGCCAGCGTTTTGTTGTCAAA
This sequence comes from Candidatus Peregrinibacteria bacterium, assembly GCA_016215735.1. Classification (GTDB taxonomy): domain Bacteria; phylum Patescibacteriota; class Gracilibacteria; order UBA1369; family UBA12463; genus UBA12463. The sequence continues at coordinate 5,620 of JACRIA010000042.1, forward strand.
ATTGGCAATACCAGAGATTATCCAATAAAATTCGGCCTCCGACCTGAAGTTTTCCCGCGCGAATATATGGAAGATGCTTTTGGCACGCTCGGTTATCCTGTTGTGAATCGTGAAAAACGCGTGCGGAAAAATGCCTCGGAAGTTGCGAGGGCGAATCTTTATCTTGGTTATGAAGAAAAAACAGAGATTACAGGCCCTGATATTATTAGCGTGATATACCGTTTTGTGCTAGACATAGCTAATCCGGATCATTTTGATATAGATTCTTACACAACATTTTTTATTAGAGAGGATGAAGATCAATTCCTTGAAGGTCTTGAAGATTTTTCCCCGGGCGGCATTGATGGCAAGGAATACATAACTTTAAACAAAGAAAAAAGGGAAAGCGCCGACATGGAAAAATTTGAAGATGACCTTAAGCCGTTTTTTGACAGTCTGGTAACGATCGGATTTCATGATACTATTCGCCGTCTTGTTGGTCATGGTCGCCACACGGAACTTAATTACGAACAGGCCGCCAAGATAATTAAAGAACTTTGCGATAAATATAAAACTGAAACTTTTTTACTGCCTGAACAGACTACTTTTGGGTATGATCCGCGCGTTTCTTCGGAAGAGTGGAAAAAAATCATAGCCAATAATAATGCGGCTGTCGAATATTTTTCCAAATATCTTCACAGCTTGCTTTCCGGAACACTGGAAGAGATCTTTTCAGATCAAAAAATACTTCATGGGTTTAGCTATGCGGTTGTTGAGCATTGGCATCAGGTTCCTGATTACGAAGTTGATCCGGCAACTTCTGTTTTGAGTACAGCTATGCTGAAACTTTTAATGAAAGCCGCTTATTATTATTTTTTGTGGCCGGAGCCGAATAAAAACAAAGATTTTAATAAACACGAAAAACTGCAGTATTTCTTTTTTAAAGAATTTAATCAAGAAGAGCAAGCGGTTTTGCGATCTGCGATGACAATCGCACTTTATCATTATGAATTTTCAGTGCGCAGCGCTAAGTGTCCGCGCTTCAGACGTTTCGAGAGAACACAAATGAAAACACAGGATAAAATGAATTATGACAAGGGCAATCAAGTTGTTGAGGGCTCGATTTCCATTAAAGAGCTTATCACGGCTCGGCGCGATTTATTGAAAAAATATCCGGAACTTGGCGAGAAGCTGGTCGTTTATTTTTATCAGCTTTATAAGATGTACAGAGAAACCAGTTATGTTTTAGATATGAGGCCGGAAAATGTTTTGAAAAATGTTTTTCTACTGGGCGAATGGGCGCTATTAACCGAAAATATACAAGTAACAATTTTCAAAGACAAACAGGGGGAACTTTACTCAAAAGTCGTTAATATTGATCCGGAAGATAATTTTAGAATAGCGCCGGAAGACGAAAAAGACAGAGATCCAAACGAAGGCTTGGCAACTTATGGACTTAATTTAGCCGGGCCGGTTGCTGTGCGATCCTTAAAAAAAGCTTTGGCGCGGATGATTGACGAAGTTGCTTTGGCGCAGCGCGTGCACGGCTCAAAAACAGAATGGCCGGTTTGGAAAAAAGCTCTCCAGTGGATGATAGATTTGTTTGAACAAAGCGCAAAAGATGCCGCGGATGGAACGCAATTTACCACAAGAAGCATAAGAGCCGAGATCAAAAACAATATAAATAAAGCATTAAAAACTATTGCTAGATATATTCACTAATCTATCCCAATCTACAATCGAAAGATTTTCAGGCCGCGCCAAAGGATTTATGTTGAGCTGGTGCAGAGTATTTTGTATTTCTGCTTTTGGCCTTTTAAGACTAGAGGTGAGCGTTGAAGCAAGGATTTTCCGTTTTTGATTGAATGCAGCACGTACGATTGAAAAAAATTTTTCCGTGTCGCATGAAACCGCGGGCGCGTTGTGCATATCGATTTTTAGAATCGCAGAATCAATTTTAGGAGAAGGATAAAAATGACTGGCAGGAATTGTCGCGATTATTTTTGGAATGCCAAAAACCTGCACTAAAATCGCGAGAAGATTCATGTGCGGCGGCTGTGCTGTGATTTTTTCAGCAACTTCTTTTTGAAGCATCAAAACAGCGAGTTTTGGCCGCAGAGACGGCGATTTTGCGAGCAGAAAATGCGTTAAAATAGGTGTTGTAATCGCGTAAGGAATATTTGCCACAAGCTTATACAGTTGATTCGGCGGCGGGATATTGAGTACATCAGATTCAATAAAAGAAATATTTTTATATTCTGCAAGATTTTGTTTCGCGAGGCTGATCATTTGCCGATCTTTTTCAAAAACAAGAATACTGCCAGCGTGTCGCGCGAGCTCGGCAGTTAACACACCAAGACCGCAGCCAATTTCGAGAGCTACGTCAGCGGTTGTAAGATTCGCGGCAGTGATGATTTTATTTAATGTTCCGTGATTTACGAGAAAATTTTGGCTAAAGTGTTTTTTGGCTTTTGTTCCTTGCGATTTGAGAAAATTAATAACTGTTTTTTTGTAAGCGAAATCAATCATAAACAATTTTTATCAGTTTAAGAGGGTTGTTTGCGCCTCGTTCAATTGAAATTCTTTGAGGCGCGACATGGAAATGCGATGCGAGAAATTTTATCAGCGCGGCATTGGCTTTTCCTTTTTCCGGCGGAGCTGCAATTGAGATTTTTAACGTTCCATTAGAAAGTTTGCCTTTTAATGCGGTTTTTTGAGCACCAGCAGAAATTTTTATATTCAAGTAAACTGGTTTCATATCAATGAACGGTGCGTTATAAATTTTCTGATTTCTTCAGCAAAAAGTATTCCGAATGATAGTGCAGTCGCCATGCCCCATTCCATAATCGTTAGGTGCGTTGTTCCGATGTATCCCTGCATAACAGGAATTTCAACGAGCGCGATTACGAGCAAAAGTGAGCTTAAAGCCGCTAATGTGAGGGCTTTGTTTGAAAAGAAATTAATTTTGAATATTGAAGTTTTTTCGCTTCTGGCATTGTATGAATGAACAATTTGAGTAAATACCATAATTACAAATGTGATTGTCACAGCCTTTAAACTGTTATCCCAGCCGTATTTATATAGCATCGAAAAATATCCCGCGAGTGATACGCCGCCGATAATAAGCCCCAAATAAAAACATCTGATTATATATTTTGTGTTTAAGATTTTTTCGAAATATCTGCGCGGCGGCAGGCTCATTATCCCTTTTTCAGTGGGTTCTATGCCGAGCGCGAGAGCAGGGAATACGTCTGTGCCGAGATTTATTATGAGAATAAGGACTGCTGTAAGCGGTTGGGGAATAGTGAACATTATTGCTGTAAAAATCACAACAAGTTCGCCAATATTCGATGAAACAATATATATAAGGAATTTTTTGATGTTTGAATAAATCGTTCTGCCTTCCTCAATCGCGTGTATGATTGTCGAAATGCTGTCGTCCGCCAGAACCATATTCGCGGCTTCTTTACTCACATCAGTTCCGCTTCCCATTGAAATGCCAATATCGGCTTTCTTAAGCGCTGGAGCGTCATTTACGCCGTCGCCTGTGACAGCTACAACTTCATTGAGTTCTTTGAATAATCTTGCGAGGCGCAGTTTATCTTCTGGACTCACGCGAGCGAAAATAATCTGTTCATGCTTATTTTCCAAATGTTTTTTGAGCTCGTTGTCACTTAAGTTTTTCAAATCTTCTCCCGTGAGTATTTTGTATTTATTTTTTTCAACAAGTCCTATTGCTTCAGCTATCGCGCCTGCCGTAAGGCCGTGGTCGCCGGTTACTATATATATGTTAATGCCTGCTTTTTTCGCCAGAGCGATAGATTGTTTGACGTCTTTTCTCGGCGGATCAATTATGCCGATCAAACCAACAAAAATCAGATCTTTTTCGATTTCTTCCTTGTCGTATTTTTCGGGGATTTCTTTTATTTCTTTATACGCCACTGCTATCACGCGAAGCGCCCTGGAAGCCATTTCTTCGTTTCTTTTCATGATTTGTTTTTTTGTGTTTTCGTCTAGGAGAATTTCACGTTCGTTCGCATAAATTCGGTTGCAGAGATTTATAATTCCGTCCGGCGCGCCTTTTGTGTACGCGTAAATTTTATTGTTTGCCTCGCTTTTTGTGATAACAGTCATTCTTTTTCGGCATCCGTCAAAAGTCAATTCATGGATTTTCGAGTGCAATTTTTCGATTTCTTCAATATCTAGCCCCAGCTTTTTTGTGAGAGTGAGAAGCGCGCCTTCAGTTGGATCGCCGATAATCTGCCACTGCGAAAGGGGACGGTCGCCTGCGGTAACCGTCCCCGGTTTCACGAGTTTTGCGTTATTGCAAATCGCGCTTATTGCCGCTATTTGTTTGAGGCCGTGAATAACATTTTTTTCCTTCATTTCAAAACTCATCGGAATTATTGTTTTGTCCGGCATTCTGATGTTTATGCTTCCGATTGGTTCGTAGCCAGAGCCGTCTATAAAAGCGTCATATTTGTCAAAAAATATTTCCTTCGCGGTCATTTCGTTTTTCGTGAGAGTGCCTGTTTTATCGCTTAAAATAACGGTTGTTGAGCCAAGAGTTTCTACGGATGTGAGTTGGCGGATAATTGCTTTTTTCTTCACAAGACGCTGGACACCAAGAGCAAGACAAATTGTAATCACAGCAGGCAGGCCTTCCGGCACAGCCGCAACAGCAACCGATATCGCGAATATTAAAGTGTGTATAAGCGGCTGATTTTTGATCAATATGTTTACAACAAGAAGTATCACAACTATTGCCAGCGCGATTTTTCCGACAAATGCTCCGATACTCGCGATTTCTTTTTCAAGCGGGCTTTTTTCTTTTTTCGTTTCGGTTGTGAGCCGCGCTATATTGCCGAATTTTGTTGACATGCCAATGGTTGTCACGACTACTTTTGCGCTTCCGTGAGCCACAATCGTGCCCATCAAAACATTATTAGCGCTTGAAACAGATTCGGATTTATCAACAGGCATTGATTCGCCTGTGATAACTGCTTCCTGCGTTTGAAATTCGTTTGAATGAAAAATTATTCCGTCCGCGCCGATTGAATCGCCTTCGCATAAAATTAAAATATCTCCCGGGACCAAATATTTATTTTCGATTAATTCTTCTTTGTTGTTTCGAATAACGCGCGCCATTGGAGACAGCATTTTTTTCAATGCTTCAACCGCTTTCTCGGCTTTATATTTCTGCGTGAATCCTATAAAAGCGTTTAACAATAAAATAAATGTGATTATCGCGCCGTCCACGTTTTCACCGACAAAAATCGAAATTCCAGCCGCGATAATAAGGATTATCACCATTAAATCCTTGAATTCATCGAGAAATTGCAGGATAAGCGGTCTTTTCTTTGCAGGCACAAGCTCATTTAAGCCGTGTTTTTCAAGGAGTTCCTTAATTTCCGCATCAGTAAGGCCTGTCTCGCGCGTTTGATATTCGTTGAAAATGGACTGCATAACGCTATTTTACACGTTTTTTCCGCCACTCTGAAATGTTTTTGTGGTGTCCGCTTTGGAGAACAGGCGGTACTTTGAGGTTTTTGAAAATAGGCGGGCGGGTATATTGCGGATATTCCTTTTTCCCTTTAAGGGATTCTGAAAAAGATTCTTCGTGAAGAGATTTTTCTTTGCCAAGCACAGCCGGGACAAAACGAGAAACAGCGTCAAGAATAACCATTGCTGGAATTTCGCCGCCGGTAAGCACATATTCGCCGATTGAAATTTCTTCATCAACGCAAAGCTTTTTTACGCGTTCATCAACGCCTTCATATCTGCCGCAGATTAAAATTAAACCTTTTTTGCGCGCCAGTTGGCGCGCAGTGTTATGCGAAAAAACCTTGCCAGCAGCTGCGAGTAGAATCACAGGGCCTTTATTGAATTTTTTGACATAGCGAACTGCGTCGTAAATCGGCTGCGGCGTCATTACCATTCCAGGACCGCCGCCGTACGGAGTATCATCGACTTTTTTATGCTTATCTTTGCTGAATTTGCGGATGTCGTGCACAACGATTTTTATGAGCCCGCGAGCTTTTGCGCGTTTTATCATACTTTCATTAAAGTAAGAGTCAAAAGCTCCGGGAAAAATTGTTAAAATGTCGAATCTCATAAAATAAGTTAATAATTTGTAAATAGAGAACCGGTCCCTTAGGCGTGAATTAATTCGTATAAATCCTTAACCCCGGCCTCTGCCAGCTCTTTTTTGTACTGCGCAGTTTTCTTTTTGTATTCCGCGGGTTCATATTGTTTGTTTAAGATGTGATATTCCTTGTTTTTGTTATAAACACAGCCAAAACAGTGTTTTGAATCCCATAAATTTACGCACCATTCGCAGTCTGACAAATAGTCGCACCAATAAATATGTTTGCAATCAAATAAATATCCGCAAAAACAGCAATCGTAACATTGTTCCAGCGTATTACCGATTGGACCACAATCAACGCAATCTTTACAGCCTTTTTCGAGCACTGTGTCGGTTATATAAAGACAATCTTCGCATCCATTTGAATCAAAAATGTAGTAGCAATTTTTGCTATTCATCACATAATCGCCGAAACAATTTTCAGTTCTATTTTGATGCATATAAACGCGCGGATGTTTAAATTTTAAAGCGTTGAATTCCTTTTCAATTTTTGCAGCAGGCCATTTTTTTATCTCGCTAATGCGATTTTTGTATTCTTCAGCCGTATATTTTTCATTAAAAATGTAGTATTGCGCGTGCGAGAGATTTACGCATCCAAAACAGTTATTTAAGGATTTGCCGTAATAACAATATTCAGAGTCCGTACAGCTTTCGCACCATTCAAGATGATTTGAGTTATAACAGCGTACGGAGTCCGTGCAGTTGTAGCATAAATTGCATTGATCGCAAAACATCAAATCCGAACAATCAACATTTTGGCGAGAATAATAACAATAAAAGCAATTTTCCAGATTTGAACTATTAAAACAGAGATAGGAATTTTTTGAAACAACGATAATGTCGCCGTATTCGCAGTTTGTGCTTTGCCGAGTCCAATTATGAACTTGCGGTAGAGACCAGTAGAGTTTTTGGAAATCTTTGATAAAACCCATATTGATATTATCTTAATGGATGTTTTGTATTAGCTGGAAATTTACTCTTGACAAAACAAAACAGCTTTGCTTTAATGATAACCTATAATTTAACCATAAAATTTATGCCAACAGTAGGGGAAATTATTAACGAAGAAGTTGAAGGGCGAGTAGTGGATACGGGCGTTGTTGCTAAGTTTGTTGTTTTAACATTGAAAAACAACAACACAATTCCAAACAACAACGACGGAGTATCTTCTCTGGATGAGCTCTGCGAGATAAAAGAAGAAGAAGTAGAAGCAGTCAGAAAGATTGTTCGCGAGACAGTGGTAACGTGTGGTGGTTAAGCATATTTAGACTCTTTTTATGGTTGAAACCACCTCAAAAATAATAGATATTATTACAGTTTTGCTTTAATAGAGCCCAATACAATTTAACAAAATTTTTTATGGGGACATCGTTAACATTGAGAGAAGTTTTCGCGGAAGAGTTAAAGGAACATCCCTCAATAGAATCTACTGTAATGCGAGAGGTAATAGCTATACTGAATGAGCCTATGAATCAAGGTTTAATGAGTTTTCCGGGAGAAAATCCCTTGTCGTTATCGGATCTTGGTCGTGAAGTTGCGAAAGAAAATGTTGAGAGAATAAGAGAAATAGTACGAAAAACTATTACAGATGTAACGAATCGTGTTTATCCTTGTCCATAAACGAATAACATTTAACTTAATTAAAAGCCGGTTTTTAGTGCTTTAATTAGCGGAATTCAAAAAAAGCAGGGGTGTTTTTTATCACCGCCTGCTTTAATTTGTGATTGATTCAGAGCGGTGTCCGTCTTAACTTCGTTGCTGCTTGCGCAGAACGGCGGACGGTTTGTTCATAACGCCTATGTCCCGCCTGTTTGTGTCGCTTCGCGACAGCTTGTTTATAGCGCCTGTGTTCAGCTTCGCTGAACGGCGTGAAGGCGGGACGGCGTGTTATCTGCTGAATCTGCGTCCTCCGCCACCAAAACCGCCTCTGCTACCGCCTCCGCCGCCGAAATCTCTGCGTGGAGGGCGTTCTGTCATTGGGCGTGCTTCGTTGACTACGAGGCTGCGGCCATCGAGTTCTTTTCCGTTGAACATTTCGATAGCTTTTGCGGCGTCGTCATCGTTTTCGAATTCAACGAATCCGAAGCCTTTTGATCTTCCGGACATTCTGTCCATGATGATCGTGGCTGATGTAACAGCGCCGGCAGTAGCGAAATGATTCTTCAAAGAATCATCAGTCGTGTTGTAGGATAAACTTCCTACGTACAATTTTTTTGCCATTTTTGACTTGTTTTAATTAATGGTGTCCGCCTTTGGCGGACAGCTTGTTCATAACGCCTGTGTTCGCCTGCGGCGAACGGCGTGATGGTTAATAAATTTGTAGGTCGACCTTCTATTACTTAGCCCTCCATTGAATTAAAACAAGACACTAGGAAGAAAACTAACTAAAGAAACCTACAGTAGGCTTATAATACAGCAAAATAAAGAAAAAGCAACACATTTTTGTTTACAAGGAAGATGCGCCCTACGGGCGCGTTGTTAACGCTTATTCCATTGCGGCGCTCTGCGTGCGCGCTTGAGGCCTGGCTTTTTGCGTTCTTTCACGCGGGAGTCTCTTGTGAGGAAGCCTGCTTTTTTGAGAGTTAGGCGCAGATTTTGGTCATATTCCAGAAGCGCTTTTGCGATGCCGTGGCGGATTGCCTCAGCCTGTGCGTTAATGCCGCCGCCGATCACATTTGTTTTGATATCAAATGTTTTGAGGTGGCCGACTAAACGTAAAGGAGATTTTATGGTTTCGTGGTGATGGGGAACTGTAAAATATTCGTTGATCGGTTTTTCATTTACTGTTATTTCGCCTGTGCCTGATAGAAACAGCTTTACGCGCGCAACTGCGGTTTTTCGTTTGCCGTTTGCATAATAATAGAGCGGCCCTTTTTCGAATTTGATCTTAATTTTTTTTTCTTCCGGCGCCGCAACGTTTTGTTGCGTTTCCGCAGTCGTTTCTACGGGTGTTTCTTCTGCAGCCGCAGCTATTTTTTTAGTCGATGTTTTTTTAGCAGGTGTCATA
>JACRIA010000043.1 GCA_016215735.1 Candidatus Peregrinibacteria bacterium
ATTTTTATCGTATTTTCCGTTCAAAAACGCCTTGATTTCAAGAATCCGCCATTTTTTTTCAAGCGCCTCAACCATTTGTTTAAATTCAGCAACGCCTTTAACATCATTTTCCGCGTCAATTTCATCAAAAAGTTTTTCAAGAGTATGGCAATCAGAGAGTGCGCTTTCCCAATCACTAATTTCGCGCCTCAATTCACTCGCCTCTTCAGAAATTTTTTTCGCCCGCTCATTATCCGCCCAAAAATTTTCTTCCTGCATAAGCGTATCAAGTTCAATCAAGCGATGCCGCAATTTCGTCATGTCAATCGCGCTCGCGGCTTTTCTGATTTGGCGGGTAAGCTCATCGAGCTGCTGTTTAACTTCATGCATAACTAAATAATATGGTGTCGGTTCTCTTTCCGCAAGTTCTTTCGGTGTCGGTTCTCTAAAGTATTTCAGCTTTTATATGCGGAAATTCGAAGAACCGACACCAAAAGTTTATCTTTTGTTTAAAAATTTTTAATGTACTCACTATATTATTTAACCATTCAAAAATTTTACCGCCAACCTATGACAAGACCACTTAGAACAACCCCGCCCAATTTTATCTATCACGTTATTACGCGCGGTAACAACAAACAGCAAATTTTTATCAATGAAATTGACTATCAATATTATCTACAGTTGCTAATAAAATATAAAAATCGCTACAAATTTTTGTTATATCATTATGTGTTGATGCCAAATCATGTTCACCTTATGATCGAGCCTACGGATGAAGGCTCTTTGTCAAAAATTATGCAATGTATAAACATTTCATATGTATATTATTTCAGAAAAAAATACGGCGGCATAGGACACTTCTGGCAGGATAGATTCAAAAGCATGATGTTGTATAATGAACAATATTTTCTAAAATGCGAAAGTTATATCGAACTTAATCCCGTTAAAGCAGGGTTGGCTAAACAGCCTGAAGATTATCGATGGAGCAGCTACAAAACATACGCCTCTGGAGAACTGAATCAGGCGGTTACCTATGATCGCTTGTATCTCGACTTAGCCGATGACAGCTTTACTAGAAGGAAAAAATATATTACCTTTATACAGAATATGATGAAAGAAGATTTAAATAAAATAAAAGAAGAACTATACGTCAATAGAGAACCGACACCATGAGTACAGCGCGAAAAATTCTTTGGAATGTAATCAGCCAGGCCGCAGGAAAATTCATTGTTACGATCCTCGGCCTCGTGAATATCAAACTTCTCACGAATTATCTCGGAGTTTCAGGCTACGGCGAATACGCGACAATCTACCAGTTTTTAGCTTTCTTCGGAATCGCCGCTGACCTCGGACTTTTTACAATTGCGGTTCGTGAGATGTCGCGCGATAATAACCGCATCCCGATTATTGCCGGAAATGTTCTTGGCCTGCGTACCGCGCTCATTACTTTTACAATGCTGCTCGCGATTGCTGCCGCGTTTCTAATTCCGCAATATTCTGAAACGCGCATTCCGTTGGGCGTTGCCATGGCGTCTTTCACAATCTGGGCCGCGATGGTTCAAGGCACGCTTTGTACTGTTTTGCAGGTTCATTTGAAAATGGAATACAGCTCGCTGGCGCTAATAGTTTTTAAAGCGCTCGCTGTCGGATACATGATTTTTGTGATTTATATTTTACTCCCCCTAAATGGCGCGCAGGCCGGTACAGTCGGCGCTGCGCAAGCAGCTTCCGACGCAGGTTTTTATCACATGATTTTTGCAGGAAACGCCGCGAGCGTTGTGTTTATAGGAATGACATATTATTTCACCCGAAAACTCGCTCCGATAAAATATAGATTTGATTTTCGGCTTTGGAAAGACATTTTATTCGCATCGCTTCCATACGGCATCGCGCTGATTCTCAATACTTTTTATTTCAAAATCGATTCGCTTCTGATTTATTTTTTCCGCGGTCCGACAGAAACAGGCATCTATAATGTGCCCATGAAAATTTTTGAGCAAATCACGCTTTTGCCGCTTTATTTTATGAATGCAGTTTTGCCTGTGCTTATGAAATCAATTGAAAAAGGCGCTGAAGCATACAATAAAATTATCCAATACTCATACGATTTTATAATTATGGTGAGTTTTCCGATTCTTGCAGGAGGAATCGCGCTCGCGTATCCGTTAGTATTTGTGATTTCCGGCCCGGAATTTTTAAGCAGGCTTTCTGAAGGATTTTACGGCTCTGATATTGCGCTGAAAATTTTATTAATCGCATTCACGCTTTCATTTATCGCGGTTGTGTTTTCATTTATTTTAATCGCAGTCAATAAGCAAATGCGTTTGCTGTGGATAAATCTGGCCGGCGTGATTTTTAATATAATTGCGAACTTTCTTGTTATTCCGCGCTATGGATTTATCGGCGCAGCATACATTAGCGTCGCAACGCAATTAATAGTTTTAATTTTGATGATAATTTATTCGCGCATCAGTCTCCATTTTTCTCTCAAATTTGCGAACACATTTAAAATAATTTTTTCATCGCTGGCAATGGGCTTTGCTATTTATTTCTTATATAATCCGCTTTATAAAATAATGGAAAACTGGTCTGTTTTAGTTCTGATGGGCCTCGCCGCGATTATTTACTTTGGGCTTTTGCTAGCCACAAAAGCAATCACGCGAGATATGCTAAATCTGCTCCGCAAAAAAGAAACTGCGCAGGCCGGGGACGGTTCTGGGACAGTTTAGCTGGGAACGATTTATCGAATTTGTGAATAGCCTTCCCGGGAAGGCTTGCAACGTTTAAAAAAGCGGTTCTAATTCATAGAGTAGAACAGTTTGAACTTGACCCCCCCCATTTTGCTATAAACTATAAAATAGTAATATTTAGCAATCAAAAAATTATGAAAAAAATCATTCTAGCTATTGCCATTTTTATTATCGGAGGCGTAAGTTCTTTATTAATCGCGAATGCGGTAGGATATCATGTAGAATTCAACGACGTAGATCAAAATGCATACTATGCATCGCCTTTGTACGGCTTGGCGAACGAAGGCATAATAAAAGGGTATCCAGACAATACATTCAAGCCGGGTAATTTTGTAAATCGCGCAGAATACGTGACTGGGTTATACAAAGTTTTTTCAGCGCAAAACGAAATGAGTTCACATTTGAAAAGTATTATTTGCAGCGGTTTTAAGCAATCCGATTTCACAGCAAACTCAACTGGGCAAAAATCGTTTATAAAATTATGTCTTGAGCCAACATTAGAGTAACGGGTCAAAACTCTTTACAATTTCCCTAAACTTTTTCCCGCGCTCTTTGTAATTTTTGAACATATCAAAACTCGCGCTCGCAGGAGACATCACAACAACCCAGTCGCGTCCAGCGCGCACGTACGCTTCCAAAACCGCGTCTTCAAAATCATCGCGCCGAATAACAGTTAAATGCCGCATGCGTCGAGCCGCGGCATTTAACCTCTTCTCTGCCTTCAAAATTGCATCTTCAATCCTCGGGCCAGTTTGTCCGATCAAAATCACGACCCGCAGATTTTTTTGGCGCACAATCTCCTCGCCCAATTTTTTATAATCCGCGAATTTTTCACTTCCGCCAGCAATCAAAATCAAATTATTTTTTGGGAAAGATTTTATTGCCGCAATAGTTGAATCAGGAGTTGTCGCGAAAGAATCATTGTAATATTTCGCGCCGCGAATTTCCGCGACAAATTCAAGGCGGTGTTCAAGCCCGTGCCAAGTTTTCAAAACTTCGCGCATACGACTAACCGGCACTTTCAAAATTTCAGCAACAACAACAGCCGCCGCAATGTTTTCCAAATTGTGATGCCCTGGAAGCGCAATTTCAATTTCGCCAAATTTCTTTTTCACATCTTTCGCGCTTACAAAAATCTTTTTCGCTGCCGTGAGCTTCGCGTATTTTTTCCAATACAAATAGTCTTTATTAAAAATTGCATAATCGCCAGCTTTTTGATATTTTACAATCGCTTCTTTCGCCTCCAAATATTCGCGAACATTTTTATGATAATCCAAATGCTCTGAAGTCGTGTTCAAAACAACAGCAATGTGCGGACTTTTATCCAAATCCTGCAATTGAAAACTCGATAATTCCAAAATCACAATGTCGCGCGCAGCCAGCTTATCCAAAAATTCGATTGCCACTACGCCAATATTTCCGCCAAGAAAAAACTGCCTCCGTCCCCCTTTCCCCATCTCCCAAATCAGACTCGCAGTAGTTCCCTTCCCCTTAGTTCCAGTCACGCCCACGATTTTACACGGACATTTTTCAAAAAAATACTTTGTCGCGCTCGTCACCTCCGCGCCTTTTTGCCGCGCCGCCGCGATTTCCGGCTTCAAAACACTCACGCCCGGGCTCCTAAAAATCACATCAAAATCCGCCAAATTTTTCAAATAATCCGGCCCTAATCTTTTTTTCGCGCCAACCGGCAGGCCCAAACCCCGTCCCCCTTTCATACCCCCGTCCCCCTTCTGATCGCAAATCGTAATATCCTTAAATCCATGGCGCGTTAAATATTCATAAACTGCCTTTCCCTCCTCGCCGTATCCGATAATCGCTATTTTATCCGTTTTCAACATAAGCTAATTTTAACCTAATATAAGCCAACAGAAAACCGCTAAAAAATTGCTTTTGACGAATAAAAAATTTCCACTATACTTTACATCCTATATAATCCAAAATATTATACCTCAAAACAATCTCAAACTTCCGGAAACAGGCATAACACCTGATCTGTCAGCTTTCATTCCAAAAGAGCTGAAAGCCATAGAAAAAGACAAGTTTACGCCAAAAATCATCTCCAAAAAAGTCAAATTTCTTGTCCTAATGATTTTAGGCATGTTTACAGCAGCCGTAACAGGATGTGATAAATCAGAAGAAGCCACCTTGAAGCTAAAAACCGACTTCGCCGCGGCAGAAAAGGACTGCAAAAATACTATCGGAAAACAAAACAAAGAACTCGAAGATTTAAAAAAATTACTGAAAACCGCGCAAGACGAGAAAGATAAATGCCGAATAGAATTAACCGAAAAAAATAAACCGCAGCAAGATGAAAAAAACGAAAAAATAGACCAGCAGCAAAAAAAAGAAGAACATTTAGGAAAAATAACGCAGGATATTCTTCGTCAAGTGCTTGGCGCAGACGATAATGTAATTTTGCTGAAATCCCATCTACATGATATCTTAATTAATTTTCTAATAAGCTTCGACGAATACTACAGCCTAGATGAAATTTTTCCTAAATGTGAATCAAGAGTAAAAAATTTATTGCTCAATTGGTTCGCGAAGAATCCAAACCAAGCTCAGCAAATTTTAGATAATGCCTTAAAACAACTTAAAAATGAAGAAAAAATGGAATTTATAAAAAAAATAGCCGAACTAATAAAAACATGTGAAAACGGGCTTAAAATCTATAATCAATATAAAAATATTATAGACAAACATCCAGACTGGGCTGATTATGATGAAAGGACAGATGCCTACACAAAGAATAACTATGAACAGGATCCATACACCTACAGAGTAATAGGATGCAAAAAATTTGCCGCCAATCCAGCCAAAGAAAAACAACACGTGAGCTACGAAAATCTCTACGGAACAGAAAAATTCGTCCTTAGAATGTTGCGGAGTTTTGATAAAAAAGGCTTATTGCCAGAGGTGAAAACATTAATTAGCAATGTCAAAAAACAACTCAGCCTTAAATGACAGCCCCGTCAAATTGCCGCGCCAAAATTAACCCTTGACAAAAAAATAGACTCATGTATAATGACCTCCTATATAAATTTTAACCAAACTCATTATGCCTCAAAACAATCTCATTCTCCCCGAAACAGGCGCTACACCTGATCTATCAGCCTTCATAATACCCGAAGAGCTGAAAATAACGGGAGAAGACAGGCTCACGCCAAGGGAAATATCCCTAAAAGTCAAGGCGCTTTTAGTATTTGTACTAGGGGCGTTCATAACAGTTATTGCAGGGTGTAAAGAGCCGCCGCGAGTTCAGACTTATACAGATTCAGATTATAAAAACTGCGTCGCAAATAAAAATCAACTCGTAACCAGAATAGAAGACCTGGAAAAACAGCTTAAATTAAGAGTAGAAGATTTGTCGAAAAAAGATACAGAACTCGCAACCGCAAATGATAATCTTAAAATCTGCCAAGACAATCTAAAAGCAAAAGAAGATCAAGAAAAACCACAATTAAGCGAGAAAGAAGAAGCACTCAAAAAAATACTTGATGAAACATTTGGCACAGGAGATCGAAATTTTTTATTAAAAGATAATTTTTTCCAGATTATAAACGGCATTTCCAAAGAAGATACAGCCGATTATGAAACACTGCACTCCATTGTCGAAGGACTTAAAGGTGAAAACATGGACGCAGGACAAATATTAAAATTGCTCGGAACAAACTCGCAAAAAGATTTCCAAGACGTATTAAGCAAAGCAGAAATAGTCATCCAAAAACTTCTTAGCCAGGAAAAAGATGAAGATACTAAAAAAGACCTTTTATTGAAACTAAGCAATTGGACAAAGCTGATTGAAGAAGCAATGCAATCATATGGAAAGTATAAAAATATTATGGACGAACACCCCGATGCTTATAACGGAATACCTTACAGTGATGATAACGATGATGGGAAGCCTGATGAAGAAGACATAGTGAATTATTACAAAAATAAACCCCAATTTGTATTCGAAAAATCCGACGATTCGCCAAAATTTGTATACGCGAAATTTTCAAACCCAAAAAAGCATGAAATACACAAAGAATATGAAAATCTTGACTATAGCGAGAAATTTATAATGAGATTATTGCATAAACTCGACAAGAAAAATCTGCTTGGTCTTATCCAAAAATTTATCGGGAATTTAGAAAAAATAATAGGACTGGGGACATCGGAAAAATAAATTCATTAGCTGGGACGGGAGTAAACTTTGCTTCCGTCCCTTTTTCGTGCTATAATATAATTGATGAATAAGATGTTGAAGCATAAAATAAGAGCATGAAAGAAAATTTTCAGAAACATGTAACCAGCCATGCGCACCGTGTTCCACCTAGCCGGCCCGCGCATTTTTATCGCGGCCGGCCGTCAAGTCCACATGCGCACAGCCCGCGCATTAACAAGCCGCCTCATCACATAAGAGGCGATGTTTTAAGAGTAATCCCGCTTGGCGGTTTAAATGAAGTCGGACAAAATACAATGGTCTTTGAATGCGGAAATGACATTGTTGTAATCGATCTTGGCCTTCAATTTCCAGAAATAGGAATGCCCGGCATTGATTACATCATTCCCGACACCGCGTATCTTGAACAAAGAAAAAATCGCATTCGCGGAATAATTATCACGCACGGTCATCTCGATCACATAGGCGGCATACCTTATTTGATTGAAAAACTCGGTTTTCCGCCGATTTTTAGCGCGAAACTCACAGCAGGTTTTATCAAAAAACAGCTTGAAGAATTCGGTCTCGAGCGCCGCGCGAAAATTCACATTTTCGATCCAGATAAAGCAATTTTGCGATTTGGCCGCATAGAAGCGGCATTTTTCAGGGTGAATCACAGCATTCCTGATGCTGTCGGCGTTCTATTAAAAACGCCGGCTGGCAATATAGTCCATACAGGCGATTTTAAATTTGATGAAACTCCTGCTCGCGACCAAAAACCAGCGGACCTCCAGCACATCGCGAAAATCGGCGCTTCCAACGTACTAGCTCTTTTTTCCGACAGTACAAACGCTCTCGAGCCTGGCCGCACAATGTCTGAAACTTCTATCGGCGCTAATCTCGAACCGCTCATCGTAAACGCAAAAGGCAGAATGATTATTGCTTCATTTTCTTCTCTAATCGGCAGACTTCAGCAGGTTTTTGATATTGCGTTAAAACACAAAAAGAAAGTTTTTCTTAGCGGACGCAGTATGCACGACAGCGTTGAAATAGCGCGCAATCTAGGCTATCTGCGTTATCCAGCGAATCTTGTCAAGGATATAAATCATTTAGGCGGCCCTGACAAAGACACAATTATTCTTACAACCGGCAGTCAAGGCGAGGAATTTTCATCTCTTACAAGAATTGCGCAAAAAGAACATCAATTCGTAAAAATCAAACCCGGCGACACAGTTCTGATTTCCGCGAGTCCGATTATCGGCAATGAAAGAGCAATATCGAATGTAATCAACAATCTCGCAAAACTCGGCGCGAATATTATTCATGATAGAACTTTAGATGTGCATACTTCCGGCCACGGTTGTCAGGAAGATTTGAAAATGATGATTGATTTGATAAAACCAAAATATCTTGTTCCGATTCACGGCGAATATTTTATGCGGCAGGCGCATAAAGCGCTCGGTATTGAGATGGGAATCAAAGACGAAAATATTATTTTGATTGAAAACGGCGACATTCTTGAGCTTGGTGCTGGCAAAGTCCATGCGTCGCATCAAAAAATAAAGCTCGAACATATTTTAATAGACGGCTACGGCGTCGGCGATATCGGAACGCAGATTTTGTACGAAAGAAACAAGATGTCTGAAAACGGAATCGTAATAGTTCTTCTAACAATCAACGCGAAAACCCGCAAACTCAACGCGAAAATAGATATTATTTCGCGGGGCTTTGTATTTATGCAAAAATCCGAAGAAGTGATAGAAAAAATGAAAAAAGTTGCGGAAGCCGCATATCAGGAAATCACAAAAAAACATCCTGGCGCGAAACGCAGCGACATAAAACGATATATTGCTAATAAGCTTCAAAAAACAACAGAAGATCAGCTTGATAGAAAACCCTTAATTCTTCCCGTGATCGTTGAAATATAGGGACCGGTTCTCTATATACAAATTACATGATTATGTCATCGCTGATTTCACTTTTCTCCTGCCAATTGCCCGCACGCGGCTTTTATGTCCTTTCCGAAACTGAATCTTTGTATTGTTTCAACCCCGCGCTGTTCTAAAATTCCCCGAAAACTTTTTATCCTATCCGCCGGCGAAGCTCTGAAAATACCCGTCGTATTATACGGAATCAAATTCACTGCGCAGATAAATTTCTTGGAAATCCCCGCAAGCTGATTCGCGCAAAAATCCGAATCATTCACCCTGTCAATCATAATATATTCAAACATTATTTTTCGGCGGGTTTTATTTTGATAATACTGGAGACTGTGCAAAACTTCATTAATCGGATATTTTTTGTTAATCGGCATTAATTTTGACCGCAATTCATCGTTTGGCGCATGCAAAGACAATGCTAAATTCACTTCGATATTTTCATCAGCAAATCTTTTAATTCCCTCGGGAATTCCAGCAGTTGAAATCGAAAATCTCCGCATACCCAAGCCCATAGTCGATTTATCATTCAAATATTTAATCGCGCTGATTACATTTTCATAATTCAAAAATGGCTCCCCCATTCCCATAAAAACAACATTCGTGATTTTGCCTCCGTCCCCGATTTTTCGGCTAAAAAATAAAATCTGATTTATGATTTCTTCCTCTGTCAAATTTCTTTTAAACCCCATTTTTCCAGTCGCGCAAAATGTACATCCAAGCGCACATCCAATCTGCGTTGAAACGCAGACAGTATTTCGATTTTTTTCCTCGCGATCTTCATATCGCATCAAAACGCATTCGATTTTTTCTCCATCCGCGAGCCGCATCAAAGCCTTCACGGTTTTTTTGTCTTTCGATTTGAAAATTTCAGCATCAATTTCAAGCGGACATTTTTCATTCAAAATATCGCGCAGATTTTTCGGCATATTCGTTGCCTGCGACCAGTCTGAAATTAATTTTTGAAAAATTGCTCCGCGGGCTTGGCGGATTCTATACGCTGGTTCGTTTTTTAATACTTGTTCAAATCTCATCAATTTGTATAATAATGCTATGAAAAGAATTATGACAGCACTTTTGATTTTATCGCTCGCGTTTACGCTTAGCGCGTGTAAATTTAAAGATGATACGCCGCAGGTTACCGCGTCTCTGCCGGAAATCGAAGCAGCCGACCAGAAAATCGCGGACAACAAAGTTATTATTGATAAAGCCTCGATCCCAGTTAACGGCTGGCTTGTTATTCACGAAGCAGATCCGATTCCAGAAAAAGAAAAACAAAAAATCGGCCCGCTCTATAAAGCAGGAAAAATTCTCGGATATGTATATTTGCCGGCTGGTCCGCACACGAACATAGAAGTAAAAATCGCTCCGACACAAAAGAAAAAATTAATAGCCGCAGTTTATGTTGATAAAGGCCAAAAAGGCATACTCGATGTGCCGGGTGAAGATCATCCGTATTACATCAATCTAGGCGCACTTTATACGATTTTCAGTTTAATGTAATATAAGGCTTGTAATTGCGCTTTTAATTGGAGAGGTGGCTGAGCGGCCGAAAGCGATCGCCTTGAAAGCGATTGTCGCCTCACGGTGACCCTGGGTTCGAATCCCAGCCTCTCCGCCAACATGCGCGGATCCTCTCGTCTGCCCGCGCCATATAAACAAACTGTCGCGAACACGCCGTCCGCCCCGAGTACTCGGGGCGAGTCTGCCTACGGCGGATAAATCTTAAATCCACGATTATAAGACCGTAGATTTAAGATTTGAATGGTGGTAAATTAAAGCTATGAATCTCCGAATCGCTCCGCAAATAAACAAAGTTTTTCCGGGATTTATGCTGGGAGCCATTGTTGTCAAAAACATAAATAACGAACGGACACTTTCAGCAACACGCCAGCTTTTGAACGGCGTTATTGCTCAAAAAAAGTCAGTTATTAGCAAAAGCGGCATAGAGCTTAGTCCAAGCATTGCGACATGGAGGCGTTATCTCGAATCCTTCGGTGTTAATGTTCAAAAACACCCTCCTCTGCTTGAACGAATTTTTAAAGCGTACGGTAAAAGCGAAATTGTTTTTTACACAGCGTTGGAAGATTTGCTTAATTATTTTTCAATAAAATACGAATTGCCGGTTTGGGGCATTGACATTGATGAGCTTTGCGGAGATTTGGAACTCACGCACGCGACAGGCAACGAGCCATTTGTGCTTCGCGGATCAGCAAAAATGGTGCCTCCGCAGAACGGCGAAGTAATTTACCGCGATAGAGCAGGCGTTATCAGCCGCATGTGGAATACGTACGAAAGCGAACGCACAGCTTTAATGCCTTTCTCGAAAAATATCTGCATTTTTGTTGAAAACGCGGGAATTTTGGATCTCGAAAAAGTCAAAAATATTTCTCATGATGTCGCTTCGCTTATTACAAAATATTGCAAGGGTGCAGCTGAAATGCACGTACTTGGCGATACGATTTTTGAAATTAATCTTGGTGTTTCCGGCAGAACAGGAATAACAGATACGCATTACGCGCCGGAACCAAAACGAATTGCTCTCCAGCAAAAATTTTTACGCGGGCCGATTAAACCGCCTGTTAAATTGTGGGTTATTCAGCACGGCAAAAAAACCGAGAAAAAACCACAAAAACCTGCGCCGCAGGAGTCATTGCCGAAACAACCACCAGCCGAGCCTTCCCCAGAACCTTTGATGGAACCAGAATTACAGCTTGAGGCGCCGAAAAAAGAAACAAAACCAGAACCAAAGCCCAAGCCAAAACCGAAACCGCCAGCAGAACAACAGCAGGAATTAACACCGAAACCAACACTGGAGCCCAAGCCAGAACCAAAACCAGTTCCAGCGAAAAAAAATAAACAAACGCGCGAACCAGAAACGCGTCTCATCAAAGAAAAATTGCATGATTTGCTGGAGGCGGCAATCGCAAAAACATTTTCAGAAATAAAAGAAATTCCAGAGTTTTCAATCGAATTTCCGAAAGAATCATATTTCGGCGATTATTCTTCAAACGCAGCGATGATTTTAACGAAAATTGTAAAATCTGGACCGCGCGAGATTTATGACCAATTAACGAAGCATCTTGAAAAACCGCAGTACATAAGCCAAATTTCCTTCGCAGAGCCGGGATTCATAAATTTCACGCTTGATAAATCATGGATACAGAATGAACTGCGAAATATCATCGCCGAAGTCGCGCCGTACGCCAAAATGAACATCGGCCATAATGAAAATATCATTGTTGATTTTTCTTCTCCGAATATCGCGAAGCCGCTCGGCGTTCATCATTTGCTTTCAACGGTAATCGGCCAAGCGCTCATAAACATTTATAAATTTATTGGATATAACGCGCTGGGCCTTAATTATCTCGGCGACTGGGGTACACAATTCGGCAAACTCATCACAGCTTATAAATTATGGGGCGATAAAAAAACAGTTGCAGAGGATCCGATGAATGAAATGCTTCGCCTTTATGTTAAATTTCACGAAGAAGCGGAAAAAGATAAAACCCTTGAAGACCGCGCAAGAGAAGAATTCAAAAAGTTGGAAGATAATGATAAAGAAAACCGCGAAATATGGGAGTGGCTTAAGGAATTAAGTTTAAAAGATATTCAAAAAACATACGACGCTCTCGGCGGAGTCTATTTTGATATTTTGGCTCCGGAAAGCCTTTATAATAACAAAATGATAGATGTGCTTGATGAAGGAAAGAAAAAAGAAATTTTTGTCGCGGGTGAAATGGGCGCGCTGATTGTTGACTTCAAAGACGCCGCTCTTCCGCCGTTTTTGGTGCAAAAATCAGACGGCGCGACTTTGTATTCAACGCGCGATCTTGCGTCAATAAAACACAGGCTTTCAGAGTGGCATCCCGCAAAACTTATTTATGTTGTTGATAAAGCACAGTCGCTTTACTTTAAACAGCTTTTTAAAACAGTTGAACTTTTAGGCTGGGATAAGACAGAACGTATCCATGTTGATTTTGGCAGAATGGATTTTAAAGATGAAAAAATGAGCACGCGCAAAGGAAATATAATTCTTCTTGACGAAGTTTTGAAAGAAGCAATTGAAAAAGCGCGGCTGATTGTCGAACAAAAAAATCCAAAACTCAAAGATAAAGAAAAACTCATAATCGCCTCAATCGTCGGTATCGGCGCAGTTAAATATAATATTTTGAGCCAGTCCCGCGGAACAGATATCACGTTTGATTGGGATAAAATGCTTTCGCTTGAAAGCAACAGCAGCAGCTATTTGCAATATACGTACGCCCGCGCCATGAGTATTATTAAAAAATATGAAGAACTATTCGGCGCTAAAAAACAAAAAAGCAAAGCGAAACAAGCAAAGCAGGCAGAAGAGGCCGGCCAAGTTTCTTTATTCGAAGCAATAGAAAATACAAAACAAATTACTCACGCGCCAGCAGAATTAATAGATGAAAAAGAGCTTTTATCTGCCCGTTTAGCTGTTAAATTTCCAGAATATGTAATTGAAGCCGCCAGACAATATAAGCCGAATCTTCTCACAAATTATCTCTATGATCTGGCGCAAAACTTTAATGCTTTTTATCACACAGTGCCGGTTTTGCAGTCGGAAAATTCGCTTCAGCGCGAACTCCGGCTCGAACTTACAAAGGCAGTCGC
The DNA here is from genome assembly GCA_016215735.1 of Candidatus Peregrinibacteria bacterium. Lineage (GTDB taxonomy): Bacteria > Patescibacteriota > Gracilibacteria > UBA1369 > UBA12463 > UBA12463. The sequence goes on from JACRIA010000043.1 coordinate 13,458, forward strand.
AAAAATTATTTCAACAGGACTTAATCTCCTCGGCATCGAAAGTCCGGAAAAAATGTAGCCCGCGGTCTTATAGCCTTATTTCTGTGCCTGCCATTTTTTAGATTGCTTTTTTCCGCGCAGCCTAAGTTTCATCGTTTTTCTCCGCAAAAATAATAATAATTTTCTTTTGAAACGTCTTTTAATCGCGAGCGCTCCCTGATATACGTCGAAGTGAAAAACTTTAAAATTTTATCCATCGACATTATTGATTCATAAGCCAGCGGAATTACGTCATTCGCGTGCTCCGCGCAGTATTCTTTTTTATAATCCCTGAACCATTGGTCAGCAATGCCTATAAAGCCGTTCTTCTTGATAACCCTTTCGATCTGTTTAGCAGAAGAAAATTTTGTCTGATTATGCAGATTATTAAACAAAAATCCCGCCACAGCTATATCGAAATAATCATTTTTAAAAGGCAGATTTGAAGCAGAACAGACATAGCCTTTTAAATTCTTTAATTTTTTCATTATTTTCCGCTTCAGCAGAGAATTAATAATAGCTTTTGGGAAATAAAAATCTCCCTCTCGAGTTTTATCGATCACCCGCTGTGAAACATCCGCCAAATACACCTGTGTTTTTTCTAAAAGGCCGCATCTGTCCAATTCCTGCAAAGCAAGCATAGTCGTAATCGCACCTATGGCAGGCCCAACATCAAGAAGCCTTATTTTCGGCATGCTTTTGAGCTCTTTCAGATGCTTTTTAATATAATTCCGCAGGCCCTCGGCTATTTTCATATTTCCTTTGATCACGAAAAAATCCACAAGAATTTTCTCCTGTATATATTTATCGTGGCTTCCAAATCTGATTATTGAAGATGTTATGTAGTCTTCTGGCGTAAGTTTTTTATACATTGTGTAAATTTTTTGACATAATAGTTAGCATATATTTTAAATTTGAATTTGTATTTCCGATAATCCTATAATGGCAGTTTGCGGGAGATAAATCGAGAAAAACCGTTTTTTCCGCCTTTTTGGGATATAGGCCCTTTTTAGCTGTTTAGACCTTAAAATAGTCTTTTTCATAAAAAATGTCAATAGTATTTTTCGCGAAAATTCTAGCATGCCGACCTTTCAAAAATCTTACAAAATAATTAAAAAATCATTAACTTTCCCTTGCAAAATATGTTAAATTTGTATAAAATCTCTGATAGATATTAAGATTGTATAATTTTTTTGACACAATACGTCCGTAGTCCGCCATAGGCGGGACGGAGGACGTTAATAAAAACTGTCGCGAACACGCCGTTCGCCGCAGGCGAACACAGGCGCTAGAAACAAATTGTTGCGAAGCAACACCACCACGCGCGGATCCTCTCGTCTGCCCGCGCAACACACGCTCGAAGCGAAGCGGAGAGCGTATATAAATAAAACGTCGCGAAGCGACACCACCACGCGAACACAGGCCTAATATCATGCTGCAAGATCTTATAAAAATCGGCCTTTCCGATAAAGAAGCCAAAGTATATCTGGCTTTAATGGAACTTGGCCCATCCACAGTCACGGAAATCTCCAAAAAAGCGCGCGTCACAAGAACCAACGGATACCACCTTCTAAACTCGCTTATCACCAAGGGATTAATAAGCAGCAACGAAGAAAAATCAAAAATGATATTTGCCGCAGAAGATCCAGAAAGGCTCTTGTCAATGCTGGAAACACAGCTTAAGCAAATAGAAAGCAATATTCAGCACGCAAAAAAAATCCTCCCAGAATTCAAAGCAATCTACAAAAATCCTGCAGGAAAATTAAAGGTGAAATTTTATGAAGGCGTTGAGGGTGTTATAAGCGCTTACGAAGACACATTAACCTCAAAAAGTACAATTTTGGCCTTTTGCTCAGTCGAATACGGCCATTCCTTTATGCCCGGCTACATCCCCGAATACTATGGAAGGCGCGCAGGCAGAGGCATACACCTTGATTCGATTGTGGCTTATACAAAAGAATCGTTTAGAACCAAGGAGTTGGATGAAAAGCATTTGAGAGAAAGCAAAATAGTGCCGCTTAAATATCAAATTTCGATTGAAATCAATATTTATGACGATAAAGTAGCAATAATGTCCCTTAAAGAAAAATTCGCGGCGATCATCGAAAGCAAAGATGTCGCGGAAGCATTTAGACATCTATACGAATTAGCATACGAACGCGCCGCGCAATACGATGAAAAAATCGGCAAATCCTACGATCCCAAAGTAGAAGAACAGATGAGAAAAGAGATTGAAAAGGAGAAAGAAAAAGAAAAATAAAGCCACATCTCAAAATCCCGCTTCAACCCAGTTTTCATAATGTACATTGACTTAAGCTGACTTTTTTGTTAAAATATATAGATACACTTAAACAACAGAGCGTTCGCCGCAGGCGAACACAGCTCTATATAAACAAAAGGTCGCGAAGCGACACCAACAAACCCATTAATCAAAAACAAAAATGAAAAAACTGTACATTTTCCTTTCCGCGCTTATGATAGCGCTCAATTTCATGGCTCCCGCGTATGCTTTTGCGCAGGGCCCGGTTGACATCACTTCCCCATCAGATGTTGAAGCATTGAAAGCCGTCCCAGGCGATTCTTTTGTGAGCCTGCAATGGGATAAGGCAACTGACAATATTTCTGTAGTCGGATACAAAGTTTATTACGGCAAACAAAGCGTCACGAAAGACAATACAGTTCGTTATGAAAAAACAATCGATGTTGGAAACGTACTGGAATATCCAATCAGCGGCCTTGATAATGGAGCCAGATATTATTTCGCTGTTACGGCATATGACAAAGCTGGCAATGAAAGCGAATATTTTAGCCCGGAAGTAAGTTCCAGCCCAATGGCAGGTCTTGTCGGCGCCCTTACCTCATTCCCGCAAGCAGAAGGAGACAAAGCAGTTTTACAAGATGAATCAAAAATTTTGAAAATCAGCAAAACCGAAGCAGTTGACGCAATCACAGTGAAAGTTATTTTCAGCGCTTCAATAACACTGCCGGAAAAAGATATCACGGATTATTTTACGATTGTTGATAATCAGACACTTGAAAGTCTCGAAATAAAATCAGTTGCGCTGGACGCAGAAGATAAAGAAGGCAAAACAATTTTGATTGAGACAGAAATTCAAATTCCAGAAACAGAATACCTGTTTACAATCGGCAACGCTCTTGTCGGTAAAAATGGCGAAATTGTTGTGAGCGGCAAAGATGATACAGCTTCCTTCAAAGGAAGCGCCGCGGAACACATTGTTGCGCCAAGCGAAGAGACGAAAATCGAACAAGAAAAGCCCGGGACTGAAAACGGAATTGTTGCTGACAGCCACGCTGCAGCAGTGAAAACAGATGTTGGAACAGAAACATTGCAATTAAAATCAATCACGCCAGTTGATGAAACAACAATCAAAATTCTTTTTAATAAAAATGTAACACTCAAAGAAGATCCGACGCAAAATTTTGAAATCATTGAGAAAAACGCGCCGGATAAAAAACTCGAAATTCAAGAAATAAAACTTGAAGACAATAAAATCACAGTCACTATTAAAACAGCGAAACCCGAAAACAAAATCTACCTGCTTACAGTAAAAGACATTACAGATGAAGCAGGCGCGCTGATTGATGAAAACGCAAATAAGCTCGAGTTTAACCCGCTTATTCCAGATACAACTCCGCCGGAAGATGTTACGGATTTTATCCCAGAACTCATTAAAAATACAATAGTGAAATTGAGCTGGATAGCGAGCATTAATAGCGCGGGCGACTTGGTTGACCAGATATTGTACAAAAGTATGAATAGAGGAGAAACGTATTCGAAACTGAAATCTCTCGGCGTGAAGCCGACAGAATACAATGTCGGCGGACTTGTTCCGGGCAAAGAATATTATTTCAAACTCACGGTCAAAGATAAAACCGGCAATGAAAGTGCGGGCGTGGTTGCGTCGTCAGGCGTGATTCCGGGACTCCCCGCGACAGGCCCAGCAGGAATTCTTGTTCTCGCGCTAGGTTCAGCAGGAGTTGCGCTGATGAGAAAATTCAGGAAATAATCAGAGAACCGGTCCCGAAAATTTCACAAAAATTTTAGAAAAATTTAATCCAATAGTGCCATATTCGCACCATGGCTTTTATCAAATATTTGATTTTTGGCGCAGTCGCGGCAGGATTAATTGCAACATATTTACTTCGTGGTTTTCCTGATAACCGCCTCCATATTTATTTTTTGGATGTTGGCCAGGGCGACAGTATTCTTATTCAAAGTCCGGACAAACGGTACATCTTAGTTGATGCTGGTCCAAGTTCGAGCGCACAAAAATTAATCAGCAATATAACTGGAAATTTCCGCCGCCGCATAGACTTGGTGATTGTTACGCATCCGCATAACGACCATTACGCTGGCCTGATTGATATTGTAGGAAAATATGAAATTGGCACGATAATTTTGCCGGTTATTGCAGGAAATGAACCTTTATATAATTCCTTTTTGAATGAAATCCAGAAGCGAAAAATCAAAACTGTTTTCGCTCCAAGTAAAACAGATATAAATTTCGGCGCAGGAGTTTATTTAGACATAATCGACATCCCTGCCCCTATCACAAAAAATGCGAATGAAGCTTCAGCCCTAATCAGAATTTTATACGGCCGCTTAAGTATTTTTCTAACCGGAGATGCACCAACAGAGGAAGAATTCGCGGCACTGGCTACAAATCAAGATTTGCGCGCAGATATTTTGAAAGTAGGCCATCACGGCAGCAAATATTCGACAACAGAAGAATTTTTGTCAGCAGTGCAACCCGCCATTGCTGTTATACAAAGCGGAATCAAAAATCGGTTCGGCCATCCGCATCCAGAAACGCTTTCGCGCCTTCAAAAATTTAATGCACAAATTTTCCGCAACGACGAAAAAAGCACAATAGAGTTTGTATTTTAACCGCACCGCCTTAGGGGACGGTTCTGAAAATTTTGGCATAAGAAAACCGCTGCGCTAAAACCACAAAGAGTCACCTCCATCTCAATGGCTGCTCCCCTGCAAAAAATCAAAAGATCCAGGCGCTATTTTTTGGATGTCAGCGCCGAGATTACGCAGTTTTTCATCCAAATTTTCGTATCCGCGGTGAAGATAATTAATATTTGAAACTTCAGTTTGTCCTTCTGCCGCAAGACCAGCCAAAACCATCGCAGCGCCCGCACGAATATCCATACTCGCGATAGGACACCCGCGCAAATGAGTCGGTCCGATAATAAGCGCCTGATGCGCATTCATAAATTCAACTTTCGCACCCATTTTTTCCAATTCAAACAAATAGCCAAGGCGGCCTTCAAAAAGCGTTTCAAAAACTTTGCTCACGCCGTTCGCCTGCGTTAATAAAACTCCCATCGGCGCTTGCAAATCTGTCGGAAAACTCGGATAAACAGCAGTGCGAATTACTGTCGGCCGCAATTTTTTATCATGCGGAAAAATTTCAAATTCATTTGCGCTAACTTTGAATTTCGCGCCTACATCAGCCAATTTTTGCCATAAAATATCAAGAAAACTTGTGTCAATATCAGCCACTTTTATATTTCCATGAGTAATAATTCCCGCCAGCGCCAAAGTCCCTGCTTCAAGATAATCGCCGCAAACACTGTATTCCGCGCCATGCAAACTTTTTACGCCGTCAATAACCAAAATATTCGTTCCAATTCCGGAAATTTTCGCGCCCATTTTTTTCAAAAATTTACACAAATCTTGCACGTGCGGTTCTGTCGCGGCAAGTCGAATTTCAGTTTTACCTTCTGCCAAAACCCCTGCCATTACAGCGTTTTCTGTTCCAGTGACGCTCATTTCCGGAAGAACAATTCTCGCGCCGCGCAGTTTAGCCGCGCTGATTTCTAGCCGCGTTGTCTGATTTTTAATTTTCGCGCCAAGCTTTTCAAAAACATGCGTATGCGTAGCAAGCGGCCGTTTTCCCAAAATACATCCCCCCGGAAAACCCATATCAACCTTCCCTTTTCGCGCCAACATTGGCCCAGCAATCAAAATCGAAGCTCTCATATGGCAAACCGCGTCTTCTGCTGGAGTCGCAGTTTTTATATTCGGCGTTTCAATTTCAAGAATATTTTTTTCAAATTTCACGATTGAACCGAGACCGCGCAAAATTTCAATCATTGAATAAACATCATCAATCGCTGGCACATTTTTTATCACGCATTTCTCTTTTGTCAGAAGAGTCGCGCACATTATCGGCAATGTCGCGTTTTTGCTTCCGCTTACGCGAACCTCGCCCTTTAAAGGAATCCCTCCTTTTATTAAATATTTCAGCATAATGCTTAAAGATTATAGTCAAATGAGCCGAGCTTTACAACCTTATGCAGGCCTTGTTTCAGCCGTGCACCACTCAATCAATTTCGCCGGACTTTTATCCCATTCGCCCTGCCATTTTTCCAAAACATATCTGGCCGGAGATTTTTCTTTTATTAAAACAAATTCTTTCAGAGGTTCGAGGTACACGCTTTCATCCTCTCCTTTTTCATTCAAATTTTTGAAAGATTTCAAATTGTCGCTCGCAATCGTAAGCAATTCTTTCGCATAATCCAAAACTTTTTTCTTGCGCAATGGCGCTTGCAGATTTTCTTTAATTACATCTTCCCGCAGCTGCATTAATTCTTCAAAACTCAAATCTCCAATAAGTTTTTCAACAGCAGCCATTGATTCTTCGCTGTACAGAAGCCCTTTTACAAGAGCCGGACCAGCCATAACCAAAAACGGCGGTACAGAATCTATCGCGCGGAATTCAATATATTTCCGAATCCGGATTTCCAGCCATATTGATTTTAAATGCAGATTAAAATCCCGTATTGTCGGAAAAATGCGGGGACAATCGCCTGCGGCAGCCACCCCTTTTTCAATAAATTCCCTAAATGTTTTTTTCGGATAAATCGGTTTTCCTTCCCGCATAATGTAAAAAATCTTTTGATCAAGACAAAAATCAAGCCACTTTTTGAAAGAAAAATCCTTGCGCAAAAATTCTTTATGAAGATTAGTGCGGCTTGAATCGAATTTATTTGTTATCGTGAGCCTGGTATCAAGATATTCAGCTGGTTTATTATTTTGTATCGGGCTGAAAGCGAACATCGCTGCCAAAATTGAACTTGCTCTCCACATTAACTGTGATTTTCTAATCGCATCTTGTTCCGAAGTGTAATCAAAATTGACATGGATGCCATTCACAATTTTTAGCCAGTCGCATAACGCAGAAGAATTTTTATAAAACTTTTTTAATATTGAATAGCGCGCTTTCGGACAAAAAGAAACTTCGTCGCTTTTATGAAAAGGTTCAACACCGATTCCAAGATGCGCTATCCCAAAAATTTTTGAAACCTCGGTGATTTCATGATTGTAAAATCTAAATTCGTGAGCGAGATCATGAAGGCTTGTTCGCGGTTTGCTGCACATTTCCAGCCTTCCGTCAGCTTCAAGCG
>JACRIA010000044.1 GCA_016215735.1 Candidatus Peregrinibacteria bacterium
ATTCATTAATATCTTCGATCAAACCTTCTTCCGCATCATTCACGTAAACAGCCGCGGTAATATGCATCGCGGAAACCAAACACAGTCCTTCCATAACGCCGCTTTTCGCGACCGCGGACGCCACCTGATCCGTTATCAAAACATAATCCCTGCGCTTCGGCGTATTGAACCATAAATATTCCGTATAGAATTTCATGCTTTAATTATACATTAGCAGGAGATTTCAGTGCATCATCAGGAAGATTCAATATAGTGTTATAAATTTGTTTCCGAGTGCCGATAATTTCTTTGATTATTACAGGTTCAACGCCTTTCTTTTTAAATCTTTCGATAAGTACTTCCTTTGGGCCTAGAAATAAACTTATTTTATTGCCATCAAACGCGCCAAACAATCTCGCGATAGTATTAATAATAAAATTTTTAATAACAAACTTATCACTATGGCTTATGCGATAAGCGTGGAGTATCCCTTCAACAACATCTTTTTCCGGACAGATGTTATCACAAATAGAGCCATTCATTTTTTTGCAAACAGCGTATTGTAGCGGGTCCATCATTAGGTCAGATCCCAATAAAGTATCCGTCAACGGATTCGGCGCGACAGTATTTTTCATCTTCATGCCACAATTATACCTGAAGCAAAATTATTTGTTTACAGCCGGCGCTACACGGGTTTCCTTCAATTTCGAAGCCGCCTCTATTTCTTTCTTCTCGTTTTCATCAATAATCTGCTCGATATTTTCCTTTGTAATTGGTGTTTCATCCTGCGCAATAGAAGTTTGCACGCCTGCTTCAGATTTTTCTTTCACAAGCCTGTCGCTGTATTTAGACGGAATATTTTCAAGTGGTAATTGGAGAAGCGATAAATAATCAAGCGGATCCTGATACACGCCGTCGCGTAAAATTTCAAAGTGCAGATGCGGTCCGGTTGTAATCGCGCCCGCGCCTTTTGTTCCAGGCATTCCCCCGCTAAGCGCAATCGCCTCTCCAGCCTTCACAAACTGCCCTTCTTTCGCGATAAAATCAATCACATGTCCATAAACAGTCATAAATCCATCGCTGTGCGTCATAATCATGTAATTGTAGCCCATTCCATTGTCTTTGATTTTATAAACATATCCGTCTCGCGGCGCAAAAACAGTTGTACCCTGCGGAACAGGGATATCTATGGCATTATGCGGAATTCCAAATGTCGCTCTGTAAGCAGAATCGCGGAAATACGCGCTTATGCCGCGGCTCGGCTTAACAGGCCAATTAAATACAGCGTTCGGATCAATAGAATGCTGGAATTCATACATGTCGGCTGTTCTCTGATCAACCAAAGACTGCAAATCCGCGATCGTCGCCTTCGATCCCATTTCAGCCAGTTTCCTGTCAATAAATTTCATGTTATCGCGCAGAGCTGATATTTCAGCCAAAACTTCTTCCTGTTCAGCCAAATACTGCGCAACCAAATTTCTATAGATTTCTTCTTCACCGTGCGTTTCTTTAAGCAGCATTGCTTTGGCTAATTTTTGCTCCTCAAGAGCGTCTTTTTCGTTTTGGAGCTGTTCGCGCAAATCATCAAGAGTAGATTTCTGTTCTTCCATCGCAATCTGTTTTTTTCTGATCTCAGCGGCCTGCCGCGCGATATTTTTAACAAGATTCTGTCCTGTTTTTTCAAGCAATTGCAAATCTTTTATGGAATTCATAGTTTCTCCGACAGAAGATTCCGCCAAAAGCAATTTCACAGCGCTCACTTCGCCGTTTAATTCAAAACTCAAATATTGATTTTCCTGTTTGTAAAGCATTTTCACGTAATTTTCAATCATCTGTTTTTGCTCTTGATAAGCGATTTTATAAACCTCAATTTCATTATAAACATTAGCAAGCGCCTGATTATAATCGTAAATTTGCTGCGAAACCGTTTTAATTTTTTTATTCGTATAATCAATCACCCCATTAAAGCGATTTATTTGATCTTTCAAAGTCGCGGTCTGATCTTCGATTACGCCGAGTTTTTTCTTTGCTTCAGCGAAAGTTTCAGCGCTTTTTTGGTATGACGAGTTCGCATCTTTCAGCTTTTTTTGGAGTTGGATCAGAAACATCGCGTTGCGAAAAATCCGTTCAGAATCTTCAACAGTCGGCCCGCTCATATTTTCTTCATTGCGCAGAACCTTATCTTTTATTTGAATGCTTTCAACCGGCCGCAAATCAGTTACACTAGCGCGCGCGATTAACGCAGTATTCAAGCACAGAAACATAATCGCGCACATCGCAATAATTGCTTTTGTTTTTGTTTTCACCATATTCAGTTATATCCATATATTATACCACGTTTTTCGCTTCAATTAAAGGCTAAAAGGGGGACGGGGGTGCCAAAGGGGGACGGGGGTGAAAACCGCCAACCCCTCATTTCCGCTTGCAATTATTTAAAAAATTCGTAAAATTATATCCGCATCTAACACGCCGTTCGCCGCACACGCCGTCCGCCGCAGGCGGACACAGGCGCTAGAAATAAACTGTCGCGAAGCGACACAAACAGGCGAACACAGGCGTATATAAATAAACCGTCCGCCGCAGGCGGACACAATATATGGCACACAAAAAAGCTGGTGGTTCCAGCAAAAACAATCGAAATTCTCCCGGTCAGCGGCTCGGCGTAAAACTGTTTGATTCAGAAAGCGCGCAAGCCGGAAATATCATCATACGCCAAAGAGGAACGCATTATCTTCCAGGCAGAAATGTTGTTGTAGGCAAAGATCACACAATTCTCGCTAAAACTTCCGGCAAAATCGTTTTTCAGGAAAAACGTGTCCTCAAATTTGATGGTCATCGCAAGACACAAGTTGTTGTGAGCGTAAACAAGTTTGCTGCTGCGCAGTAATGCCCGCTTAAGTTTGGAATTTGTTTGGAATTTGGAATTTGGATCTTGGAATTTAATCAATATATATGGCTGATTTAGATACATTTGCTCCAGGTGAAGGTCAGGGCGAAGCAATGTCCGAAGAGGGTTTTGAAAAATTTAAGGAGCAAATGCGCGCTGCAGCAGCCGCCATGCAGCAGGCTACGAAAGATGAAGCCCGCCAAAAGAAAAAAGAAGACCGTTTACTCCAAATTCTTCTTCAATATTTCAAAGATCCAAAGAAAAAAGACATACTTCTTCTTGCGTCGCGCGTTCTTGAACAAAATACTCTGCCGCATTTTGTTTTGAGTGTTCTTGTGCTTGGCGACGAAGAATTTCAGAAAGATGTAATAGGCGCTGAAGGAGATCAAACAAAACAACCGCCGCATATCGAACTGGAAATTCCTTATGATAATGAAATTGTTAAGCGCGACATCAAACACTGGGCTATAGGCATGATTGCGCAGGGCCGGACAAACGCCGAAAGAATGAAAAAAACAATATATGACGACCACGGAAAAATAAAACTGCTTGTTATTCAATTCGCGGTTTTTGTTATGCGCGACTACCTTACGCGCCATCATACTGTGCCGTCATACAACGAATTAAAAGAATTTTCAGAAAATCTTCTCGCGAAAGTAATGGAAAAAATAATTAAAGCCGTCCCAGCCGAAAGCTAAATAAAATATAACTTTTATTCCCGACGCAAGTAATCAAACTCTTCCTTTGCTTCAGAGGGAAAATTCTGGCTCAACATAATCCCCATTGAATTAGTTTTTCTGAAATATTTAATCCGCATATATAAAAGTTTGTCTTCCCCGACATAAATACGGCAGCTATAAGTATCGAATGCGCATTTTTTAATATTAGAGAAAAATTTTTCTAGACTTGTTTTAGTTGCTTCATCTTCATTAACACTATAATTGCCAATATGCTTAACTAAATAATTAAGAGCTTTAATAAAATTTCCTGCATCACGGGATGCAGCTGCCTTGTCTAGAATCGTACTAATAAAATTTTCAGTCAAAACATCGTTAATTGCCTGCGTGGCCAGCATAAATTTAAAATTATCGCCTTCACGAAATTTCATTTTACCATGCTCTTTATTGAATCTAGCGGCTGAAAATATCAGATCTTTAACAATATCAGGCTTTTCTCCTTGATCTGTTCCTCGTCTATTGTGACATTGAACAGATTCGACAGATTCGCCAGTGCCCTCTATTTCTTTATGATTTTCCATGTGGGATTATCAAATTTATATAGCACAATGAAGTTAAGCATAGGTTTACATATATGTCAATACAAATCAAGCCAGAGTTAAAATTTTCCCTTGAGCGCCGCAATTATATTTTCTTCGGGCAAATCTAAAAGCTTATTTGAAATCATATGATTCGCCAGTTTTCGCATTTTTTTCATGTCGCGTACGGAAAAAACATACGCCATTCTAATTATTTTATCGAGGTCAGTTTCATTTAAGCCGTGTTTTACGCTTAATTCGAGCAAAAAAGCCTTTAATTGTTCTTGGAATGATTTTGCGAAAAATGCCATAGACGTATCAATTATCAGTTAACAATCATCAATAATCAAGATGGACCCGAGATTCGTGAAACTACGTAGTTAAAAGTCTATTTCTATATTCTAGTGGCCCGCCC
>JACRIA010000045.1 GCA_016215735.1 Candidatus Peregrinibacteria bacterium
AAAATATCATCAAGCAAACTTACAACAAAAATCATTGTACCGCCAATCAAAACTCCAACAACGTGCTTATCAAAAGGCAAAAAAAGCGCGACTGCTATGACAAATGTTATATAAAGGCAGATTCCGCCATAATAAGGAATTCGGGGCCGCTTCAAGCCATATTTCCACGGCCTATCAAGCATGCCAAAACGAGGAAAAATTTTCACAGCCATGGCTGTCAAAACAAAACTCAACGCAAAGGCAAACATGATCGGATAGAGAAATTGCATAATTGAATTATATTACAAAAACTTATGGCAGCCCAGCGCTGTGCGATATTTTAAGACTTTTTGATCGATTAAATATTTTTCTGATTTTTCATCTACGTTGCCGCGCAGTGTTCTCACGCGCCACTCGCTCGGCGCTGATTCTTCGTTTTCAATCAGCCCAAGATGCGCGAGACGTTCATGCGCTTTGCACAGCGGCGTTAATTTATCCGGATCGTGCGAGCGGCTAAGCGCGAATCTGACTGTATGATGCAAAATTTCATACGGCCTGCTGCAGCCTGGAAACGCGCAAGTGCTATTCGTGCGCGCCAGCGCGTACCGTTTTATTGCGACAGGCACATATCTTTTTGCGTCTTCAATTGGCTGCGGCTTTTCTTGTTCGAGCTGCTTTTCATGCATTTCTATGAATTTTTTCATCAGTGCGTTCCATTCCCCACTTCCTTTTAATTTTTCCAATTTTTCCGCGACTTCCGGCTCCAGCTCCATTGATATATTTTGCGTTTGTGGTGCAGTAGCGATTCCCGTTTCGAAACAAGCGTGATTTTCAGCTTTTCTATATTCTTTTGCATACGCAGCCAATGCATAACTGCTCATTTCTCGCACTTTTTCAGCCCAAAATTTATCGGTTTCTTGAGTTGCCAAATTTGCGATTAACCGCACGGATGTTATTCCTTTTTCTTCAATTACTTTTCTAAGTTCAGGTTTATCTTCTGTTTTTTGAAAAGTCCAAAGAGCACTGTCAACTGCGTTTCTGCTCATTCCAGCCAGAATTCGCGCGTATTCGTAGATGTTTTCAAACCCGCGTTTTTTCCAGATTTCGCGTCGTTCGATTTCAGGGAGGAGAAGCGCGCATTTTCGGGTCCATTCGCGAGCATTTTTGCCGTATTCTGTGAAGCGTTCGTGAAGGATTTTGTCGTTATCTGTTTTGATTTTTGCACAATTTTGCGCCGTGTTTTCCATAGATTTTTGATTAATGCTATTGCTAATATTCTGGCGCGACTAAGCCAAAAAGTCCAGCTAAAACATCAAAAATCCGTTGACATAAATAAAGGTGAGTATATGCTCACTAAATGCTAACAAGCGCCTGCGCCCAAAGCATTCATCGGCCGCAATTAAATCCGCACTTTTATTTCACGATTCAATAATTCCTTAATAACATTTTTATCATTCCACGGAATTCGTTTTCCACGAAGAATCATCACTTCTTCACAGCCTTTACCCGCGACAATTACAGTGTCATTTTCACGTGCAATTGTTAAAGCCAGTTTTATCGCTTCTCTGCGGTCAGGAATTTTCCAAAACTTATTTCCTTCGCGCCTGTGAATGCCCTTCGCAATCATTTCAATAATTTCAATTTCGTCTTCTTCGTAAGGATCATCATCAGTCAAAATAATATAATCCGCGTATTTATCCGCAATCTGGCCCATAATCGGCCGTTTGCTTTTATCGCGTCCGCCGCCAGTTGCACCGAAAACAACAATCAAATTTCCACGTCTCCGCGCCGCAGCAATCAATTTTTTGTAAGTTGAAAACAGTTTTTCAAGCGCGTCAGGCGTATGCCCATAATCAACAATTATTTTGAATGGCTGGCCGCAATCAACATTTTCAAATCTGCCTGGAACAGTTTCTGCTTTATAAAGAGCGTGTCTGATTATCTCAAGCGGAATATGCTCGGATAAACCAATGCACGCAGCCGCGACAGCATTATAAACATTTACCAAGGTCGGTATGCGCAGAGTAATATCCACACGCCCGAAGGGCGTATTAAATTCAAAGCTACTCCCATCCGATCGCAATTTTACATTATGCGCTCTACAAAGCCCGTTTTTAATTCCATAAGTATATTTTCTATCAGCAGGATATTTATCAAAATGCTCAAAATTTTTCTTGTCGTCTATATTTAAAACCGCAGTAGTAAGCCCACCATGATGCCTTTTATAATTAAAAAGATTTTTGAAAAGTTTTTCTTTTGCCTGTCTGTATTTTTCAAAAC
>JACRIA010000046.1 GCA_016215735.1 Candidatus Peregrinibacteria bacterium
CGCAAAAACAGCGAATGTACACGCAAAAGGAATTTTTCCGCGAATCGCAAAACCAGCGGCGCATCCGATCATATTTTGTTCAGCAATCCCCATATTAAAATGCCTTTCCGGAAATGCAGAAGCAAACATTGTTGTATAAAGTGAACTGGACGCGTCAGCATCCAAAACAACTATATCTTTATTTTTTGCGCCAAGTTCTGCCACAGCTTGCCCAAAAGCTTTTCTTGTCGCAATTTTTTCTTGAGATTTTTCGCCTACCATATTTTCAAAGTTTTAACTTTTAAGCTGTGGTTTTGAGCTTTACGGTTAAGGGGACGGTTCTCGAAGAGAACCGTCCCCTCTTAATTCCGCGATTTCTTTTTGTAATGCGGGAATCGCAACTGCCATTTCTTCCTTACTCAAGGCAACGCCATGATATGACGCCTTATTTTCAGCAAAACTCACGCCTTTTCCTTTAACAGTATCAGCGATAATAATTGTCGGCTTGCGCAAAGGTTCGATAGCTTTAGAAAATGCACCGAGCAATTCAGTAATATCATGGCCTTCGCGAATATGAATGACATTCCATCCAAAAGCTTTAAATTTATCAACAATTGGATCAATGTTCATTATTGCGCGCACATAGCCGTCAAGCTGAACGCCATTATGATCCATTATCGCGATCAAATTATCGCATTTGTAATGAGCCGCAGCCATCGCAGCTTCCCAAACTTGTCCTTCCTGCACTTCGCCATCGCCAAGCATCACATAAACGCGATTTCCCGCCTTTTCCATTTTCAAACACATCGCAAGTCCAACTGAAACTGAAAATCCCTGGCCAAGAGTACCGGTTGTCATTGTTACGCCGGGAATTTTCCGCACAGGATGGCCTTGAAGTAGAGCGCCCATTTGCCTAAAATGATTAAGTTCTTCTTTATCAAAAAAGCCTAAATCAGCCAAAATCACGTAAAGCGCCGGACACGCGTGGCCTTTGGACAAAATAAAATAATCCTGCTCATTCCAATTCGGTTCGCGCGGATTGAATTTCATTAAACGTTGTCCGCGCGCCGAACCGTAATACAAAACCGTCAAAATATCAATCGCAGACAAACTCCCGCCCGTATGGCCGGAATTCGCCTTATGAATCATGTCTAAAATGGCTATTCTATGCTCGTTTGCTTTGATTTTTAGCTCAATTGGATTCATTGGCGCCTCTATAATAGTCGAAAATAGGGACAGAGGCAAAGAGAATGGGGACGGAGGCAAAATTCACCTAGCGTTGAGCTCAACGAGACTCAAAAACTGCCCCCGTCCCCAAATTTTTCAAGTTCGGTATAAATCGGCCCTGTTGGAGAAAGTTGGCTTTGCATAAGGGAAAAATGCTCGACTTCCATTTCGAGTTTTTTGATTTTTGCGTTTTTTATTTGGCGCGACAAATCCTTGTCATTCGCGTATTTCACGCGCGAAAGGGTAAGATGCGGAATAAAATTTTCAGTTTTCACAGCGCCGTACTTACTCACTGCGTCTTCAATTTCTTTTTGCAGCTGCATCAATTCTGGCGGCGAGGTCAAACCAACCCAAATCACGCGAATATGGCCATTCCGATCTGTAAAAAATCCTGCTTCGGTTAATTCAATGCGAAATTTTTTGAAATTTATCCGGCCCAATTTTTCTTTAATTTCAGGCATTTTTTCATCGCTTACTTCTCCTAAAAATTTCAAGGTCAAATGGGAAGATTTTGCCGGCGTCGCTCGCGCAACAACAAAACCGCTCCCCACTTCTTCAAGATATTTTTTGATCTCCGGCAATAAATTTATTGAAACAAAAATCCGCATACCCGCTTTATCATTTACTTTAACTTTTAAAATTTAACTTTTATCATTCTATTTGCGCTCATCCTCCGCATATACATGCGTATATTCACTCTTATCATATTCGTGAAGTTCATCTTTTTTGAAAAATCTTTTCACTTCTTTTTTAGCTGTCGCAGCAGAATCCGAAGCATGAACAACATTACACGCTGTGCTCATTGCCAAATCCCCGCGAATGGAACCTGGTTCTGCTTCTGAAGCTTTTGTACTTCCGCAAACAAGCCGCACAGCATTTATTACATTCAATCCTTCAACGCACAAAACAATCACAGGACTACTGCTCATGAATTTCGCCAAATCCTTGAAAAACGGCTTATCCTTGTGGTGGTTGTAATGCTCTGCCAAAAGCGCTTTATCCAAACGCATCATTTTAAGGCCGACTATTTTGAGGCCTTTTTTTTCAAAGCGCTTGATAATTTCACCAATCAATCCCCTTTGCAATGCATCGGGTTTTATGATTACGAGAGATTTTTCTTTAATAGCTTTCATATGCAAAAAGATTATAACATAAAAAGCGCGGCTCGCTAAGAAACCGGGGATTCGGGAGTTGTTTCTCTTTTATCCGCATCGCTCGCGACTGGCGGCACAACCTGTGTTTCTGGCGCAGCCGCTGTTTCCGGCTTTGCGACTTTCGGCGCGACAACGATTTTAAATCCTTCCGCGAATTGCGTGCCTGCTGGAATTCTTGTTCCTGCCGGCAAAATAATTGTTGATTTATCTGATACGGCTGTTTCGCCTTTTGTCAAAGGTTTCTTTACTTCACCAACAAAAATTTCCATATTACCTGCCGCGGTTATCGTAAGCGGCGATTTTTCATCTTTCATCAAAACTAAATTGGCATTATTCGGCACAAAAGCTTCTTCCGAAAATTTATAGTTTGATTTAGCAAAGTACTCTTTCTCTCCGCTCTGCGCTACGCTCTGTACTGTTTTTTCGAATGTATCTTTTGATATTTCCGTTGCGATCCAGTTTCCGAATCCTAATTTATCCAAAAAACCTTTGAAAAATCCCTTGCCTTGATCTATGTATTGTTTTGCTTTTGGATTTTTTCCAGCTAAAGCATCGATGCCTTTGGATAACGCAGTCATACCCATCAAAGTCCCAATAAAACCCCAAAATCCTTTGCCAGCATATGCCTCTTTTAACTTGTCTTCAGCCTTTTCTCCTCCAAATAATCCAACTATGCTTCCAAGCCAGCTTTTTTTGAATTCTTCTAAACCTTCGGCAGCGGCTTTCTGTTCAGGAGTTGGAGACGGCGTAGGCGGCACGACATTTACGGCGCCTTTTCCGACAGCCTGTTCTATTTTCCCCTTGTTTCCCTCACTTTCCTTTGGCTTAGACAAAACTTCAGTTTTCTCTTCAAGATTTTTATTAATTTCAACTACTTTTTCGCGATATTTTTGGTCCCATGTTTTACCGATCTCCTCGTGAAGAACGACTTTGCTTTCGTCTGATTGCTGAACTACTTGTTCTTCCCTGCTTTCTTTCGACGGCACAGGCTGTTTTTCTTTTATCTTATCGGGGCTTTCAGCGGCATTTGTTTCTAGTTGTTTTCCCGACACTTGGGAAACTAATCTTTCCGGCATAAAAATTTCCTGCGGATTGTTTTTGAAAAATGTTTTCATGGTTTTTTATTTTTAAGTTTTACTAGCTTCAACATTTTTAAAATCAGCAGAATGTTCCGGAGAAACCTCCTGCAGAGCATCGCCTAAAACCTCTCGCGTATCTTCATCTATTTGCATTTCTCCAGCAGGTTTCATAACAATAGAATAGCCGGCATAACCTAGGCCTCCTGTCAGAGCGGCTCTGCGAGCCCATTTACCAGTTTTGAGCAATTTTGCATTTTTTGCAATACCGCCGGCTTTTTCGGCTCCAGCGGCCAATTTCAAAATTTTGGTGGATTTTATAGCAACTTTACCGGCTCTAATCGTTGAAAGGGTTGTCCTACCAGCAAGGCCGAGGCCAAAAAAGAATGTTCCGACATCGCATACTAAACCAGCAGCCCCAAATCCGAGCCTGATCATCCTGTCTCCAAAATCGAGTTTTCTTTTCGTAACTAATTCTTTTCCAGAAAAAACGCTATAAAAATCTGAAAATGTCCCGCTGAAAGGAGCTATATCAACTGCTGTCTGGCCTCCGGCTTCTAACAAAGAAGTTTTTTTATCAGAACCAGCCCAAGCGCCAGCCCCAATAAGTACGCTGCAAAAAACCATTTTCCCTTTCCACGTTTGACACGGCAATATTTGTCTTCCAAAAAACTTATACGAAGCTCCTTTCGTAGTTCTGATAAAAGTAATGAATCTATCTTTCAGTCTAGTTTTAGCCAAAATCACTTGTTCCAATTGTCTCGTCAAAACGAACACTCTTTCAACATTTTTTTCGCCAAGGAATTTTATATTTCTTTTAAGCCATTCTTCAAGGCCCCTTAAAAATCTCGCCTCTTTCTGAATATTTTCAAAAAATACCTTATTGGAAGTTGTAAGTTTCTCGCTAAGGCTATTTACCTCTTTAATAACTTCGTCTGCTTCTGTCCGCTTGCCGGCATTTACAAGATCCTCTGCCAATTTCTTCTTTTCGACAACTTTTTTACCAATATCATCGACATAGCCTTCAACGTCTCTTTCGAACTTGTCTAATTTTTCTATTCCGCCCTCGGATAAAACTTCTCCTTTTATCTTCGCTCTATTTTCGTTCAACATATATTTAGTCGTATATTCATTTTCAGTAAGAATGTATTTTTCTTTTAAATTTATTAAATCTACTTCAGCTTTATCTATTTTTGCATTAAGATCGGTGATTTGTTTTTCCAGCGAAGCTATTGCTGATTTATTGCCGCTTTCTTGCGCTAACTTAAGCTGTTCTTTCGCATCAAGCAATTCTGCCTTTTCTAAATAAATAGCTTTCTTTTGTTTTAAAGCATCTACTTCTGCACTCAAAGCTTTTTTACCCTGCAGATCGCTATACTCTTGAAAATCGTCTTTTAACTCGAGTGTTTTCCCTTCGAGCTTCGACAATTTAAGGCTTTCTTCTTCCGTTAAAGGTTTAAAACCCTTTGAGTTTATTCCTTCTTCTATTTTATCAGCGGCAGTTTTAAATTCTGCGATTGTCTTTGGTTCATGCGAAAATAGCTCTTTCGCTTTAAGGGGCGAGGTAATCATTTTTTTACCTATATATTTAGATAATTCACGCCCCTGTGCGCCTGCTCCTTTATACCAATAAGCAAACATGATTCCCTGCGGAACTAACATCGCGAACTCGGTCCATCCATATCTTTTATCAATCAAATCAACCAAGTCATCATTATGATCAGCGGCTTCCGCAATCTTTCCATTGATATCATCATAAGGTACATCTGCGATGATTAAATTTCGCAATTCACTAAGCGCTTTCTGGCGATTCACAAGCTCTTCCTGCAATTCTGATATATCGGATAGATTAACTCCTCTTTTTTTAAGACCCTCAATAAACTTTTCGATAAATTCTTTTTTTATAAATTTTTGGGAACTGCCGAATCCAGAAAAAGTGATATTGATAGTTCGTTCCACATTTTCCCTTTTTACAGGATCTTTTATGAATTTTAAAGCGTCCTGAAGTGTTTTGTATTCTTGAGTTTCTGCAACATCATATGCTACTGTAATTTTTTCGCCTGTAATCATTTCGTAAGCTTCTAACATTGATGATTCCGGCGTGATCCCTTTTTGCTTCAATTCAATATCATGCGCCGCAAAATACTCACGGATAATTTTTATATCTTTTTGTTCGTCAGCGGAAAAATCGAGAGCCCAAGCGATTTTTGGAAGCTTTTCAGTTAGCATGTTTTCTGCTGATTCTTTTGTTTTATCTATTTTTCCGGTGATAATTCCTTCTTGCATAAACTTGCCATACTTAAAAATTGAAATTTTTCTCAGCGTCAGGCTTGAAACTTTAACTTTTTTCTCCCGTTCAATATTGGCTATTATTGTGTCGTAAATTTTTTCGTTTTCAAGGCCTTTGGATACCAATTCCCACGCTTCTTTGAATTTTCCGCGCGAAATTAAATTCAAAAATTTAGCGGCTTTTTCCATTCCTATTTTTTCAGCCCATCTCTGCACAGTTTCAAATCCGCAAATTCTTCCAGCCACAAAAGCGATTCCACCGGCCCAAAGTAGTCGTTTTGTCCATCCCCATATTCCCGCTCCTTCTTTTTTTTCGCCTACTGCTTCCGCTCCTTTCTTGCCGCCTTTCATCCATTTGAAAAATCTATAAAGTCCGTAGCCGCCTGCAAGCGCGCCGGCCACAAATAAAACAGGATGCGCTTTTGCGGTTTCCCATGCTTCTTTGCCATATCTCTTAGCTTTATCTGTAAATCCTTCCGGCTCCTTATTTTTATTTTCCATTTTTTGCTTAACATAACTGGCTGTCTGATAATTTTCATAGGATTTTTCAACAATTTTCGGCCATTCTGCTGAAAGTTTTTTATAAAGCGGACTTTCCGGATTTTCCGCGATTTCCTGAAGTTTTTTAATAGCGGCCTTATCTGCTGAATTTTTGAACGCCTCGGGATTCAATCCTCTTACATATTCAAAATTCTTTATCTTCGCCAAATCCACCTGCGTTTTCATTTTTTTAAACTCATCAATCAAAATACCGGCGCTAATAACAATTTTAAGGCTTTCAAAAGCCTCTTTTTCTTCTTTTGTCTCCGGCAGTTTATTCGGAAGTTTGTTGATTTCAGCTTCTGTTTCCTTATCGCCCTCTGAAACTTCGCTTTTCAAAACTTCCCTTCCGACTTCTCCGCGGCCTTTCAAACCCTCTCCTTTAACATCCTTTTTTTCTCCTATCACAGCCTCTTTCTCCTTTTCAGCCTCAATAAACCCAAAATCCTTTTCTTTTTGCGATTCGGCGCTTTCATTCGGGTTTTCACCCGGTTTTTCCGAGACAATTTTGTATCCGCCTTTTTTGGCGTCGTCGCTCATTTTTATTTTTGTTTTATTTTATCTGTAAATTATACCTTATTTTAGGCATAAAATCAACCCTCCGCGCCCCAGAGCCGCGCCACCTGCGTCCGGCCGAAAAGATAAAAAATAATGCTTAGATTTAAAGCCCCGAAAGTATTCTCAATGTTTCTAAAAGACTTTTTTGCTGTTCTTCAAGCTGTTTTTTAAGATGTGGAAAAACATCAACAGCTTTCTTCCCGCTCACCTTGTTAACAAAAAAATCGCGCACAATATTATGGGAGATATTATGTCGCCTCGCAAATTTGATAAAAGGGTCAAGGTCTGTCATCCAAAAACCTTCTTTTTTGCTTAAAGTCCATTTTTTAAAACCCTCATCAAAAGCGCTTTGTATGTCCAAAGTTGTTTTCTCGTTTTTTACCGTATCAATAATCAAACTAGCATTTGCAATATCCCCTTGAGATAAATATTCCTCTAATTCTTTTTGATATTTTTCTTCAGGAGTAATTTCGGGAATTTCGCTCATGTTATTTTTGGTTAATTGTATTCAATCTACGCGCATTTGTTCTTTCAACCAACATATAAGCAAAAATTTTCTCTGATTTAGGGGATCAGTTTCTTGAGAATATTTCGGATAAAGCTCTTCATTCATGCCAACCATCTCAGGGGTTAATTTTATTGAGTTAAAAACTTTTTTGACATCGTTGTAGGAAAAATCTTTTTCTTCTATATTTAAATAATTTCTCAAAACAATTTTCTCAACTAAAAGGCTGTTTGCTATTTCAGCTGATGCTTTATTTGCCATCACCTGATGTTCCGAAGACATGCCGCTTGGCTTGCGTTGGATATTGCAAACTTCATTCGAATCTACGATTATCGGAATTATTTTAAGCTTATCGCCTTTCTTATAAGCCATAAACATAACCACAAGATTTTGATTTTTATCTAATTTAACATCAAGTTTTGGCTTTAATCCGTCAATATTTGTAATTTCAAAAATTGCCGTATTAGTAAATTGGTTAAAATTAAACATTATCGGCGGAGATTGAAGATCTAAATATAATTGTGAATGCCGCTTTTCCAAATAGTTAACTGGAATAGAAAAACCATACTTAGATATTTGCAGACAAAGTATGTCGATTTCGCCAGCCGCGGATTCTATAAGCGAGTCTGCAAATACCACAGGCAAATCTAACCCGGTATCTGCTTGTATAATCTGAAAATCCTCTTCCGTTGTAAATTCTTTAAGTCTATTGAAAAAATCCTCATACCTGACTTTCGCGATTTGACAAAAAGATAAAAAATGAAGAGTGGTTTTTGTGATGTATAAAAGGAATTGAATTTTTTTGGGGGTGTACATTAGAATGATTTTGATGAGTTACGTGAGACAATACAGACGAGGTGATTCA
>JACRIA010000047.1 GCA_016215735.1 Candidatus Peregrinibacteria bacterium
GATTTTTGGTTTTGCGTTTGAAATAATGCTGATAAGACTTGATTTGCCGGCAGATGGAAGCCCAATAATACCGATGTCAGCGACAAGCTGGACTTCGAGAATTATTTCTTTTTCTTCACCTGGTTCGCCTTTTTCAGCGAAATTCGGGGTTTGCCTTATGCTGGATTTGAAATGGATATTTCCTTTTCCGCCAATGCCCCCGCGGGCTATAAGGAATTTTTCTTCGTGAGTTTTTAAGTCAGCGATTTGCACGCCGTCGAGAGTTTTTATAATTGTGCCGACAGGAACTTTTAGAGTTAAATCTTTGCCGGACGCGCCGGTGCAATTTTTTTTGGCGCCGTTTACGCCGTTTTCTGCGCGATACGTTTTTTGCGAAGCAATAGCAGCAAGCTTGTTTTCATTTTGATCAGCGATAATATAGATATTGCCTCCGCAGCCGCCGTCGCCGCCATCAGGACCGCCTTTTTGTACGAATTTTTCGCGATGGAAGCTAACACTGCCATCGCCGCCTGAACCGGCTATGACGCGGATTTTAACTAAGTCGCAGAACATAGTTTGAATTTACTAAGATATTGTATATTATATTGAACGTACATTTAAATGTTATTTGCAATAGGGTTTTGCTGGCTGCCTACGCCAAAAATCTGCTAGCCAAGTGTGGCTGCATCTTTTTGCTTGGCAGCCTCCTACGCTTCAGCGGCACTGATTTCGTGCCGCTTGCGCTCCTGACCGCAAAACTCGCTACTATCGCAATAGGGAAAAGCTCTTCTCGTCACAAAATAAGCTCCGCTTATTTTTGACTCGAAGACCTACGCTTCGTGAATGCTCAACGGAGTTTCGCATTCACTGCGCTTCGGTACGCTTTTCTCGCTACTATCAGCCGGGGTGGCGGAACTGGCAGACGCGCACGACTCAAAATCGTGTGCCCGTAAGGGCGTGAGGGTTCAACTCCCTCCCTCGGCACCAGAAATTTTTCATCTTCTGTTTAGAAAAATTTAACCTTTTTGTCGTATAAAAGGCGTGTTTGAAATAAATCCATTGACAGGTGAGCATATGCTCACCTATACTTGCTTCGACGTAATATTTAACCCAATAATTATGGACAAGCAAAATTCTCAAATCCTTATTTATCAAGCTGGCGACGGCCAGACAAAAATTGAAGTGAAATTGCAGGATGAGACAGTGTGGCTTACACAAGCGCAGATGACGGAATTGTTTGAAAAAGACTTAAAAACAATCAACGAGCATATAAGTAATGTTTTTAACGAAGGTGAATTGGATCAGGCGGCAACTATCCGGAATTTCCGGATAGTTCAAAAAGAGGGAGATAGAGCCGTTTCTCGCGATATCATTCATTACAATCTCGATGTCATAATATCGATCGGCTATCGCGTCAAATCGCTCCGCGGCACTCAATTTCGCATCTGGGCCACACAGCGCCTCAAAGAATACATTATCAAAGGTTTTACGATGGATGATGAGCGGCTCAAGATGGGTGGCGAGGGCACATTTTATTTTAAGGAATGGCTTGCTAGGATTCGGGAAATTCGCGCATCCGAAAGGAATTTGTACGATAAAGTTAAGGATATTTTTGCAACAAGCATTGATTATAATTCAGCGAGCGAGGCGGCAAAGGAATTCTACGCGACTGTGCAGAATAAATTTCATTTTGCAATAACAGGTCAGACTGCTGCGGAAATTGTTGTAAATCGGATTGACGGTACAAAAGAAAATCTCGGCCTTACGAATTGGAAAGGTCAGACTGTAACGCGCGAGGATGCTGAAATCGCAAAAAATTATATGTTTGAACGGGAGTTAAGGCGCCTGTATTTGCTCGTTGAGCAGTTTTTGTCTTTTGCGGAATTACAGATTGAGCTTGAGAGGCCGATGCGCATGATTGATTGGAAGCGCAAACTTGATGATTTCTTGAAATTGAATGAGCTTGAAATTCTGCGCAATAGCGGCAAAATTTCGCGCGATGAGATGGAAACGGTTGTAAAAAAAGAGCTTGAGAGGTATCTTAAAGCGCAGAAACAATTGCCATCATGATAATTTTTATCCGCTATGCTGAATTGGCTTTGAAGCTCGGCAACCGAGCGGTTTTTGAGCAAAAGCTCGAATTATTGTCTAGAAAGCATTTTGAGAAAGATTTGATGTCAGAAATTTGTTAACTTTTATTTATTGTGTTTTAGAAACAGGCCGTATTATAATTTGAACGAAACAACATATTATGAAAACAAAACACCCAACAGAGCCGATTATATTAACCGAAAAGGCGTCCGGATGGCTTGAAAAACTTCTTAAGAACAACGAAAAAAGAGCCAATCTTACACATGCCGAGAAAAACCTACTGGAAGGCTCGAAGCATTTTGATGAAGACGTAAAACAATTTATAGAAAATGGAGTATAAGATTAGATTTTATCCATACAAGGGCGAGAAAATCCCTCCTGATTTTAAATATGATCAAAATTCGGAAGATATGATCAACTTTTTGAACAAATCAGCTAAAAAGTGCGTCAGGGAGTTGATTTCGAAGATTTTTATAATAAAAAGCGATGAATCGGATTTTCTTGGATATATCGCAATTTCATTAAGAAGTATTGAAAAAGACAAATTATCTAGTGAAAAACAAAGGGCGTTATACGCGAGACCGGCTATTGTTATAGGCCAATTAATAATTGATAAGAAATATCAAGGCAGAGGTTACGGGAAAGCTGCTGTGAATTTTGTCATAGCAATAGCAAAGTTTTTGAAAGTATATTTGCCGTGTAGATTGCTTGTTGTTGACGCGATAAATGAAAAGGCAAAAACTTTTTATGAAAAACTTGGATTTCGGGCTATCCCTGACAATCCACTTACATTAGTGCTAGATTTGTTGCCGTTGTTTAAAACGATATAATATTTATATGATAATTTTTGTCCGCTACGCTGAATTGGCTTTGAAACTCGGCAATCGAGCGGTTTTTGAGCAGAAGCTTGAGAAAAATATAAAAGCCGCAATGGCTGGTTTGCGGTTCAAGACCAGCCGGCATTATGGCCATATGATGCTGGAAGTTAGCGAAAAAGACAGCGAAGGCGTTGCGGGGAAATTGGCCAATATACCTGGTATCTCTAATTTTTCGATTGTCAGTGAAATTTTGAAGTTTAAATATCCAAAATCGCCAACTGAAAAGTGGGCAATAGCGAAATTGACAGAAATCGCAAAGATTATGGCCTTGGAAATTATATCTCCGGGAGAGAAAAAATATTGGCCGAAAACCTTTTGCGTGCGGTCAAAACGGATTCAAAAATCTTTTCCGATGGATTCGCCGAAAATCGAAGCCAAATTGGGGGAAATGATTTTGCGCGGAATTCCGAAGTTGAAAGTGAAGCTAAAAAATCCTGAAATAACTTGCCATGCTGATTTGGTGGATAATAAGGCGTATATTTATTTTGATAAAATTGCTGGCCTTGGCGGGTTGCCTGTCGGAACATCGGGCAAGATTGTAAGTTTGATTTCGTCAGGCATTGATTCCCCTGTTGCATCTTTTCGTATGACACTGCGCGGAGCGCAGGTTGTTTTTGTGCATTTTCATAGTTATCCGCATACAAATAAAGCGTCGCAGGACAATGTACGTGAAATCGTAAAGCTTTTGACGCAATATCAGCTTGAATCGCGGCTTTATTTTGTGCCTTTTCTAGAAATTCAAAAAGCAGTGATGACGAATGCGGAGCCGGAATTGCGCGTTGTTTTGTACAGAAGATTTATGATGAAAATCGCGGAGGAAATCGCAGTACATGAAGGTGCTGGTGCGCTTGTGACAGGCGAAAATTTGGGACAGGTTGCGTCGCAGACGCTCGATAATATTGCTGTGATAAATGAGGCGGTCGCGATGCCGATTTTGCGTCCTTTAATTGGCCACAGCAAGCAGGAAATTATTGATGAGGCGCGGAAAATTGGCACTTATGAAATTTCAATCCGGCCGTACGCGGATTGCTGTTCGCTTTTTGTGCCAAAGCATCCGACAACACGCGCGGATTTGGCTGTAATCAAAAAAGTTGAGAAAAAAGCGGTTTTTAAAAAATTGATTAAAGAAGCGATCAAGAAGGCGGAGATTGAAAATGCTGTTTTATCTTGATTGCTGCGGATTTGCCTGCGATTTCCGCGATTTTATCCATTGGAGTATTTTTTAGATTTTCGAGCGAACCGAATGTGCGGAGAAGTTTTTGCATTGTTTTTTCTGCGATGCCTGGGATTTGCGTAAGTTCTGATTTAATCATTTGGCTGCCGTGGCGATTTTTCATGAAAGTTATCGCGAATCTATGCGCTTCGTCGCGAATGCGTTGAAGAAGTTTGAGTGTATGCGATTCTGGCGCGAAAATAATTGGTTTTGGAGAATTGGGCGTGTAAACCTCTTCATTTTGTTTTGCAAGAGCTGCAATTGGAATTTTGAGGCTGAGAGCGTTAAGCACTTTTATTCCCGCGGTAAGCTGTGGTTTGCCGCCGTCAACTAAAATGAGGTCCGGCTTGCTTGTGAATGATTTGTCAGCTGTGTGGCGTGTTTTGTCGTACACAAGCGCGATCATTCCTTCAATAGGACAATCAGTGGTGCAATTTTCAATATTATACAAATCCGACGGTAATTGTTTAATTTCTTCAAAACCAAATTCTTCGTAATGTTCTTTGAGCGTTTTTCTGCAAATTATGTATACGCGCTTGCTTTTGGCTTGCTGAACAGCTTTTTCCAGCAGGAAATAACTTAATTTATGGCCGCGAAATTTCGGTTCAACGTAAAGCCCTATTGTGCGATAAGTTTGGTTGTGTTTTACAAGGCCGATCATTCCTGCGAATTTTTTACCTTTCGTTATTATGAAAAAATCTTTGCGGCTGAATGTACCGACCGCAAGATTAGCTTCTTTTATTTTTTGTTTGATAAGACTGGTTTGTTTTTTGAGAGCTTTGTGCAATGTGAAGTCTCGCGGCAGAGTTTGGCGTGCGAGACGCGAAAGCCGGCGTTCTAATAATTCCTTCATTGAAGCATAATCATCAGGTGTTTTTTGCGAAAGTTTGAAGCGGCGATAAAAATTTGGATTTGCGATGCCGTCAATAAAAACAATCATGCTTCCGACTGTTTCAGTTCCGCCCAAATGCGAAACATCATAACATTCAATTCTGCGCGCTGGACGCGGAATAGAAAGGATTTGGCTGAGTTCTTCGAGACCTTCTTCTACGCCTTGTTCGTGCATCCAACGAGCTTTGCTTTGATTTGCGAAACTTCTGGCGTTAAGAAGCGCAAGTTCGAGTAAACGGCTATTTGTACCTGCTTGCGGCACGACTATTTTGGGACATGGTCCCATTTTCGCATTTTTGAGGTCTGACCCCATTTTAAGCCATTTTTCAGCAAGTTGAATATCTTCCGGTTCTATTGGCAAAAGAATTTGCGCTGGAATGCTCGAGGTTTTTTCATAATAAGATTTTAGAAGCGCATCAATAATTTCAGAAGCCGGCGGATTCGCAATTGCGTCAAAAGCAAGATTTTCCTGACCAATAATTTTTCCTTCGCGTATCTGAAAAATGCTCGCAAAAATTTTATTATTATCAATAACATAATTTATCGCATCAGCATCAATCAAAGGTAAATTCGTGATGTACTGTTTTGCTGTGATTTCTTCGATATCCTTCATTTTATCACGTATCTTAGCGGCTTTTTCGAATTTGTGATCGCTGGCTGCTGAACGCATTTCATTTTCGAGATCTTTTACAATCTCGCTGGAATTTCCTTTAAAAAATTTGATAATTTTATCAATATTTTCGCGATATTCTTCTTTTGTGCATTTACCAATACACGGACCCGGACATTTTTTAATATGATAATCAAGACATGGAAATTTGATTGTTTTGTTTGAAACGCGCACAGACGACTCGCCTGCCTGCCTCGCTGCGGCGTGGGTTCCGCCAAGATATTCGATTTTCAAATTACAATGCCGAAACGGCAGAATTTTTTTGAGAATACGCAAAGTAGTTTTAATTTTATGAGCTGCTGTTTTTGGCCCTAAATAAAGCGCTTTGTCTTTGAGCGGTTTGCGCACGAGAGTTATTTTCGGAAAATCTTCGGCTATATCAATTCTTATATAAACGAAATTTTTATCATCACGCAGACGAATGTTGTAGCGCGGTTTGAGCTCTTTGATCAGATTTGTTTCAAGAAAAATCGCCTCAAGTTCTGTTGGCGTTTCTATATATTCAATATTTTCTATTTCGGAAATCATTTTTTTAGCGCGCTCACTTCGGATCGGATCATCCTGGAAATATTGTGAAACGCGGTCATGCAAATCCTTTGCCTTGCCGACATAAATAATTTTCCCGCTGGAATTTTTCATTTTATAAACGCCGGAATTGCGTGGAATGCTTTTTATCAGGCGATTTATCTTGTTTTTGTCCATAACAATGTTAATATACCGCTGTATTTATTTTAGCATATGGATGTTTTTATGCTTCCGATCAACATAAGAAATATCCGTGAAGCTGTCACGCGAACAATGATTTTTTTTGACATTTTTGATTTTCCGCTTACTTTGGACGAAATTTCGCATTATCTTCTTGGTTTAAAAGTTGATAGGCCGCATCTGAAGCTTTATCTTGAGCAGAGCAATTCGGTGGGCCATCATCATGGCTATTATTTTTTGAAAAACCGGGCCGAGCTTGTTGAATACCGCAATATGAATTTGAGTGTCGTTAACAACCTTTGGAAGCGCGTTTATAAATTTCTGGGGCTTTTCAGCGCAATTCCTTTTATTAAAATGATAGCCATCTGCAATACTCTTGCGTATAATAATCCGACATCAGAGAGCGATATTGATTTATTTGTTGTTACGAAAAAAGATCGTTTGTTCACAGCTCGGGCTATTTTATCGATTTTGACTCATTTGCTGAGAATTCGGCGCCATGGAAAAAAGATTGCTGGCAGGTTTTGTTTAAGTTTTTTTGCTGCTGAAAATGTGATGAATCTCGAAGGTTTGTGCCTAAAACCTTATGATATTTACGCTGCTTATTGGACAATGTCGCTTGCGCCTGTTTACGGATCTGAAACTTATGCGAAATTTGTCGCGGAGAATACTTGGACACGCAGATATTTTCCGGACGGAATTGTGCCTAGAACCGAATTTTTGATGCAGCAGGGAATGATTTCACGGCTGATAAAATATTTGTTCGAAAAAATCTTGGGCGGAAATTTCGGCGATAAAATCGAGCGGTTTTTAGGCAAACATATGATAGATCGCGCAGAAAGAAAGGCCGCGAAACTTCCTGACCGTCGCGGCACAATAATTTCAAAAGATATGCTGAAATTCCACGACCATGATATCCGCGAAATTATCAGAGAAATGTGGGAAGCAAGGATTAGGAAGTTTTCTTGAAAATTATTCTGATCGCAGTGCCAGTGAACATGTATTTTTTTCGTATTGAATTTTCAATGTAGCGGCGATATGAAAAATTGAATTTGTCCGGATCACGCGTAATTATTGTTATTTCCGGCGGATCAGTATTCGTTTGTTTTGCTGATTCAAAAGGCTTTCTTCGCATAATACCGGACGGATGTTCGAGAATTATATCCATTAAAAATTCTTCCAATTCTTTTTGCGGGATTTGCTTGCGGCGTTCTGCATAAATCCGCGACGCAAGGTCAAAAATTTGGCGGATATTGCGGCATGTTTTCGCAGAAATGAAAATAACAGGCGCCCACGCCAGAAAATCAAAACTTGATTTCATCGACCGCAAATATTTTTCTTCTTCGTCCTCGGATTCAAAAAGATCAATTTTGTTCACAGCTAAAATAAGGCCTTTTTTTTCTGAAATGATTTCTCCAGCAATATTGCAGTCTTGATGTGAAACTTTTTGCGAGCCGTCAATAACCAAAACCGCGATGTCGCTTCTTTCAAGCGCCTTAAGTCCGCGCAAAACACTCAATTTTTCCATAAAATATTTGCGTTTGCCTGCACGGCGAATACCAGCTGTGTCAATAAGATTGTAAGTTTGATTATTATATTGAATTTGCGTGTCTAAAGAATCCCGCGTTGTACCGGGAATTTCCGAAACTATTGCACGTTTTTCACCCAAAAGCGCGTTCACGAGCGAAGATTTGCCAACATTCGGTCTGCCGAGAATCGCGATATTGATTTGCGCGTCTGTTTTAGCGGTTTGTGCAATTGGAACGATTTTTTTTGATTTGAAAATTTTGATAATTTTTTCTTCCAAATCATCAATTCCAGCTGAATGAATCGCGGACAATTGCACTGGTTCATCAAAACCGAATTTATAATATTCCGGAAAATTTTCGCTGAATTTTCCTGAATCGGATTTATTCAGCGCGAGAATTACATTTTTGCCTGATTTGCGCAGAATATCTGCGACAGCAAAATCGTCCGAAGTCGCTGGCGAGCTTCCATCAACAACAAAAACAATTACATCAGCTTCTTTTATTGCTAACTGCGCCTGATCGTGCACAGCGCTTTCAATGTTATCTTTTTCTCCGTACTGCATTCCGCCAGTATCAACAAATAAGACTTTATATTCGTTGATTTCTCCGAATTGGTAAATTCTGTCACGCGTTGTTCCGGCAACTTTTGAAATTATCGCGACGCGCGAACCAACCAGCCTGTTAAAAAGCGTTGATTTGCCTGTGTTTGGCCGTCCGATGATCGCGATTACTGGAATCATGCTTTGATTCTAACGTTTTATTTGATAAAATGGAATTATGAAAACCAAATTATTGATTTTGGCGCCGGTGATGCTATTGATTTTTCTGGCGCCGACAATTGCTTTTGCGCAGTCAAATTGGAGTATTTTGCCTTCTGCCGGAAATGAAACTGTTGAGAGCTGTCGCGGCATTTTGCAGGATAACGAAAAGGAAAAAAAGCCAATCTATGACAGCAAAATTCTCGGCTGCGCCATAAAAACCGGCGAAGTTCATATGTACATGCTGCCGTACTTTATCACGTACATTATCAAACTTTTGCTTAGCGTTGCCGGCCTGATTTCGGTTCTGTTTATGGTATACGGCGGCTATCAATGGGTTGTTGCAGGCGTAAGCGAAAAACAGGAAGGCGCGAAAAAAACAATCTGGCACGCTCTAATCGGTTTTGTAGTGGTATTAATTTCGTTTGCTGTTGTGAGCATTGTTCAGACTCTTGCCACAGGCTGAATTTTTTCCAGCACGCCTTTGCCTGAGGCGGATACCATAAATTTTTCGAATTTTTCAACAAAGTTTTCTACTGAAAATTTTTGCGCGTGGTTTCTTATTTTTTGCGGATCAAATTTGTCGTACATTCTTTCGAATTTATACAGAGCCGCTTCAAGCTGAATTGCAGTTTGCTCGTCAAAAAACAAACCAGTTATATAATCTGCGATTGTTTCCAGGGCGCCGCCTGCTTTATACGCAATAACAGGCGTTCCAGAAGCCATTGCTTCAAGTGGAGCTATTCCAAAATCTTCCACTTGTGGGAAAATAAGGCAACGCGCCTCCGCATACAGATGCGGAATTTCGTTTTCCGGAACTTTGCCGAGAAATTCAATATTTTTATTCGCGCGTTCCCGCAGTTTTTTGTATTCAACACCTGTGCCGACAATTTTGAGCGGTTGTTTTAAATCATTAAACACATCAACTAAAAGCGAGAATTTTTTATAAGGAGTGAGGCGGCCGATCGCGAGATAATATTTTTTCGGCGCGGCGCTTAGATAAAATCTATCCATATCAACAGGCGGATGAATCACCACGCTGTCGCGTTTATAAAACTTTTTAATTTTATCTTTTATATGGCTGGAGTTTGCGATAAAGTGATCCGGCCGATTCGCTGCTAATTTATCCCAAATCCTTATTTTATGCAGAAACGGTTCGCCGAGTTTTTTGAGAAGTGGATTCATTTCATATTCCTTTATATATTCTGCTGCGTTATCCCAGATATAGCGCATTGGCGAATGGCAATAGCAAATGTGAGTTGTATTCGGTTTTGTTATGATTCCTTTCGCGCATGAATGACAACTCGAAATTACAATATCAAAATCTTTGAAGTCGAATGATTCAAAAACATGCGGCATAAAAGCTAGAAAAAGCTGATGTCGTTTGGCTGCGAACGGAATATTTTGGAGATAAGAAGTTATTATTTCCGCATCAGAAAATTCCTCCAAACTATCATCATACAACGAAGTATAAATCGGCGCGTCCGGGAACATTCTGTGAAGTACGGAGATAACGCGCTCCGCGCCTCCTCTCGAAGTAAGCCAATCTGCTGCTATGGCAATCCTGGGATTCATAAATAAATTATATCAGACCTTGCCCTGTGAGCCACTTTTGGAGTGACTTGGTGTGAGTTGGTGGTTTGGATAATTGCCTCTGTCCCCCTATTTAACATCAATCTTATACGTAACTTCAGCTTCTTTCCTTTTCTCCTCTTCTGTTTTGAATTTTTGAAAAGCTTCGGTTTGCTGGAAATCCTGCGGAGTTTGAGTTTTATAATTCACAAGTACACTTTTGTCTTCGATTTTTTTATCCGGAAAAAGCGTTTTTAAAATTTTGCCTCCAACTGTATCGCCCTGCGCCTGTTCCATTGCCTTTTCCTTGAATAATTTAATAACAGTATTATTCGGATCGCGCTCAAGTAAACGTTCGCAAATATGAATCACGTCAACATAGCGTTTTTCCTTGAACCACATTCCTGTTAATTCCAAAATAACATCTTGATCGCGCTTTGCTATTGTTGAAAGCTGGCCGCTTGAAATATCAGTTGCGAGAACAAGATTGCCTGTTTTGCGTTTCATTAAAATAAAACAATAAATATAAATTGCCGCGATTAATAAAATTGCAATTGCGAGCGCGGGCCGGAAAACTTCTGAAAACTGCACTGAAGTATTGAAAATGCCGTGCAGAACCATCGCGATGATAAGGCCTTTTAAAATGAGCTGGTCGCGGAAAGTTTCTGAACTGTGCAAGCCAAAAATTCTGTGGAGGAAATTTGCTAACGCAAATTTCTGGCCTTCAATTGCGCTAGCGCGCTTGAATGTAATCGCGAATTTGCTGATGCCGTAGTAATAGCCGAAGATTCCGGAAAATGCCATGTGGCCTGCGGCTGTGAATAAAATTCTAAATATATACGTGCTCATGAATGCTTCGCTTCCCCATGCGTTTTGGAAATACAAAATGTTTTCCGCGAATGAAAATCCAAGACCCGCGACAACACTGTATTTTATGGAATCATTTATTGTTTTTACGATTAGATATTTTCTATCTTCATGGCGCAGAATCCATTGCTTAAAAATTTCTTCAAGCATTGCGAAGAAAAAATACGCTGGCGCGAGATAATACAGTTTCCATGATTTTTCAGCAATCGAAAGGAAGTTTATCGCGTTGATGCTGTTCATGAAATCCAGCAGAACCTGCAGAGCCGGCCCTATCGCGCTATCGAACGCAGTTTGTATCCAGTTTCCATAATTCAAAAATGCGAGATCTGAATGTATTTGGAAAAATGATGCGATTGCGGTGCTGTATGAATTAACGATTTCCGGCGGCGTTATCCAAAGGTACTGCAAAACAAAAAGCGGGATTACAGCTGCTATTCCGCCGAGGAAAATAAAAAACATGATTTTTTTATCGACGTTGTCGCGCCTGAACATGAAAACCAGCCATATTATGGCCGGTATAAGAGAGAGTAAGCCAAATATGATTATTGATGGCGTGTTGTTCATGCTGTTTGTTCTCCGAGGATCGCGAATTTGGCTTCTTCAACCGTAGTGAACATTGGAATTAGCTGGGTTAAGCCAACGACATTCAAAATATCCGCGATATTTTGTTTTGCTTTCATGATCACAATCTTTCCGTTTGCCGAGGATATTTTCCCGTACCAGTCGGTAAGATATCCGATTGACTTGCTGTTCATATACTCGAGATTTTCGAGGTTCAAAATCAAATTCAGATTTTGCGGGATCTGATTGATCAGATCGTAAATCTGTTTTGATTTTTCGTCGATGTTGCTTTCATCAAGCTGGCCTGAAATCGTGACAAGCTTGATGATTTTATCGGCTTTTCCTGACTGTACATCTTCGATTGCGATGTTTGCTTCTGTCATATGGTTTTGGTTATATTTTTCGCCTGTGCCCGCCTCAGGCGGACGGCGTGTTGGTTATTATTGCAAAACAATGTGCGTTTTTTCTTCCATTTGGAGGCCAGTCGGATTTTTTTCTTGATTGAGATATTTTTTAGCCGTGACTTTGACGCCGCCAGCTTGCGTATCTTCAAATTTCAGCTCATCTGTCCAATTAGCGACAATTTTGCTCAATCCCCTGCCTCTGATTTCTTTGTTTACATAAGTTGGTTTCTTGCGCTCTTCAACTATGGCGGTGAGTTCTTTTGCAGTAGTTTTATTTTTGCCTGTACCCGTATCTTCTACTGTGATTTCAAGGCTTTTTCCATCGTAAAGAAATTCCAATTTAATATCTTTGCCGGGAGCAGAACCGAATTCAATGGCGTTATTGCAAAGTTCATCTACGATTGACTGAAAACGGAACGCCCACATATCGCCGAATTGAGTCGTATTTTTGATAAGCCCGAGCGTAAAATCGCGCACGCCTGACATAAAATATGCCTGCGTCGGCAAAGTGAGCATAATTTTTATCGGCTGTTGTATGTCTTGAGGGGCCATTTTGTTTGATTACGGCGCGATCCGCGCGGCGGACTTCTAGGTGCGCCTGTTTATTTGTTTATACAATTATATCAAAAAATCGCCTTAAAGTCAAAATCAAGTTTCGCTTGCAAAGCATGAAATTCTATATTAAGCTGATTCTGCTTTATATCCAGTCTGTTTCTGGATTTGCCATTCCTGTTCTGGCCACGGCGCAAAGAGCGCTAAAGCCAAGAGCCTACGGCAAGCTGAAGGAAACAGGCGTTTAACCCCAAGGAATATGAAAAATGTTGACGTGAAAGATCTCCTCACTAATGCTGTCCATTTCGGACACAAAACATCAAAATGGAATCCGAGAATGCGCGACTTTTTGTTTGGCGAGCATCAGGGAATTCATATTTTTGATTTAACAAAAACAAAAGAATGTCTTGATCGGGCTCTTGAATTTTTGAAAAAAATCTCGAGCGAAGGCAGAGTGGTTTTATTTGTCGGCACAAAACCGCAGGCAATGAAAATTGTTGAAGAAACAGCTAAAAAATGCGGTATGCCGTATGTGTGCAAGGATTGGATTCCGGGTTTGCTTACGAATTTTTCTACTCTTTCAAAAAGAATTGATTATCTGCGTAAATTAAAGGCAGAAGACGCGGAAACCGGATTTGATAAATACACAAAAAAGGAAGCTTCTGTTTTGCGCAAAACAATCGAAAAACTTGAAAATTCTCTGGGCGGTTTGATTGCGATGAAGTCAATGCCGGATGCGATGTTTGTTGCTGATTGCGTAAGGAATAAACTGGCTGTCCGCGAGGCGGATAAAACGCATACTCCGATTGTCGGAATTGTTGATTCAAATGCTGATCCTGACCCGATTACTTATCCGATTCCGGGAAATGACGACGCGCTTAAATCATTAACATATTTAATCAGCCTTGTCGGCGAAGCGGTTTTAGCTGGCCGAAAACCCGGCCGCTGACGCGGAATGATAGCCGCTAGTGCGGAATGATAAAATTTAAATTTTAAATTATAAAAAATAAAACATTATGGATAATCAAACTCAACAATCTCAACCAGCGCAGCAGACTCAACAAATTCAGCAATATCCGACAATAGACAGGCTTGTCGCGGCTGGATGCTATGTGCCGTTTATTTCGTTATTGGTCTGTATTATTGGAACAATCAAAAAAGGTAATATTCCGTTTGTGCTCTATCATATCAAAAATGGATTGGCGCTTTTTGTACTTTCATTTGTAAGTATTTTTGCTTTTGTTGTGCCGTTTTTCGGCGGCGCTTTATGGATTGTGTTTTTGGCCGCAGAAATATATGGAATTGTTTTAGCTTTAGGCGGAAAAATGGGATTTATACCTGTTGTGAGCGCTCTTTCTAAACGCGTTCCAGCTGAAAAAATTTATACTGTTTTGACTGGGAAACCATTTTCCGCTGCTGGTACAACGCAAACTCCGCCAACTCAAGAGAAGCCGCCATCACCGCCAGCGCAGCAAATTCCTCCGGCGCAGACTCCGCCAGCGCAACCTCCTTCTCAGCAAACACCCCCATCCCCATCATCTAATCAATAAAATATGACTATTACACTTGATCAAATCAAGGAACTCCGTGAATTAACAGGCGTATCAACAACTGTCTGCAAAAAAGCTCTTGAAGAATCCATGGGCGATATAAATAAAGCGATTGAAATTCTGCGAAAAAAAGGCGCTACCTCGGAACGCGCTCAAAAAACTGATATGCCAAAGCAAGGAGTTGTTTATTCTTATATTCATGGTGAAGGAAAGGTTGGAGCAATTGTACATATTGGCTGTGAAACGGATTTTGTGGCTCGTGGAAGCGATTTTCAGACTTTTGCGAAAGATGTCGCGATGCATATTACCGCAATGAATCCGCTTTATGTTAAACCTGAAGATGTGCCGAATGAATTGGTTGAAAAAGAAATTGAAATTTGGAAAGAACAATTGGCAAAAGAAAAAAAACCGCAAGCTGTAATGGATAAAATTCTCGAAGGCAAGACTAAAAAATTCAAAGAAGAAATTTCACTTTTGACACAACCGTTTGTGAAGGACCCGTCAAAAACAATTGCTGATTTGCTGAATGATTTAAGGGTTAAATTGGGCGAAAATATTCAAATTTGTCGCTTTACAAGATATGCGATTCAATAACAGCGGCCGCAGGCCGCAAATCTGTAAACAAGTTTGCTGCTGGCGCAGTAAAATAGCGTCAGCGGTCAAAGATTTGCGCAAAGGCAAAATCATCATTGTGGTTGATGATGAAGATCGCGAAAATGAGGGCGATTTGGTTTGCGCGGCAGAATTTGC
Source organism: Candidatus Peregrinibacteria bacterium (assembly GCA_016215735.1). Classification (GTDB taxonomy): domain Bacteria; phylum Patescibacteriota; class Gracilibacteria; order UBA1369; family UBA12463; genus UBA12463. The sequence goes on from JACRIA010000047.1 coordinate 14,971, forward strand.
GACGCCGAAAATTATAAATTTTATGGCGAGCGAAGGCCGCGGATTAATTTGCGCGCCTATTTCAAACGAAATCAGCCAGCGGCTTGAACTTTGTTCAATGGTTGAAAATAATAATGAATCAGAAGGATGCAATTTTACTGTTTCTGTCGATTATAAACATGGAACAAAAACAGGGATTTCAGCTTTTGATAGGGCTCGTACAGTAGCTGCGCTTATAAATCCGGCATCGCGGCCAAATGATTTTAGGCGGCCTGGACATATGTTTCCACTTGTTGCAAAAGATGGAGGTGTTTTAGTGCGCGCGGGTCATACAGAGGCTGCGGTTGATTTAATGCGTTTAGCGAATTTGCAGCCTGCGGCTGTGATTTGTGAGATTTTGTGGATTAACGGCGAAATGTGCCGTGGAAATAATTTGATGATGTTCGCGAAAGCGCATGAGCTTAAAATAATTTCAATCCGCGATTTAATTAAATACAGAATCTCGCGCGAGAAACTTGTTGAGAAAAAAGTTGAGACAGATCTCGAAACTGAATACGGAAAATTCAGAATTATGGTTTATAAAGACAAAATTTCAGGCAAAAATCATATTGTGCTTGTGAAAGGAAAAATTTCCGGTTTGCCCGTTCTTGTTCGCGTTCACAGCGAATGCGTAACGAGTGAAATATTTAAATCAGTGAAATGCGATTGCGCTAGCCAGTTGGACGCGGCAATGCGGAAAATCGCGAGCGAGGGCGGAGTTTTGCTTTATTTAAGACAGGAAGGCCGCGGAATCGGATTAATAAATAAGCTGCGCGCGTATGATTTGCAAAAAAAGGGGCACGATACTGTTGAAGCGAATCAATTGCTCGGACTCTCTGATGATTTGCGCGAGTATGGAATTGGCGCGCAAATTTTGAGGGATATCGGCATTAAAAAAATGATTTTGATGACGAATAATCCGAGAAAAATTATTGGTCTTGAGGGTTTTGGTTTGCAAATTATTGACCGCATGGCAATTGAAATCGCACCAACTAAACATACACGCGGATATTTGAAAATAAAAAAACTCAAGCTAGGCCATTTACTCAATTTGGTTGATGAAAAAAGAAATTGATTTCATGCGGAGGGCCATTGAGCTGGCTAAAAAAGGCGTAGGCCGCGTTGCGCCGAATCCTTGTGTTGGATGTGTGATTGTGAAAAATGATCGCATTGTTGGCGAGGGCTGGCATAAGCGTTTTGGCGGACCGCATGCTGAAATCGAGGCTTTAAAAAAAGCAGGCAGTCGCGCCTGCGGCGCGGTGATGTATGTAACGCTTGAACCTTGCTGTCATTTTGGGAAAACTCCGCCTTGTACTGACGCGATTATAAAAAGCAAAGTGCGCGAAGTTTTTGCGGCAATGATTGATCCGAGTCTACACGCGAATTCGAAAGGAATTAAAATTTTGCGCGCTGCTGGCATTAGAACGCAGATTGGTTTGTGCGAAAAAGAGGCGCTTGCAATTAATCAGATTTTTTTGAAAAATGTGCGGTGTAAATTACCGTATGTGACATTAAAAGTCGCGGCGAGTCTTGATGGGAAAATCGCGGCTCGAACCGGAGATTCGACCGGAATTTCGTGCAAGAAGTCGTTGAAATTTGTTCATGAATTGCGCAGCGAGCATGACGCTGTTTTGGTCGGCGCTGGAACTATTTTGGCTGATAATCCGCATCTCGGCGTGCGTTTGATAAAAGGCAAATCCCCTATTCGCGTGATTTTGGCAGGCGGACAGCACATCCCTGCGAGCGCAAAAGTTTTCCGCGACAAAAATGTGATAGTGTTCGACAGCCGGCGCAACATAAATTTTGTTTTGAAAAAATTATTCGAACGCGGCGTGCGCAGTGTTTTAGTTGAAGGCGGTGAAAAAGTTTTTACGTCTTTTCTGGAGGCTGGCGCTGTTGATAGGTATATTGCTGTGATTGCGCCAAAATTAATCGGCGGCGCACGCGCAAAAACTCCATTTAGCGGAAAAGGTATTGGGGAAATCAAATCCGCGCTAATTCTTAAAAATGTTGAATTTATTCAGATTGGCTGCGATATGGTTATTGATGGACTATTGAATTTGTATTGACAAGATATAACGGATATCTAGAATAGTATAGGCATAACAAAACTCATATGAAAACAATGCATTTTAATGATGCGGAATCTCCTGATTTTAACGCGATGCACTCTTTTTTCAACGAACATAAAACAAATATTCTTGCCGGTACATTAAATGTGACGCAGATGAAACAAGAGCGCTGCGTTATTAAGCGCGAATCTCCTGCGAGCGAAATTTTGCTATTTATAGATGACGCGAAAATCAACGAGACTATTGGTGAAATAAGGAATCTTCTCGAATTTTTTACTCCTGATGATCCGCGGGATTTTTAAAAACTGCCCCTAGAGTAAATATAAAGACTCTAAAGGGGCAGGTTTTTATCTTCATCCCGCGATGCAAGATGAAAACGATTTTATTTTATTCAAATTGAATTTGAAGTCAAGACTTTTTTTAAATGCGATTTTCAGAGCGGTATCGGAGAATTTTTATTGCGCCAAAATATACAATAAGGCCGACTGCACAAGCGATAGCGAGGCTGGCGCTAAGTCCGATGATGCCGTTTCCTATAAAATGAAGCGCCGCGTCTTTTGTAAAATAGACAACAACGCCCATTAACGCCGCACTAATAATAATTTTTACAATTTTTCCAATATCGATAAATTTATCGCCTTGATGCGGGAGATGTTTCAGAATTGTTGTTTGCAGCATTATCCAATGCGCTGTGCCGGCGATTGCTGTTGAAATAGCGAGACCATAAACGCCGAAATGCCAGACTTGCGTTAGCGCGATGCTAAGCGCGACGTTCAGTATCGTGCCAAAAATGGCTATATATAGAGGCGTACGGGTATTTTTATATGCGTAGAATGCCCGCGCGAAAAGAGGAATTAAACTTTGTGCTAAAAGTCCGATTGAAAGTATGCCGAGAGTTTCTGCTGTGAGCGCCACATCATGGCTAGTAAATTTTCCGGTTTTGAGAATCAGCCCGACAATTTCGTGGCGCAAAATTATCATAGCGACTGTTGCGGGTACGATTAAATATACAACTTTATAAAAATTTTCTTTTAAAATATGGAAAAATTTTTCGTGTTCTTCGCCTGCGACAAGTTCGGCAAAAACCCCGAATGCGACAATTGAAATCGAAACTCCGACAATTCCCATTGGCAAACTATTGAGATTTATCGCGTAGTTCAAAATCGTGATACTGCCTGAAGCTAGAAGCGAACCGATTAAAGTATTAATAACGAGATTTACCTGAAAAACGGATAAGCCGGCAACGCGCGGAATAAGCAGGCGCACCATTTCTTTGATATCCGGCGCTTTGAAATTAAATGTCGGCCGCCAATGAAAACCAAGTTTCAGAATTTCCGGAAACTGAACAGCAGCATGCAGAAACGCGCCTGCAACAACGCCAATTGCAACAGCGTAAACTCCGTATTCTTTTGCGCCAGCAAGCGTTGCAACAATAATACTGATGTTGTACATAATCGGCGCGAGCGCCATGTAAAAATATCTGTTGAGGGAATTTTGTATGCTTTGAAAAACACTGCTTAATCCAAAGAAAAGCGGGCTGATAAGCATTATTCGCGTGACTGTTGTTGTGAGAGCCAATTTTTCGCCGGAAAATCCAGGAACAAAAATTTTGACTATCCACGGCGCGAAAATAAGAGCTATAATCGAAACTATTATTAAAAGTGTTGTTAAAATATTGAGGGAATTATTCGCGAACCGCCACCCTTCTTCAGATTGATTTTTTTTAATATAAGAAGTGAATATCGGCACAAATGCTGCTGAAATCGCGCCGTATAGTAGAAGCTGAAACAATGTATCAGGCAGTCTGAATGCAGCGTAATAAGTATCAAGATCATGTATGCCGCCGCCTACAGCGCCAAATGTTGTTGCAAAAATGCGATCGCGCAGCAGGCCGAGCAAACGGCTCAACAGCGATGAAACCCCGAGCAAAACCGCGCCTGATAATAGTTTTTGCCTTAGATTCATTTTCTTTATTATATATCATTTTGGATTTATAAAAAGCGGTGGCGCGAGGCTTGTTTGCTGAAGAAAAGCTCTCGGAGGGAGCCGTAGGCGACTGAGAGCGCAGGCAGGCTCGCCGCAGGCGAGAACTGCCGATTTTCTGAAGCGAAAAGCCTCGCGCTATACCTTGATATAAAACCTAATCTGTTGTATAATATATAAAAATGGAAAACACACACAAAAACAGCTTCGGACTGGGGTTACTGCACCGAATCTTCAATATTTACCCTCACGAGCTTCCGCGCGTTTTCACCTGCTGGACAGTACGGCTTGTTTACAGAATGGCTTTTATTTTGAGCTGGACAATGATTTTGGTCATGTTTGTGGCCCGATTTAATGTTATAGGACTCCCCTTTTTGTTCATAAGCCACGCGTTTTTGTTTATTATGGGAAGTTTTATTTACATGCGCCTTATACAGAAATATCACCTTGATAAGATAATTTTGTTTGTTGTGGCTGCCGCGATTTTGACGCTCTCTGCAGCTTTAATCGTACAATCTTTTTCATTCAATCTTTATTTGATTTTGATGCTTCTTGTTGAGGCTTTTTTCTTGATACAGTTAACAGTTGCTTTTGATACTTTCGGCGAAAGATTTTTTACTCCCGTAGAAAGTCAGCGCACGTTTCCTCTTGTCGAGTCTGCTGATACTATCGCGGGTATTGCAAGTGGTCTTATTTTTATATTTTTCAGTTCTGTTGTTCCGATACACATGTTTACATGGATTGTTTTTGGGCTTGTGTGCTTGATGATTCCTTTGATGCTGCATTTCAGGTCTTTCGCGCAGTCAACGCCAGGCATTAAATTGTTCATGCATAAAGATAAAAGTACTCTCACAAAAAATATTAAAAACGGCATGCGTTTGTTCAAACAGCATGTTTTCGCGAAAAATCTGATTTATATAATTTTACTGCAGTATGCGTTTTTGATTCTTGTTGAATATATTTATACTGGTTCGGTCGCGAGTTATTCATCAGGCTATGCTAATGTTCCGGATGCTGCAATGGGCATAGAAAATTCAGTCGCGCATACATTTGGTATTATGCAATTGATATTTAGTTTCGCGGCTCTCTTTATGCAGCTTTCCATTGGCGGAAAATTAATCCGAACGCTCGGCATTATCGGCAGTATGATTCTTTATCCTTCTGTAATGCTTTTGAATTTGGCAGGACTTGTTATGCGGTTTGGATTTTTTACTTCAGCTCTTACAAAAATCAGCTCTGAAATAACAAGTGTTGTTTCAAGAAATTCATATCAAGCTTCGTACTATGCTTTCCGGGAGGAAGAGAGCGAGGAAATAAGGCAATTGATAGACGGAATGATCCGGCCGCTCGGCACAATGGTCGGCGCGATACTTCTTATTCTTGCGCAATTTTTTGTGCCAAGCACGTTTTTAACTTTGGCGATTGTATGTACAATGTCCGTGCTTATACTTATGGATTTGGCAGTGATTTCAAACACAAATACGCTTTATACAAACAACGCTGTCGCGGCTCTGTTATGCAAAACCGAGGATATTGATGAGCGGCTTAAATCAGCTGATATTTTGATGCAAAAAGGCCACGGCAATATCACTCATGTATTTATGAAATGCTTAAGCAATCCCGAGGAGCCGGATTTGCTTAGGATAAAGATTTTGAAATGCATTTCGGAACTTGATTATTTCGATGCTTTGCCCGAGATTTTGAGCTTTGTCACTCATCCAAAAAGAGATGTCCGCATGACTGCGATTGAAACAATAAAATCTTTTCAAAAAAATAAATATTTTGATAAAAATGAATTTTCCAAAATGAAAGTCTTGGAAACCTTCAAATCTCTTTTCTGGAAAGAATCCGATGAAGATATAAGGCTTATGATTTTAAATGTTATTGCCGGATTTACGGGACAGCCTGCGACGGATTTTATTCTTGATATTCTGCAAAATGAATCCGGGCTTGTTCTTTCCGAAGCTATCAGGTCTCTTCGTTCGTTCAATGATATTACTCTCGGTGAAATGCTGGAAGATTATCTGGATTCGATAGACAGCAGGCTTGTTTTTAGTTCTACAATAGCGCTCTGGCAATTCACGAAATATCGGCCGCAGATAAAGAAAATTCTTGAGCGTATGATTAAATCAGATAAAAAAACTGAGCGGCTCTACGGCTTTTACGCGATAGGCGAAATCAGCATTGAGGATTTCAAGGAAAAACTTGCTTCGCTTTTCAAAAGAGAAAAAGATGAATATACAAAAGCGCATATCGGAATCGCTCTGCTTAAATTAGGCAGAAATGACTGCATACATTTTCTTATTAATATTTTGCGCGACCATTCGCATCCGCTGTCATTTAAGCTTATCCAATTGATAAATGAAATTCCCGAGCGCTATAAAAACGAGATAAATAGATATGTCTATCACGCGGCTTCGTACAAAATCCATGAAATTTTCGGCAAAAAAGCGAATCACAAAATGTCAGAAATGTCCAAAGAGGAACTAATGCAGCTGCGCTATTGTTATAATTTACTAAATTCCACTAGCGACATACTGCAAATCGATGCTATTCTTAAAAAAAGAAATCTATCATCTATGCCGTACATTCCTTCTTTCGCGACAATAACAATATCAACAAATGATTAAGAGCATTGCAAAAAGAATGCTGCTGTATTTGGGAATTTTTTGGATTGTTTTAGGGGGCGCGCTTTCTGCTGATTATTTTTATTTGAAATTTCTGGCGCAATTTCCGTGGATTTATATTGCTGGCGGAGCGCTTTTATTGACTTTAATTTACAGCCTTTTATTGATTTATCTTATGCTTTCAAAGCCATTGAGCGTAATAATGACGCAAATACATTATCTTTTAACAGGCCTGCCCTACAAACGATTTATTATTAACAGGCGCGACGAAATTGGGGTACTGTCTTATTTTTTTAATGAAGTCACGACAAATATCGCGAAGCTCGGCGCGCAGATAAAAGAAGGCGAAAGAATGGCGCATGAATTATCTCTCGCGAATAAGCTTCAACACGATATGCTGCCGACAAAAGCGCCAACATTGCCCGGACTTTTAATTTCAGCGAAAACAGCGCTTGCGACAGAAGTGGGCGGGGATAACTTTGATTTTCTTGTATATCCAAAGCATGCGTTTATTTATCTTGGCGACGCAACCGGACACGGCGTTCCCGCGGCTTTAATTATGACTTTATCGCACGCGTTTCTTGAATCTTATTCAATGACAACAAGCGATATATGCCAAATTATGGTGAATTTGAATGTTCAAATGCGCAAAAGAATTTCTTCAAATATGTTTATGACTTTGGTGATGCTGAAATGGGATTTTGAGAAAAAACAGCTTACTTATGCGGGCGCGGGACATGAGCATATTTTGGTTTATAAACCCTCAAAAGGAAAATGCGACGCTATAAAAACAGGCGGCATTGCAATCGGAATGGTGCCGGATAATTCAAAGCTTGTGAAAGAATCCGAGGTTCCGATTGAAGTCGGCGATTTTGTGATTTTGTATTCGGATGGGATTACTGAAGCGAAAAATATAAGCGGAGAAATGTTCGGATTGGAGCGTTTGCAGGAAAGCATCGCCAGGTATGCGGTTCAATATTCTCCTGACGGCGTGAGTTATCATACTGCGATGGATCTTAAGAAGTTTGTCGGCGAAGTTTTGCCTGCTGATGATATGACGCTGATTGTGATGCAGTGTGTTGGGGATAAGGCTGTGAGGCAGACAGAGGCGTCGCTGGCAACGGAATGGCATAAGGATCTTGAGGAGAAAAAGTGAGCGCGACGTGAATTGCGAAAGTCAGATTTAGTCAAATGATTGCGCAAAAGAATGATTGCGCAAAAGAAGAGGTTTTGCGATATATTAGAAACATACGATCTTTATGCATTAAACGTTCAATTAGGTCCTTCTGAATATGGACACATTTTATTAAAGGACGAAAATGTTAATAGTGTTGATTTTGGGGCTCTTTCTGTACCCCATACGATCAATGGCAACTCATATAGATATATACGAGTTGATTTTGGGGATGTAAGAAAAAACCTTAAAAAAGGAGATAGTTGGCAACTATCGGTCGGAGCCGTTGGAGATTTAAAATATAGTATTTCCAAAGCCGATGGAGATGTAATTACTGGATTGTATGTTAAGGGGACGCCTACGGGTGCTAAAATTGTAAATGGAAATGCGCCATCAGGGGTTAATGATCCTATGGTGATGCCATGATGGATGGGCCATGGTGAGAAATATAGATAACAGTAGATTTTGCCCCGCAAAAAGCGGGGCTTTTGTTATAATGGCTCTATGAAAACAAGTGATTTTGATTATAATCTGCTGAAAAAATTTATTGCGATGGCGCCAAGCCGGCCGAGAGATAGCTCTAAATTAATGGTTTTGAATCGGAAAAAACGTACGATTTCGCACAAACGATTTTATGATTTGCCGGAAATTCTGAATATGAGTTTTGGCGCTAGCGCTGTTCTTGTTTTCAATGATTCATCTGTTATGCCTGTGCGGATTTTATTTAAAGAAAAAGGCGCTGGCCGTGAAATTTTTATTCATAAAAAAGTTCGGCCGAATATTTTTGAATGCTTGGTGAAACCCGGTAGAAAATTCCGTCCCGGGACGGAATTCCGAGTGGCGCGTGGCGTTAGGGCGCGAGTTATCAACGTGCACAATGACGGCATGCGAGAAATACGTTTCAGCTTGCCGCGAAACAAAAAACTTGAAAATGTTTTGAAGAAAATCGGTTCTACGCCATTTCCGCCGTATTTATCAGGAACGCGAGCAAACGCGGCTGATTATCAAACAATTTACGCGAAATATCCGGGTAGTTCTGCTGCTCCGACAGCTGGTCTGCATTTTACAAAGCGATTAATGAAGCGATTGAAAGAACGCGGAGTTGGCATGGTTTTCACAACTCTTCATGTTGGGCTCGGAACATTTCAGCCGGTAAAAACAGAGCGTATAAAGGACCATAAAATGCATTCCGAATTTTTCACATTGGGAAAACGCGAGGCAGATTTTTTGAATCGCGCGAAATTAGCCGGCAAAAAAATCATTGCTGTTGGCACGACTTCTGTGCGCGTGCTTGAAACCTGCGCTGATGCAGCTGGGAAATTGCGGCCAAAAACCGCTGAAACTGATATTTTTATTTATCCGAGCTACAAATGGAAATTCATTGACGGAATGATCACAAATTTTCATCTGCCAAAAAGCACCTTAATTATGCTTGTTTCAGCTTTTGCTGGGAAAGATTTTGTTTTCCGCGCTTACAAATCGGCACAAAAACACAATTACCGCTTTTACAGCTTTGGCGATGCTATGTTAATTATGTAATAAGTCTAATTTTTGTCGAGGGGTACTACGTTGAGAAAATGCCATTTTTAAGGTATAATGTTTAGATAACTCAAAGCTCAAAAGTCAAAGTTCAAAGCTGCGACTTAGAGCGTAAAACTAAAATAAAAATTAATTGGCGCGTTCCGCGCCGTGAAAAATGAGAAAAATTATCTTGGCATTTCTGGCGTTCCTGATGGTTTTTGGATTCAGCGTTAACTTTGCTTTTGCCGCACGCTTATCTGATCCGGCCGCTCCTGAAGCCTGGGCAAATGACACAATCGCGGGTTTCTCCACTTCAATAAAGACTTCACGCACATTTCCAAATAAAAGCTTTTTGATAACTGTTGAAAGGCCTGATTCTACAAAGCTCATTCTTCAAGCGACAAGTGACGCAAATGGCTACGCTGAAATCGAACTCGATAATCTTCATACAAAAAAAGCTGGAATTTATAGCCTCACAGTAGGCGTGTCTGATAAAACAAATACTTTCAAAGTTTATCCTGATCAAGTTTCCGCGAGTGAATCTGGTGTGCTTGTTGATAAACAAACTTTGCGGCCAGCTAGCCGCGATTATGCAACACTCAATGTTGTTTTAACAGATAAATTCAGCAATCCAATCGCGAATCATCAGGTAAATGTTATTTCAAGCAGGCCGGGTGATAAAATCGAGGCTTTAACTGGCCGCGATTATACAGACGCGAACGGCTCTGTAATATTCAAAATAAGCTCTGATACGAGCGGAATTTCAACTTATTCTATTTATGACGCGACAAACAAAACTGTTCTTGATAAACGAATTTCTGTTTTATATACAGGTAATACGATGGGCAATGCCGGCGGCAATGAATATTTGTTCGCGAATTCTTTTGGACCGGAATTACTTGCTGTTGCGGCTGGTCCTGTCGCAAAATTTGAATTCGAAGAAATTCCAGAAGAAATCAATAAAGATTCTGTAATAAGTTTTTCATTAAGCGCGCTGGACAGCCAAAACAATGTTGTCTCGAATTATCTAAGCGCTGTTCACTTTTCCGCGATTGGCGGCGGCATTACTGATGTTGTTTTACCTGATGATTATAAATTTACAGCAACAGACATGGGCAAACATACTTTCGCGAAAGCTCTAACATTTAAAAAAGCAGGCACCTATAAATTGCAGGTTAATGATTTGGATGATTCGACTCTGCAGGGTGAAACAACTGTTATTGTTAAAACTTCCGGCGCGAATCAAACACAAAGTTCTCTTATTTCAATAACAAATCCTGTACAGGGAAAATACAGCGCGAATGCTCAATTTGTTTCCGGAACAAGTTTACCTGGAAGCGATGTGAAAATTTTTGACAATAATGAAGAAATCGGCACAGCGTCCGCAAATTCGACAGGCGCGTTTTCATTTACAACTCCCCCGCTAGCTGACGGCGTGCATATTATTTACGCGGCGGCTGTTAATGACAAAGGTGTTGTTCTCGGAATTTCAAACAAAGTAACGATTGAAATTGATACGACTCCAGCAACGATTGATTCGATTACATTAATGCCTGACAAAGATATTTCAATGGGATCGCCTGTGATGATTACTGTTGTCACAGAAGCGAATATGACAAGGGTTTCAATTGTTATTGATGGAAATATAGCTGATCTTGAGGCTGTCGAAGGAATGCCTGGAACTTACCGCGGTTCATTTCAAGCGCCGACAAAATCTGGAAATTACAATATTGATATTGTTTTGACTGATAATCTCAATAATGAAAAAACTTACGAAAAACAGAAATCATTTAATGTTACGGAAATAAGCTCAATTCGGCCTTCTGATGTGACTGGTTTGCGGTCGTTCCCCGGAAATGGAAAAGTCACACTTACATGGAACCCAGCAACTGACGCAAAAGGAATTGCTTATTACACTGTTTATTTTGGAAGCGATTCGAAATCAATGGTAAATGCGGTCAATACTTTGGATTCTTCAACAACTTGGTATGTTCCAAATCTCAAAAATGAAATGACTTATTATTTCGCTGTTAAAGCTTTCAATAAAGATGGGAATGACAGCGCGAAAGCCAGCGCGGTTGTAGTTTCTAAGCCTTCAGAAGATGCTGGGCCAGCTCCGTTTGGCGTTGCGCCTGAAGATGAAAGCCTTCTCGAAGATGTGTATTTTGAAGAAGAATATGCGGAAGAAGCTGAAACAGCTGAAACGGGCCCTGCTTCTGTGATTGTTTTTGGAATAAGCGGCCTTGCCAGCGCCGCGGCATTTATTTGGAGACGAAGACTGAGACTGAGATAAGAAACTTTGAGAACCGTTCTTGGCTATGATAAACTTCTGAAAGATGAACGCTTATTTTATTTTGAAATTTGTTTCTGTGCTGTTTGATATCCTGATATTTCTGATTTTTGTGCGCGTGATTTTGTCGTGGATTTATCCGCTCGGCCACGCTCATGGAAACAGATTGATTAGTTTTATTTTTGACGCAACAGAGCCGATTTTGAACCTGGCGCGTAAAATTCCGCATAAAATAGGCATGATTGATATTTCACCGATTATTGCTTTTATAATGCTCGAAATCGCGCAGTATATAATTGTCTCGCTTTTGCAGGCGTTATTTTTTAATATTTAAGAGAACCGGTCCCAAAAATGAAAATTTTCAATACATTAACGAAAAAGAAGGAAACACTCGATCTTCTGCGCGACTTTGAAGTCTCGATGTATGTTTGCGGGCCGACTGTTTATGATGTAGGGCATCTTGGTCATGGCAGGGCCGCGGTTGTTTTTGATGTAAGCCGGAAATATTTTGAATATAAAGGACTAAAAGTGAAATTTATCACGAATTATACGGATATTGATGATAAGACGATTAATCGCGCCGCGGAATTGAGCATAAGCGTGCCGGAATTGGTTGCGCGAATTGTGCCTGAATATGAGCGTGATTTTAAAGAACTTGGAATTGCGCCTCCTACAAAACAAACTTACGCCACAAAATATATTAAAGAAATGATTGAATTGATAAAAAGACTTGAGAAAGCTGGCGTAACATACAGCCTTGATGATGGAGTTTATTTTGATGTGAGCAAATTTCCAGCATACGGAAAATTATCAGGCCAAAAGCTCGAGGATTTGCAGATGGGCGCTCGAGTTGAGGTTAATAAAAATAAGCGAAATCCTTATGATTTTGTTTTGTGGAAATTTGAGAAACCAGGTGAGCCGTCTTGGGAATCGGCTTTTGGAAAAGGCCGTCCTGGCTGGCATATTGAATGTTCTGCAATGTGTTTCAAAGAACTTGGCGAAACTTTTGACATTCACGGAGGCGGTCAGGATTTGATTTTTCCTCATCATGAATGCGAAATTGCTCAAAGTGAGACTGCGAACGGAAAACCATTTGCGCGGTACTGGATGCATAATGGATTTGTGAATATTAATAAAGAGAAAATGTCGAAATCGCTGAAGAATTTTGTGACGCTGAAAGAAGTGTTCAAAAAATATTCAGGTAAAGTTTTGCGGCTGATGTATCTGCAAAAACATTATCGCGCACCGATTGATTTTTCATGGGATTTGATAGAACAGGCGCGCAGCGCTCTCGCAAGAATTCATGAATTTTCAATAAAACTCGCGCAATACAAAGCTTTTGGCGGAAAAGCTGACTTTGAAAAATATATCCAGAAATTTCTCAAGAAATTTGAAGCAGCGATGGATGATGATTTTGAAACTCCTGAAGCTCTGGCAAGTCTTTATGATTTTATAAGTGATATTAATAAGATTATTGATAAAGGTTTTGATGAAAACGCGAAAAAGAAGATTTTGGAAACTTTGCGAGCTGTTGATAACGTACTCGGTATCATATTTTCTGATGAAAAAATCCCGAAGGAAATTATTGATTTAGCGAACGAACGTTTAATTGAAAGAGAAAATAAAAACTTCGAGGCTGCGGATAATTTGCGCAGCGCAATTATCAAAAAAGGCTATGAAATCGAAGATACGGAAGATGGCTTTCTGATCAGGAAAGTTTAAGAAGTTTTTCTGTAATTTTGAATACATCCCCTGCTCCCATAATAATTATCACATCGTAGTTGCGGGCATTGTGTTTGATGAATTTGATTGTGTTTTTAAAACCGC
>JACRIA010000048.1 GCA_016215735.1 Candidatus Peregrinibacteria bacterium
AATTTCCAATCATTGGATATGTAAAAACCAAAATCTGGCCTTCGTACGAAGGATCCGTCATACTTTCCGGATAACCCATCATCCCAGTATTGAAAACAACTTCTCCGCTAACTGGCTTATCCGCGCCAAATATCTTTCCGCGCCAAATTGTTCCGTCCTCAAGGATAAGCTGCGCTTCATTCATCGAAAGCATTGTAAGAAGTTACTGTTGTTAATGCAAGAGTTATTCTTTTCAAATTATCTCATCGATCAATCCGGCACTTAAAGCCTCATCAGCATGGAAATATCTATCTTTATGTGCCATATCAGCAATTTTATCAACTTTTTCTCCCGTTTTAGCTGCATAAATCTCATAATATTTTTCATTAACTTTTTTCAAAGTACTAAGCGCTTCTTGAGCATTATTTATTGAGCCGGCAACTTGTAAAGATTAAAAAAATCTAACAAATTACAATTGCGTAATAAATTTATTGACAACATGCTTGACATATTGTATCAATATATAGTATTATGTAGATGCTTTTTCGCAAGAAAAAGTTTTAACTCCCCCGGCTGTGTCATTATTGATACACCGGGTTTTAATTTTTATAATTTTATGTCTAAAAAAGAACGTATATATATTTATATCGATGGAGGAAATTTTTATAGAAGAATTTTTCAGGATTACAAACTACATTTTTTATCTTTTAAACTGTCTAATTTTTGTGACGATTTGGTCGGAAAAGATAGAGAAAAAATTGGTACTCGTTATTACATAGGACAAATAAAACAATATGAAGGAAACCCCAAAAGTATAGAATTATATAATTCTCAACAAAGGTTATTGCAAAAATTAAAAGATGAAAAAATTTATACGGTTTTAGGCAGAATACAAAAATATGGAAATGTATATAAAGAAAAAGGCGTAGATGTAAGGATAGGCTTGGATTTACTAGAAGGTGCATATGAAAATAGATATGACACCGCTTTGGTAATTAGTTCGGATGGAGATCTGTCACCTGCTTTTGAATTAGTGAAACGAAAAGGCAAAAATATTGAAAGCGTAATGTTTGACTGCAAATCCTCCCTTGCTCTACAAAAAGTGGCAAATACTTTTAGAATCTTAAATAGAAACGATCTCTTGCCATTCGCTGATTCTATATAAAAAACCCCACTTGCGTGGGGAGAAACATGTCTAGCGACCTAAATAAAATAATTTTGTTTTTGTTTGGCCGAGAATGTTTTTTGTTTTTGTTTGTACTTTGCCTATGTGTGGTCGATTGTTTTATAGTGCCTGCCTTGGCACTCCCTGTTGGTGTGTATCGAGTGTGTTTGTCCGCCGAAGCGGAAAAAGGGTGATACACCAGGAATTAGCGGGGTGGCCCGATAAGGGGCCAGCACTTAAGCAAAGCTAGAAAGAGAGCAAAGCGGAGCCGATCTTTTGAAAATAGATTCGGCGGTCCCTAGGCAAAGCCAATAACTTTGCTCCCCTATCTCGTTTTGCTTGTTCATTCCTTAACCCAATTTTTTAATGAACTTTTTGTTTCTGTTTTTGATTTTGGTAAATCATACCATTTTATCGCGTTAAAAATATTAGTCAATAATATTAGATAGACGTAATCAAAGTTTAGTTTTTAATTTTTCAAGCCGTTTTCTGATATAATAAAACCATGTATGTAGCCATAGACATCGAAACAACAGGCCTCGACTTTGTATCCGATCAAATCATTGAAATCGGCGCAGTTAAATTTGATGAAAATGGAATTGCTGAAGAATTCTCTACGCTGGTAAATCCAAATATTCAAATCCCGCCGGAAGTTACGCGGTTAACCGGAATAACGCAGGAAGATATCCGTTCCGCGCCGCAGGTTTATGAAGCCGCCGAAATACTGAAAAGTTTTATCGCTGATCTTCCGCTAATTGTCCACTACGCTGATTTTGACATTGAAATGCTGAAAAGAAGAATTTGCGATCTCGCAAATCCCCATTACGACACCCTTGTTTTATCGCAGATATTTATTAAAAACATGCGCTCGTACAGCTTAGAGTCGCTGGCAAAAAATCTTAAGCTGGTCCATGACCAAAAACATCGCGCACTTTCTGATGCAAAAGCAACTGCCGCATTATTTCAGCTGATTTTAAAGGAAATAAAAAACACAGGTGTATCGGAATTAGAAAAAATGAACGCAGTTCTTAAAAAAAGCAATTGGTACGGAAAAAATCTATTCATGGGGACGGGGGCAGTTTCGACGCCTGTGAAAAGACAAGCGGAACAGCCGATCGCGGCCGCGGCAATATTGGAAAAATCTGAAAAATCCCCTGCGGAGAAAAAAATCTGCGAAGCGCTTAAACAAAACAAAAAAACAACATTTGAATTAAGTCCGCGGATTGATGCGGAACAAAATGCTGTTGCAGCCGCAGAGGAATTTGCAAAAACTTCCGAGGAAAGGGTCTTAATTGCTATGCGATGGCCAAAAAACCCGACAATTTTTGGTAAAGGACAATATTTGTCTGTCAATCGTTTTAAAAAATTCCTTGAAAAAGACCATTTTGACGACAAAGAAACCGTATTTGCGATAAAAATAATTTTGTGGCAGCCGGATACGATAATCGGCGCTAAACAAGAACTAAATTTGGTAAGAGAAGAACATTCCTTATGGGAAAAGGTCTGCTGTGATGACTTTGAATGTCCGCATAACAGACCGCGTCAGCGGTCTATGGAAACAAATTGCTTTTACAATCGCACGTTAGATAACATGAAGGACAAAAAAGTCTGGATTGTGTCGCATAAAACTCTTCTCGGTGAAATTGATGCTGGCGACGCTAAATTAATTCTGTGCGATTTTGATGAAATTGGAGAAAGCGCAAGTATCGCACTATCAACTGTTTTCTATTCATCAAGGATAAAAGGGCTTATAGATAACGAAATTCTGCGGGTGAAAGCAGAAGTTTTATTCGGACTTTTATGGCGCGTTGTTGAACAAAACACAAACATCGAAGAAGGGAAATACGCGGAAATCACGGTTAATGCATCTCACAAAACAAGTCCTCTTTGGCAGCAAATAAAAGGCACGGCTCTTTTTATGGAAGAAATGATTGCAAAAGAAAAACCAAACAAATTTTTGGCTAAACTCGCGCTCCTGATTGATGTTATTTTAGATAAAAATACTGATCATGAAATGGAAATTCACAGAAAATACAGCGAAGAAATAAAGGTTGTGCTTACGCCGAAAAATCTCGTTGAATTGACTGAACAAAAAATATCCGAGGCCTGCAAAAATCCTATTTTCATAGGAATTTTCGATTCAGCGGACGAAAAAATAAAATCAGAACCAGCGCCAACAGAGATTTTTTATCTTTTTGAGGATTTTAGAAAATTTAATCGCGATGCATTATTCAATGCGTCGGCGAATCTGCTCCAGCACGCAATTATAAAAAATAACGGCAGAACAATCTGCGTTTTCCATTCGAAAATGGCTTTGCGCGGAGCTTATGAAGCGATTTACGAAGAAATGAAAAAACGCGGAATTGCTATTCACTGTCAGGAAATTTCCGGCGGCCGCGGCAAAATAATCGATAATTACATTCGCAATCCGGAAAATTCCGCATTATTTATACTGGAGTATTATTTTAGACAAATAAATTTGGAAGAACTCGATTTTAACCAAATAATTATCAACAAATTCTATTCCGGACCAGACAAATCAGAACAAGATTTTCTCCTAGACATCAAAAAAGCTTTTAATAAAATCCTTTCAGCCCAAAAAGCAAAGCGAATTCTAGTATTAGACCCGTTTGTTGTGCCGCTCGCCGAAAAAATCAAGGCTTCAATGGTCGATGAAATAGATATTCGCGTAACAAAAAGCTCCCAATTAACTTTTGACATTTAACTTTTGACATTTAACTTTTACTTTAACTTTTATAATTTAACTTTTAACTTTCACGCCGTTCGCCGCAGGCGAACACAGGCGCTATAAATAAAAGGTCGCGAAGCGACACCGCTCATAAACCCATCTGCTCCTTAATTTCCTTTATTCTATCCCGAAAAGCCGCGGCTTTTTCAAATTCCAAATTCTGCGCCGCAATATCCATCTGATCTTCAAGGCTTTTGATGAGACGGCTGATTTCATCGCGAGGAATTTTTCTTAAATCAAACTTTTCAGCAACCGGCTTATGCAAACTAGCAATATCTTTAATGGCCTTGATAATAGTTTTTGGCGTAATACCGTGCTTTTTATTGTATTCTGTCTGGATTTTGCGCCTGCGATTCGTCTCGCTAATCGCGAATTTCATCGCAGTGGTAATCCGATCCGCGTACATCACGACTTTGCTGTGCACATTTCTCGCCGCACGGCCAATTGTCTGAATTAATGCAGTTCCAGAGCGCAAAAATCCTTCTTTATCCGCATCCAAAATCGCAATAAAAGAAACTTCCGGCAAATCCAAACCTTCGCGGAGCAAATTTATTCCAACAACAACATCAATAACGCCAAGCCTCAAATCCCGCAGAATTTCAATGCGTTCCAAAGTTTCAACATCGCTGTGCAAATATTTAACTTTGATTCCCGCATCAAGCAAAAATTCAGTCAAATCTTCTGAAGACTGTTTCGTCAAAGTTGTGATCAGCGCGCGCTCTTTGGCTTTAATTCGTTTGTGGATTTCATTTAAAATATCATCAATTTGATGTTTAATCGGACGCACTTCAACTTCCGGATCAATCAAACCAGTCGGACGAACTATTACTTCAACAATATTCTTCTTGCCGGATTTTTTTAGCTCAAAATCCGCGGGCGTTGCAGACATATAAACCACTTGCCGCATCCGTTTTTCAAATTCTTTAAACTTCAGCGGCCTATTATCATGAGCTGATGGAAGCCGAAATCCATAATCAATCAAAACTTGTTTTCGCGAAAAATTTCCATTGTACATCCCGTTAACCTGCGGAATTGTCATGTGCGATTCATCTACTACCATCAAAAAATCATCCGGAAAATAATCAAGCAAAGTTATCGGCGGCTCGCCCGGTTTTTTCAAATTTAAATAGCGCGTGTAGTTTTCAATGCCGGAGCAATAACCGGTTTCCAGCAGAATTTCGAGATCGTATTCTGTGCGCGTTTTGATTCTTTCTGCCTCAATGTTTTTGCCTTGTTTAAGCAGTTCTTTGTATCTTATGTCCAAATCCAGCCGAATCTGTTCAACTGCTTTTAAAATTTTCTCGCGCGATGTCACGTCGTGTTTCGCAGGAAATATTTTAATCTCGGCCAGCTCAGCCAAATCATCATGCGTAAAAGAATCAACTTCTGTAATTTTCTCCAAATCATCGCCAAAAAACTCTAATCTAAAAAATGAATCGCGATCCGGCGGAAAAATTTCGATTGTATCGCCAAGCACATGAAACATTCCCTGCTTAAATTCCACTACACTGCGGATATACTGCATGTCAGCTAATTGCCGTAAAATTTTGTCGCGCGTGTATTGCCCGCCAGCCGTGACTGTAAACGCCAAATTTTCGTATTCGCTAATCGAGCCAAGACCATAAATACAGGATACAGAAGCCACAATTATCACATCCTTGCGCGTAAGCAAATTCACTGTCGCGGCGTGCCGAAATTTATTTATTTCATCGTTTATCGAAGCATCTTTTTCAATATAAGTGTCTGTATGCGGAATATATGCCTCCGGCTGATAATAATCATAATAAGAAACAAAATAATTTACCGCATTATGGGGAAAAAGCTCCCGCAGTTCACTGCACAATTGCGCTGTCAAAGTTTTATTATGCGCGATAATCAACGTCGGCTTCTGAATTTTTTCAATAACATTCGCGATAATAAAAGTCTTGCCGCAGCCTGTTATGCCAAGCAAAGTCTGATGTGCCGCACCTCTCTGCAGGCCTTTCGCAAGCGCCTCAATCGCCTCCGGCTGATCGCCTTTTGGTTTTAATTTTGTCGCAAGCTGAAACCTCTCCATATCACTTATTTTATTCTAAAAAAGTCTCTTTTGGAAGCGCGAGATTTGTTATTTTTTCTTTTTCAATAATCTTTTTATCAAATCTAGCTTTATTTCCCCGCCGCGGCTCACAATTAAATAATTACCAGAGGTAATGGTAGAAGCATCTTTATATGTCGGGGATTTGCTTTTTTTGAATTTGAATTCATAGTCTTTCAGTACAACCTCATGAAGTGAACGCAAACCAACGATTTTATCCACTAATTCAACTATATAAAAATAAGACTCTCCGCGGCAAGTTGCGATAATATCGTCTTTTTTAAGATATAGAGGCACTGTCTTTTCATGATTATCAATAGGCTTAGGAAACTTTTCTTGGTCTTTTTTAAATACTTGCAAAATACGATCTTTTACCCCCTTTAACAAACCCGTAAAAAAACTGTCAGGTTTTTTTATTCGAATTCGGATAGTGCCGCTTTTGGTATAAAGATCTTTGTCTGAACCAATATCCTTTTTATCTTTCTCATCAATTGTATTCATATATAATGCTTAATATTTTTATATAAGCCTGTTCCCCGCCATGGCGGGGCAAACGACCTGCTTAGGCATAAATTTAAACATATAACATTTAAAAAGTCAATAGAGCGTGAGGCTCCACGGCCTCACGGCCGTGGCTTCCCACCTTCTTCCCGCCTGCGGCGAGTCCGCCTGCGGCGGATAAATCTTCATCCACGGCTTTGCAGCCGTGGCATTCAGATTTAGAAAGTGGTAAGAAAACCTTCAGATTTTGGCTAGAAATAGACTTATTACTCTCTGGCTTAAGGCTCCGTGCGTAAACACGGAGATGAAGC
>JACRIA010000049.1 GCA_016215735.1 Candidatus Peregrinibacteria bacterium
TTTCTTATCGTGTCTTGGATATATTTATACATGGAAAAGGGGTTAAGTTTTGAGGGTGTTTCTTCAAAAATTTAACCCTTTTTTCGCTTTTTAAATAGCCATTTTAATAGGTTAACCTACTAAAAACTGGGGTCTTTTTAGCTTCTTGTTGTCTAAAATATACAACAACTTTCTAAAACAAAATTTGACATATTATACAATTGAGCACATAATTTTCTCCCTTAATCATACGACATGGGAGATCCACATTCAATGGTAGACAGGCCGCTCGGTGTAAGTCTCGAAGAAGAAGGGGTGAGAAAACTTCGAGATATGTCGGAACTTATGAAAAGCCTTGCTCTCACTAAATATCAAGGCCCTCCGGAAAGTCGAGAGATGATAATGCAACCGCAGATCCATATTGACGTACCGAATGT
Source organism: Candidatus Peregrinibacteria bacterium (assembly GCA_016215735.1). Taxonomy (GTDB): domain Bacteria; phylum Patescibacteriota; class Gracilibacteria; order UBA1369; family UBA12463; genus UBA12463. Next base: position 417 of record JACRIA010000049.1, read on the forward strand.
AGCAGCGGATTTAGCTCCGCAGTTCAATGAATTAATCGATACACAGCAAGAAGTTGCGAAACTTGTTAGTGGACTTGGAATGCAAGGGCAATTGGCATTGGAAAACGCAAAAGTGCAAACGGGTTTATTAAAAAACTTTGAAGGCCATGAACGCAGAGCTTTTCATCAGCGCGAAACAGCTTTGCATCAATTAGCTTTAACCGCAAATAAACTTGGTTTAATAAATACAGGAATTGGCACCGCAAATAGATCGCTTACTGAAATCAACGAAGGAATAGCTGGTGTTAATTATAATATCGCCAACTTGGAAGATTCTGTTTGCAAATCCCTTGGAGAACTCGGATTTGGTATCACTGGCATTGGCAATGAGTTGATAACAACAAGAATAGCAATCGTTGATGCTTTGAGTGATTTGCGGGAAATATTTCTTTGGGCTCATAGAGAACAGATGTGGGTTAGGAAACAGATTCTTTATGTTTTACAAAATCCAATCAAAATAGAAGCTTATGAAACATGGGGTATAGGAGAAAAATGCCGTGTCGTTGGCAACACAAAGGATGCTTTAAGAATGTATGAAAAAAGTTTGGGTTTAAATCCAGCAGAAAGCAGAAATTATTTTTCACTGGGGCTAATACACTTAAACCTCGGAGAAACTCAAAATGCTTTGGATTATTTTAATACAGCCTCGACTTATTCCGCTGATGAGCCAAAATTGCAGACATATTTTTTAATGCATTTGGCTAAAATTGAAATTTACGAAAAGCACTACGATAAAGCAAAATCAATATTGGAAAATGCTCTTAATTTGGACATAACTAATCTAGAAATCTGGTATGATTTAGCGATTTGTTGCATTAAGCTGAATGACCATAAGAAAGCGGTTTATTATGTGAAAAACTTACTCCATGCTAATCCGCAGTATGGATTTAAAATTTTGGGCAATCCAGAATTCGCGCCAATAATGGAAAGAATTAATAAGATTTTGAGATTTGAAGAATAAAAATATTTACCGCATCTCATCTTTACTCACCTATAAACTTCGGATAGACTTTAGCCTATGAAACATACTCTCGAACGCCTGCCAGGCTCCCAGGTCAAAATCAAAGTTGAGCTCACAGCTGAAGAATTTCAACCTTACAAAGAAAAAGCCGCCAAGGAAATCTCTGCCAATGTGGAGATTCCGGGTTTTCGCAAAGGTTTCGCGCCGCTTGAAATTGTTGAAAAACACGTCGGAGAACACGGTCTTTTACACGAAGCAATAGATCACGCGATAAGGCAGACATATCCAAAAATCGCGATTGATGAAAAACTGGACGTTATCACAGCGCCGAAAATCAATGTAGTTTCCGAAAATCCGCTTGTTTATGAAGCAACCATCGCAGTTATGCCGGAAGTAAAAGTGAAAGATTACAAATCCATCAAAATTCCCAAAGAAGAAATCAAGATAGAAGAAAAAGAAATCAATGAAATTGTCGAGGATCTGCGCCGCCGCCGCGCTGAACACAAAGATATAGATAGGCCAGCCAAAAAAGGCGATAAGGTTGAGCTTGATTTTGAAGGTTTTGATGAAGGGGGCGCGTCTCTTGAAGGTACGAAAAGCAAAAATCATCCGATAATTATTGGCGAAGGAGTGCTTTTGAAAGATTTTGAAACGCAGCTTGAAGGCATGAAAACAGGCGACAAAAAAGAATTCGATATCACTTTTCCGGCTGATTATCGCCATAAACCATTCGCGAATAAAAAAGTAAAATTTAAGGTTGAAGCGAAAAAAACAGAAGAGGTGATTTTGCCGGAGCTCACAGAAGCGTTCATAAAAGAAGTTGTCGGCGAACCAATAACTGTCGCGGATTTTCATAAGCGCATCGGAGAAAATCTTAAAGCTGAAAAAGAGCACCACGCGCATAATCGCCGCGAGGACAAATTAATCGAAAAAATTCTCTCGCACACAGAAACAGAAATTCCGGAACTGCTTTTGCAGGAGGAAATCGAATACATGCTCGAACAGCTTAAAAACGACTTTGCTGGCCGCGGAATTAAATTTGAAGAATATCTTAAACAAACTAAAAAAACCGAGAGCGATGTTCGCAAAGAGTTAACCAAAGAAGCTGAAAAACGGATAAAAATCAGGTTCGCGCTGCAATACCTGTTTAAAGCTGAAAAAATCGAAGTTACTGACAGCGAGCTAAACAGCGAAATCGAAAAAATCATCAAATCCTATCCTGAAAAAGAACAAACGCGTGCGACTGAAGAACTTAACCGCCGCGAAAGCCAAAATCAAATCAGAAACCGCCTCGCCCTTAAAAAACTTTTTGATATTTTCCTCGCGTAACGCCAGCACCTTTTTCTACGCAAATTTAATGGACACAACACAGCGTTTATTTTTTAATAGTGCTCAATAGCCTCATTTTCGCTAACGCGGCCCTCTTTGTTTTCTATTGATTTTTGATTAAAAAATTTATACACTACGGCCGAATTGTATAAAAAATATATACAGTTTTTGAACGCACGCCATGCTGGGAGGGCCGAGTCCCAAGTCCTCGAGAGGGCCGGCCGACTCTAACCATAAAAAATGCTAAAAAACCTATTTACATCAGAGACTCGCGTTAAACTCCTCGAACTATTCCTGCTTCATCCAGAGGAAGAATACTTTATTCGCGAACTCACGCGCAAGCTTGACGAACAAATTAATTCAATCAGGCGCGAACTTGATAATCTCAAAAAAATAGGCCTTCTAAAAAGCAAATCGAAAAACAGAAAAAAATATTATATCGCGGACAAAAACTTCATTTTCTTTGCCGAACTCAAAAATATCATCGTGAAATCAATGAGCGACAATGACACGATCACAAAAAAGATTGCGCACTGCGGCGCAGTTGATCTGCTTGTTCTGTCTGGAATTTTTGTGGACAAGCCGTCCTCCATTGATTTATTGATAGTCGGAGACCTTGATAAAGACAAGCTTAGCGAAATTTTGAATAATGAAATAGACACGCGCAAGCCAGTAAAATTCAGTATTCTGCCAAAAGAAGAATTTCTATACAGATTAAAATGCAAAGATAAATTCATCAAAGAAATTCTCACTGATCAGACAAATATAATCGCCATAAATAATCTCGGGATAAATATTTAAAATATTCCACTTGATTTAACGTTGGCCGCTGCTTATAATAATGCCCGACTGCGCCGGCGGGAAATGGCGTTTTGTGATTCGGCGCCGAGCGGTGCTTATAATAACGGCCGACCGCGTCGGTCTGAACTATGCATCAATTAATAGAAGAAATACAGAAAATTTCCCTCAAAAAGAAAATTCCGGAACTTGCTCCAGGCATGACCGTGAGAGTTTCGCAGAAAATCAAAGAAGGGGATAAAGAGCGTCTTCAGGCGTTTGAAGGAGTCGTGATATCTGTCGGCAGCGGAAGCGGAGTTGATAAAAATTTCACTGTCCGCAAAATTGTGGACGGAATCGGCGTTGAAAAAACATTTCCTTTTCATTCTCCGATTGTCGCGAAAATTGAAATCAAAAAAACAGGCAAGATAAGGCGCGCAAAATTGTATTACATGCGCAATCTGCAGGGTAAAGCAGCGCGTCTTAAAGAAAAAGGACTGCGCGAAACGCCCGAAGAAGAAAAAGAAAAAGCTGTCGCAGAACTTGCTGAGCAAAAAGCCAAAGAAGAAGCGGTAAAAGCGAAAGCGGAAACAGCAGGGGCCGCAACTCAATAATCACGCAGCATATTGTGCGGTTTTGGAAGCGCTGGCGGGGTTCCTCACGTCGTCGCAACTTAATAATCCACGCAGCCTATTGTGCGAGCCACGCTTCGACGTGTCTAGCGCATTACTTTGATCGCCCCACCATCACTGCTACCAGTTGTCTTTCGCTTGCCATCTGGCCACCATTCAGTAGTCAAAGGTGATTATATACTTACCTATGATTTTTGCAAGGGAATTTTGCTGTTTGAACTTGATTTTTTGGCTTGGCCGCGCCAAAATATTAACAATCACATAACACAAAAATCTATGGAAATCACAGACAAAATTCTCGAAAAAAATCTCCACGAACGTTTTAAAAAATACGGCAAAAACGCGCGCGAGTGGATAGAAAAGTGTAAACTGCTTTTACCAGAGATCGCGCGGCGCGAAATTTGGCAGAAGCGCGGATTTTCAAGTATCTATGAATATGCAGCAAAATTAGCAGGAATGAGTAAAAATACCGTTGATGACGCGCTCCGAATTCTAAAGCGCGCTGAAAACAAACCTGAGTTAATGCGCGTTATTAAAGAAAAAGGGATTGGGGCTATTCGACCAGTAGCTGCGATAGCAACAACCGAAACATCTGCTTTTTGGGCAGAAAAAGCCAGCGAAATGAGTATCCACGCTCTCGAAACTTATGTAAAAGAATTCAAAAAAGCTGATCTGCAAGCCAAAATTACCAGTGATTTCCGTCACGTGACGGAATATTCACAAAATCAAAATTTATTTCCTGAAATAAAAACAGAAACAATTCAAATGGAAATAAATCCAAAAACAGCTGATGAGCTGCGAAAATTAAAAGGCAGCGGCAATTGGGATGAGCTTATGCAAAAATTCATAGAATTATACAAAGAAAAACTAGAAGCAGAAAAACCAGCAGCAGTGCAAACAGATTCAAGGTATGTGCCAGCCGCGATTGAACGCTATGTGCTCGCAAAAACAAACAACACTTGCGCATTTCCCGGTTGTGCAAAACCTTATGAAATTCTGCATCATACAAAAAGATACGCGCTAACGCACGCACACGATCCAGATTCGCTTGTGCCATTGTGTCTCGCGCATGAACGGCTTGCGCATCTTGGTCTGATCGAGAATGAAGAAAAACAGCCAGCAGAGTGGTGCGTGAGGGTTGCGCCTGACAAATCAGACAAAAAATATAAAATTGATCAACTCGTTGCGCGGCATCGGCTAGCGGCATGATGTACAATACAACCGATGCGCACATGGAAGCTCGAAAAAAATTTATACAAAGCAGGCGCGAAACGCGTTTGCGGCTTGGACGAAGCCGGACGCGGCCCATTAGCCGGCCCTGTTGTTGCTGCGGCAGTTATTTTAGCGCGCAAAATCCGTTTGCCGGGCCTGGCTGATTCAAAAAAACTCACGCCAACAAAACGCGAAAAATTATTCCGGTTAATCACAGAAAAATCCGCATATGGAATCGGGATTGTTTCAAATAAAACAATTGACCGGATTGGAATTGTGGCTTGTGTCGGCCGCGCAATGCAAATTGCAGTAAAAAATCTGCCAATCGCGCCGGATTGTTTGCTGATTGACGGCATTGATAATTTTCAATTTAACGGCTTGCCCGCCGCTTTTATAGAAAAAGGCGATAATCGCGTGCGGAGCATTATGGCCGCGTCAATTATTGCAAAAGTTGCACGCGATAGGATTATGATGAAATATGATTTAAAATATCCAATGTACGAATTCCGTCAACACAAAGGCTATGGCACAGAATTGCATTATAAAAAATTGCGCAAACACGGGCTGTCAAAAATCCACCGCTTAACATTTCGTTGCGCATCCGCGTCCTCACGCAGCAGGCGTGTCGCGGCAGCCGCACAGCATAAAAATATAAAATGAAAATAATCATCTGCGGAAATTACGGCGCAACAAATATTGGAGACGAATTAATTTTGAAAGGAATTTTGAAATATCTCGGCGCAAGGACGGGTGCCCCAACAAGCGCGAATATAAACTCTCGTCACGAAATAACAGTTTTAAGCGCAAATCCAGGCTTAACACAGCGTTTGCATAAAATAAATTCAATGGCTGTTTTGCCAGCTGGTCCAAGGTCATTCGTAAAAGGCATGCTTGGTTTCTCATTTTTGCGGACTTTAAGCGCAATCAAAAAATGCGATTTATTTATTCTTGGCGGAGGAGGTTTGTTCGATGACACATACCCGCGCGCGAGTTTAATCTGGGGAATACAAGCTTTAGCCGCGCACATGTACAAAAAGCCGCTGATTATTTTGGCGAATAGTTTTGGTCCGCTTAAAACCTTCGCCGCTAAATTAATAACGCGACTCGTTTGCGATTACAGCCGGCTTATAACTGTGCGCGATGAAGGATCAAAAAAATTGCTCCAGCAAATGGGTATTAAGAAGAAAATTACAGTTGCAGCTGATCCTGCTTTTGGGCTTACACAAGCAGATTTATGCAACAAAAAGCCCGTCAAAAAAACAGAAAAACCATATGTAGTTTTTGCGCTCCGAAAGTCGAACAAAAATTTTGTTCAACTCGCAAATTTGCTGGATTGGATTCACAAAAAATACGGTTTTCAAATCAAACTCATTTCATTTCAAAAAATAATTCAAGACAACACCGGATTCCAAAAGAAGTTTTCCAATAAAAAATTCATCCACGTTTTGCCTTATGCAGACGATTTTTGCGCAATTTATAAAACAATCGAAAACGCTGAAGCAGTTGTTGGAATGCGTCTTCACTCGCTCATTTTGGCTATTTTGGCGGAAAAACCATTTTTGGCCTTAACAAGTTTTGATAAAATAAAAAATCTGCTGGCCAGCGAAGGTCTAGCTAATCTTGCGCTCGACATCAACGACAAAAATCTGTCCAAAAATTTCAAAACCGCGTTCGAGAATTTAATTAAAAACCAATCTTCTTATATCGCGGCTATCAGCCTCGCAAAAGCCAAATTTCAGCAAAAATCAGAGGAAAATAAAAAGGCATTGACAAAAGCTTTGAAATCATTATAGAATTACCCTCCTATAACTTAATTAACTATAACTTAATTAAACAAACCTATGGAAAATGCTAATAGGCAGGAACTTTTGCCGGAAAATTATAAAGAAATGCTTATCCAGCGTCTCTTAAAAAATCCGCGCCTGATGAAGTTTCTTACACTGATAATTTTTATGCTGGCTGGTGGTGGCGCGAAAAATGCCATGGCGCAAACGCAGTCAACCGACAATTTTTTATCAATTCCAAACGCTTCAAAAAGCCTTACAATAGGGCAAAAAGGCGGGGTCTACACTCTTGGCTGTATCGAGGAGTGTGATACAGTCGAACCATCTGCAAGTGAAGGGCTTACAGTTAAAAAAGTCGAGGCTGGCGCAAATTTCGTGCGAATAAAAATTACGCCAAAGAAAAATGCGCAAGGTTCGCAATTTATCCAAATAGGAGAGCAGAAAATCAAAGTCAATATCGCGAAACCCACAGAACCGCTCGCAACGCAAAAATCATTGGAAGAAACGAAATCTGGCCTAGAAGAGGAATTGAAAGAACTGAAATTATCGATAGAAAATGCTCCCACGCAAGAGGATCTAAAAAAATATATCCAAACAACAGATCTCCCTTCTGATTTCAAAGAAAAATTAACGAAAATAATAGACAATCCAGCGAGCCAAAGCGATTTAAATAAGTTAAAAGAAGAATTAATAGGGGAAATAAATAAATCAGAAGCAAGAATAATGGAAATACTAAAAAAATACTATGTTGAAAAAGATGCGTCAACAAAGCATTCAATTGGATTATTTTTTGAAAAAGGTTTGGCTGGAAATAGCGTGGCTGGTGGTTATGCTGAATACGGCTACAACATCGAAGAATGGCTGGCTTTGACAGCAAGTTTGGGCGGCAGCAAGGAAATAAGACCAGTTAAAGGATTCAGCGGAGAAAAAACAGACGTAATTATCGGAGCCGGAACGCTCGGTATCAGATTTGATATCAATCTCATAAGAGATAATCTGAAGTTTATATTTGGCGGTAAATTTTTAGCAGAATTAGAAAATGCAGAATCAAGAACTTTGCCCGACGGGTATCATGTCAAGGCGGGAAGCAAAACTAATTTCGGAGGAAATGTATTCGGCGGTTTTGAAGCAGGCCTGAAAAATATAGGATTTAGAGCAGGAGTTAGCGCTGAATTCAAAAAAGGGCAGAAAGAAGTTTTGGGAGATAAAGAAGGGCAATTACAGCCAAGAATATTCCTTGGAGTAAATGGAAAGTTTTAATCTTGACAAATCCTAAAATCTAGCTATAATGAATAACCTATAATTTAAAATCAACTAAATATGAACGTACTAAAAAAAGCATATGAAAAATTACCCGATCCTGTAAAAAAAGCAGTTAAGATAGGAGCATTTGTGATAATGGCAGGAACAAGCGGCACAGCGCTCAATAACTGCGCGGAACAAAAAGATGAATTATACGGTGGTCCGGATATAACAATATTGCCGGAAGATACTGGCGATCAAGCCTCAGCAGAAGAGGAAACAACACAAGAAGTAGAAGAAGCTGATGCTGATGCTATAGCAGATGTTGTAGAAGAAACAGTCGAGGATATGGTAGAGATCACAACAGACACCGCTGGAGATGCAGCGGATGCCGCAGAAGAAACAACAACAGACACCGCCATAGACGCGACAGAAGCTAATAAAGATACCGGTCCTGAAACAACCTGCGAAACAGCAGCAAACGCCCAATCGCTCGAAATAAAAATCGAAAACGGCGTATATAAAGGCAAAGCAATATTAGCCACTGCTGAAGGAATGAAAGCTGAAACAGGACCGAACTTCGTTGTTTTGAGCAAAGATAAAAATCTGATCAATGTTGAATTTGAAAAAGAAGACGCGAACAAAACATTCATGGCAGCTTTTGTTATTCCGAAAGGCTCAAACACTGTAATCAGCAAACTCTCAAACCTTTTAAGCGGCGCGCAATTAGCAGGAGGATACACAGTTTATAAATTTACTTTCAACAACGAAGCCGCATTTGATTTTTCAGAAATGAAAAATGTTCTGGCAGCAGTTGCAGACGCGATTTTGAATTCAAATAACAATAATCACAATAATCCGGGGAAAGCAGCGCTGGGCGTGGGCAAAAATACACTGGGAGGCATGACAACCGAGACAGTGAATCCGCAAAAATACACCGGGTCAGGTCCGGAATATGCAGACGGCATTGTGGACCAAAACACCCTTTTTCTTATCATAGCGCCGACAACGCAAGAAGTTAATTTCTGCGATCTCGTCAAGAACGAAATTAGAAAAAGTTTTTCTACAAATGACGAAATTTTAGCTAGAATAACGGACATATCATACAAATCAGATAAAATAGCATAATTACAACAAAGCCTTCTTCGGCGTTTCGCTTGAGGAGGCTTTTTTTGTCACGCCCCGCCAAGGCGGGGCATTTTTTATTAAAGGCCGCGCATGACGCGAAGCATGTCGCAACTCGATTTCGCGCGCTATCATATTCGCCTTATGCAGGCTTTCAAAAGTGCCGCTGTCAGTCCATTCGCCGGTTAAAATAGTCGCAGTCGTTAATCCGCGCTTGATGTAATAATTATTGACATCAGTGATTTCGTACTCGCCGCGCCGTGAAGGCTTGAGGTTTTTGATTATTTCAAAAACATTTTTATCATAGAGATAAAAACCGGTTACAGCATAATTCGTTTTTGGATTTTTTGGCTTTTCTTCGATATTAATTACTTTATCGCCTTTAAGTTCCGCGACGCCAAAACGGTTCGCGTCATGAATTTCTTTCAGGAAAATACGGCTGCCCTCGCAAAAATCGCGCACTGATTCAGCAAAATTATCTTCATAAATATTATCGCCGAGAATAACAGCTACATTGTCTCCGTTAACAAATTTTTCAGCAAGAGAAAGCGCGTGCGCAATGCCCAATGAACCTTCTTGTATTCTATAATAAAAATTGCATCCGAATCGCTCGCCAGATCCAAGCAAACGCAGAAATGATCCTGCGTGTTCTCCGCTGGAAATTATCATAATATCGCGCACGCCCGCATTAATAAGAGTCTGGAGCGGATAAAAAATCATCGGCTTATTGTAAATCGCGAGAAGATGTTTGTTCGTCACCTCTGTTAGAGGGTTGAGCCTTGTTCCGCTTCCGCCAGCGAGTATTACTCCTTTCATAGTTTCAATTTTTTTTACGCCATTCGCTATAAATCGCGGCTTACTGGGCGCGTACGGCTAAAAGTCTAACACAGTCTTTGAGCGCGTCAAAATGATCGCGTAAATGCGGCCGCTTGTTGTTTATCAGAATTGAACATTTTGGCCGCTCTGCAGGCCGCGGAAATTCGCTGGAACTTACTGGCTTAACAGGCGTTTTAATGTTCAGTAAGCCAAAAATCTCAAGCGTAAAATCATACCAGCTCACAGCGTTTTCATTTACAAGATGATAGATTCCGTTTGCTGGCGCTGATAAAATTAAATCCTTAATAGCTGCTGCCAAATCAGCTGTGTATGTTGGTTTTCCAATTTGATCATTGACAACATTAAGCCAAGGCCGAGAGCACCCAAGGCTAATTATCGTATCAACAAAATTTTTGCCGTGTTTTCCATAAAGCCACGAAGTCCGTACAAGATAATATTTGCCCCCGTCCCCCATAATTCGCGCGAGTTCCTGTTCGCCAAGCAATTTCGATTTTCCGTACGCGTTGATAGGGTTAGGCGAGTCATCTTCTTTATAACCGCCTGCGGCGGTGCAGCCTTCGGCTGCGTGGCCATCAAAAATATAATCAGTGCTGATATGCACAAGAGTCGCGTTAATTTCTTTGCAAGCTTCAGCGATAAATCCAACAGCAGTTCCATTTACAAGATTCGCGAGCTCCGCATTTTTTTCGCAGTCATCAACAGCAGTGTAAGCCGCGGCATTTATAACAAAATCCGGCTTCGCTTGCTCGATATAATCTTTTATCCGCGCTTTATCTGCGATATCAATTTCCGGCTTATCCGCGCCAATTGTTTCATATCCCGCTGCATTGAAAACAGCAATCAAATCATGACCGAGCATGCCATTTGCGCCTAAAATCAGAACTTTCATATTAAACTTATTTTACGGGCCTGTGTTCGCCTGTTGGTATTGCTTCGCAACAATTTGTTTCTAGCGCCTGTGTTCGCCTGCGGCGAACGGCGTGTGCGGCGAACGGCCCTCTGTTAAAACTTTTTCAACAGCGGATTTTAACGCAACTAATTCTGCTTTTAGCGCGCGCCTTTCTTTGAATTCAACAGATTTTTCCTTCAAAGTTCTAGCGCTCACGACAATTCGCAAAGGAATTCCAATCAAATCAGCGTCAGCGAATTTTTTGCCAGGGCTTTCGTCGCGGTCGTCATACAAAACTTCAATGCCCGCCTCGCGCATTTCTTTATATAATTCATCAGCGGTTTTTATAACATCTTTACTAGCGCCAATCGAAACTAAATGAACATTGTACGGCGCAACAGTTTTTGGCCAGATAATGCCTTTTTCGTCATGCGAAGCTTCGGCAATCGTGCCCATCAGGCGCGTGTTTCCAATTCCATAACATCCCATAATTATATATTTTTCGCGTCCGGCCTCGTCAGTGAATTTCAAATCAAACGCTTCGCTGTATTTTGTTCCAAGTTTAAAAATATTTCCTGCTTCAATAGCTTTTTCTTCAGCAAGTTCAGCGCCGCATTTTGGACATTCAAATCCGCTTTTTACTTCAACAAAATCCGCGAAATCTTTCGGAATAAAATCGCGGCCAATATTCGCGTTCAAATAATCAAGATGTTTTTCATTCGCGCCAGTGCACAAATTTTTCAGATGTTTAATCGAAAAATCCGCAAAAAATGGAATATTTTCATTATCAACAGGCGAAATAAAACCAACAGCAAGTTTCGCTTTTCCCAATTCATCAGGCGTCGCAGGCCTTATTTTTTTACCAAAATATCGCATTACTTTACTTTCATTTATTGTTAAATCGCCTCTAATAGAAATTCCCATCAATCCCTTGTCTTCAACAAGATAAATAACAGTTTTCAAAATTTTGCTCGCCGGTATTTTATGCAATTTGACGCCTTCTTCAATGCTTGGCCCGCGCTTCGCCGCAACTTTTTTTAAAGGCTTTTCAGATTCTTCTTTTTCATTCGGCGCAGTAACTTTTCCTTCTGCGATTTCGAGGTTCTGCGCAAGATTGCACTTTTTGCAGATTATCATTGTATCTTCGCCAGCAGAAGTTTTAATCGCGAATTCATGCGATAATTCCTGACTAAAAGGCCCGCCGCTCGCGCTCATAACATAAGCTTCAAGTCCGCATCTATGATAAACATTCAGATAAGCTTGTTTTACTTTTTCATAATATTCATCAAGATCTTTTTTGCTCACGTGAAAACTATACATATCTTTCATTCCAAATTCACGTCCGCGCAATAATCCGGATTTCGCGCGAGGCTCATTGCGGAATTTTGTCTGAATTTGATAAACACACATCGGCAAATCTTTGTACGACCGCAGAAATTTCGCAGCCAGAGGAGTCACAGTTTCTTCGTGGCTTGGCCCGAGAACAAATTCCTTATCTCCTGCGCGGGTCTTATACAAAATCTCGTCCATTGTTTTGTCTCGTCCTGTTTTTTGCCAAAGTTCAATCGGATGCAGAGACGGCATAAGCAGTTCCTGGCCGCCAACCGCGTCCATTTCTTCGCGGATAATTCGATTTATTTTTTTAAAAACGCGCATTCCAAGCGGAAGCAGATTATAAATCCCAGCTGCGACTTTATCTATAAAACCACCCCTTAAAAGCAATCGCGCGTTGATTGATGTTTCATCATGCGGCGCGTCAATCTTTGTTTTTCCGAAAAGTTTTGAATATCTCATAAGTTTTGGTGGGCCGTGCGCTGCGCCTTGTTGCGCCCCCTCTTGTTGCGCTCCCGGCTTGTTATGTTGTTTTAAATTCTTTTTTGCGCCGTTCTGTGATAAACGCTTCGAGAATGTCGCCTTCGGCTAATTCAACATCGCCAAAATATTTTATACCACATTCATTGCCCTCGTTAAGCTCATTTACAGCTTCGGTGCTTTTTTTGAGAGATTGGATCTCGCCGGTTCCAATAACAGCGCCATTTCGTATCACGCGCAAATGGGCTTTGTTCTTGATAATTCCCTGTTTTACGCGGCATCCAATAATCGTTGTTTGCTTTTTGTGATAAAAGATCTGCAGAATCTGCGCTTGTCCCAGAATTGTTTCAACAATTTCAGGTTCAAGCATGCCGGATAAAATTCCCTGAATATCTTCGAGCAGTTTATAAATAATATTATATGTCGCGATTTCAACGCCATGCCTTGAGGCAACGCTTTTGACATGCTGGCTCACAATCGTGTTAAATCCGATAACTATTCCATTGCTTGCAGAAGCCATGACGACATCGCCTTCCGTGATATTTCCGATTCCGCTGTGGATAACTTTTAGCGCGACTTCTTCATGGTGAATTTTCGCAAGCGAATCGCGCAAAGCATCTAATGAACCTTTTGAATCAGCTTTGAGAACAATTTTCAAAACCTTCAGAGCGCCTGATTGTATTTGATTGATAATACTTCCAAGTCCGCCTTTTCTCTCTTCACTTGCGCGCAAAGCGTGAATCTGCGAAGCGTGTCCCCTGGCTGCTTTTTCGTCCTCGACAACATGTATAATATCGCCTGCCTGAACAGTTGCAGAAAGGCCGGCAATAAATACAGGCATTGAAGGAGGCGCCAAATTGACATTTTTCCCGTTAAAATCTTTCATGGCTTTTATTTTTCCATGAACAGGTCCGACAACAATATTGTCGCCGATACGCAAAGTACCGGTATTCACAATAATTGTCGCGACAGGCCCCATGTTTTTATCAAGATGCGCTTCTATAACAGTACCTACAGCCGCGCGATTGGGGTTTGCTTTTAAGTTTTCCATATCAGCAACAAGAAGAATCATTTCAAGCAAAGTATCAACACCTTGGCCAGTTATTGCGGAAACAGGCACCATAATTGTTTTGCCGCCCCATTCTTCTGAAACAAGCTGGTATTCTGTTAGTTCGCCTTTTACCTTGTCTATATTTGCATCTGGTTTGTCAATTTTATTAAGCGCAACAATAATCGGCACGTCGGCTTCTTTCGCGTGATTTATAGCCTCAATTGTCTGCGGTTTTATGCCTTCGTCAGCCGCAATAACAAGAATCGCGATGTCAGTTACTTTCGCGCCGCGTGCGCGCATCGCGGTAAATGCTTCGTGGCCAGGCGTATCAAGAAATGTAATTTTTTTGCCTTTTAATTCAACTTGATAAGCGCCAATTTTCTGCGTGATTCCGCCAGCCTCGCCTTCCGCAACTTTTGTTTTGCGGATGTGATCCAGTAATTTTGTATTATGAACAACCATTCGCGAAGCAGCGAATGTATGAGAACGCGGGATTGTAAAATCATAAACCCAGCGCTCAGATTGATATTTTTTAATAAATTTTATAGCGGTACAGCTAACCATGCCCGGATTAACAAAATGCCATGCAAATTTTCCTTTAAACAGTTTTGCAAAATTATTATGTGAAATATTCAAAAATTTTTCTAAAAATGGACGGGATAAATGTTTGTATTTCCGATAAATCGAGAAATAAGAAATAAGCCCGTCCGACAAAGCGACATTTTTCAGTATTTTTCCCGAAATCGGAGTAATGTCGAAAATTCTACTTGTTGTTGCTTTAGACAGCGCTTTTTTAATTAGATTTTGCTTTCCAGTATGGCTGAGAGGAATGTATTTTAAAAATCGTTTAAGATAAGGATCATTTGCAATACGCAGCATAAAATATCCTTTCTTCTGAGCAATAGTCGAATGGATCCCGAATTCCAAAAGAAAAGTCCCAATTTCTTCAACAATAAGCTTACTCTTGCTTGTAATTTCAATTGAGTAATTACATTTCGAAACAGTTCCATCAGTATCAATCCACCCAGCAATGAATAAGCGGCGTAGTTGCGTATGCAAAAGAATAATTCTTGGGACATTGATAGAGCCGCATTTATTTTTTACAGGCATTCCAAGAATATCCGTGAAAAATCTGATAAATGATTTACCGCCGGCATGGGTAATTTTTGGGCAGGTATGTTTTGCATCTATATAACGCATATCAACATGTGCTGTAACGCCAAAGGCTTTATAAACTGCTTTCTGGTATGCTTTCTGGACATCCTTGTCTGCATTATAAAAATAACAATATTTCATATATCCATCGCCCGCAAGGCAACCCGCTGTATAAGCCATCGCCATAAGCTCATTTTTATTCTTTGGAAGTTTAATAGGAGGGCTTGTGTGGCCTGCTCTCCATTTTTCTGTTGAACTTTTTACGTTTTTTATCATTTCAAGCGCTCTTTCCCACGGGATGTGAAAATATTCTATTAGTAATCGAAAATCTTTTGATCGAAATCTGGAATGCTTAATTGCGTCATATATCGAAGTTGTTATAAGCTTTCTTTTATTTTTTAGGCATTTTAATTTTTGCAAAAATTCATTGCCGATTTCTCTATCAACAAAAATTTTCCAATTATCCGCAGTTGTTAATCTTTCCCAGATATTTTTTTTAACAGCGTTCCACGAATTGGAAAAGGGCAGATATTTAGGAATTACGACAAAATTTCCCTTTTTGAGATTAGAGGCTTTTGTCCATATTAAATCTCCTTCGGATGTAATTTCGGGAAACGGATGTTCGGGCGTTACTTCCACCGAATCGCCAGATTGCAGAGTAATTTTAATGGTCTCGGAAGATTTTAGTCGAAAAATATGAGACGGCTTTCTTTTGACAATTTTTTCTTCTTCCAATGAAAATAAAAGCGGCGCTTGTTTAGAATATTCAATACATTCCTCTAAATTATCTAACAGCCGAGGTGTATTCTTAATAGATGCTATTTTCCATAATGTTTCAGCGGATAATATTTCTCCATTTGCGCAGGGAATTAAAGTGTCGCCCGCAACGCATTTTCCGTGGTCAACATGCCCCATCACAACAACAATCGGCGGACGCGGCTTGAGATCTGCTTTTTCATCTTCGCCAAGAAGCGCGTCCAAATTTCCAGTCATCATATCTGAAATTGAGACAGCAGTCCTTCTTTTTTTAAGCTGTAATTTCATGTCATCAGCAATAATCTGGCAGGTTTCGTAATCAAGCTGCTGGTTTATATTTGCCAAAATTCCGTTTTTCATAAGTTCGCCGATAATTTTCGCAGCAGGAATCGCGGTTTTTTCAGCGAATTCTTTAACAGTGATAACTTCCGGTATTTCAATAACGCCAGCCGCGGTCACAGCAGGGGATATTGGTGCGCTAATTCGCGGCCCAGCAGCCCGGCCTGGTTTTTTCGGCCTGATATCTTTTCCCGCAGTCATTTTCCTTTGCGCTTTGATAATTTCGCGGTCAAGCGTTTTATCGTATATTTCAGCGTAAACTTCTGTCGCGCCCACAGCTTCCGTGTGCGTTTCTTCAATTTTTGGCGCGGCTTTTGGCGTAATTTTCGGCGCGGGCTTGGTTTGCGGTTCTGATTTCAGCTCTTCAGGAGCCGCCGCCTCTTTTTTCTGAAATTCAGCCTCAAGTTTTTGCGCAATTTCATCATCAATAGTCGTAGCGCGCGGTTTTAATTCATGCCCGCTCGCGATTATCTTTTTGCGCAAATCAGCTGCGGTGACACCCAATTTTTTAGCCAAATCAGCTATTTTCATAGACATAAATAAAAAAGCCTTATTTAAAGCAAACCTATTCTATCTTTATTCTTCGGATATTTCAATAATTTCCTTATCAGGGGCTTTATCCAATTTCAATCTAGAATGTTCTCTGTCGCCTTCGATTGACGACAATTTTTCGCTCAAACGGCCAAGCCTTTTTTCAGAAGTTTCATAGCTGTTTTTGGCATGCGAGAGATGTTTTCCAACAAGTTCATATTCTTCGCTGAATTTTCCGAAATCGCTTTGCAGATGCATTATATAAGACAGCATATCCTTGGTATTTTTCTCAAGCTGAAGCCCGCGGAGTCCTATCAATAAAGTTTGAAGATAAATGTAAAAAGTATTAGGCGAAACAGGAATCACTTTTTTTGATAAAGCATATTCCGCCAGATCATTGTCTTTGATCGCTATTTCATAATAAACATTTTCAGCAGGAATATACATTAAGGCGAATTCAAGAGTTCCTTCGCCGGGCAAAATATATTTTTTCGCAATCGCATCAATATGTTTTTTTACATCAGACGTAAAAAGTTTTTTGTGAGCCTGTTCGTCCTTTTCTTCGTTTTTTCCGCGGCTGTCTATTAATTTTCTGAAATTCTCAAGCGGAAATTTTGAGTCAATCGGCACAATACCGTTTTGCAGATGAATCACAGCATCAACTTTTTCGCCGCTTTTAAATTCATATTGAAGAGTATAGGATTTTTTATCAACAAAAACCTGCGAAAGTAATTGTTCAAGAAAATATTCGCCGATGCCGCCGCGGATTTTCGGCGCGCGCATAATTTCCTGCAGAGAAGAGATGTTTTTTCCGATGTCTATCATATTTGTTGTGGCTTCAGATAATTTGCCAAGCTCTTTTTGCACAGTAGAAACAACTTTCGCCGCGTTATCAAGGCGCTCCGCGTTTTCCTTGAGTCTCGCGTCAACGCTTCTTTTCGTGTCATTCAACTGCACCATGATGCGATTCAAATTTTCGCTCACATTCTGATTCAGCATTTTCATATTCTCATTCATCATTTCCGTGCGCTTTTCAGATTCGCCGCCGCCTTGCCTCAAACGCAGGATAAAATAAACGGCCGCGCCGCCGATGATCAGAGCCAAAATAATAAACAAAGCTGTCTCCATACGATTTTCATTGTACTACATTAAAACGGCTTTAACAAACGCTTTAAAAAATCTATTGACTTTTTATACCGCGTTCGCTACAATATATATTGTACTAGTATAATAGTACAATTATGAATCAAAAATTTGTTAAAGAATTATCGGAAATAATAGTGAAAATTAAAAACCGGAAACTTGCGGAAAATTTTCTGTCCAATATTTTGACTCCCGCGGAGCTTGATGAGATTTCGCGCAGGCTTCAAATCGTCAAAATGCTTAAAAAGGGCATGCCGCAGAGAAAAATCGCTAAAAACCTCAACGTCGCCATCGCCACAGTAGGCAGAGGTTCAAAAGAATTAAAATACGGCAAAGCAGGATTTAAAAATGTAATCTAAACATAATGTCATCAATCAGCAAAAAAACTTGGTCATGGCATTGGTTCTCACCGAAACGGCATTGAGGCGCTGATTTTTAATTAATTTTCAAACCAAAATCACCCTCCATGCCGGAGGGATTTTTGTAATATAACTAACTTTAATTTTTTTATGATTAAATACAGCGAAACAATTCAAGGGATAAAATATGAATCCGCAAGCGGCTTATTTTCGCGCATATACAAAAACTATAAACACAAATTCCTTTTTGAATCCAAAGACATTTCGCCAATTTATGGCCGATTGAGCCTGATAGGCATAGATTCGGTACTCAAAATATCAGGCAAAAACAACAAATTTGAAATTGTCGCGCTTAACAATAGAAGTCGCTTTTTCATTGATTTAATCAGTTCAAAAGATTTGTCTATCGCCGAAAGTTTTGTTCGAAGCAAGAATAAAATTTCCGGCACAATCAACAAAAATTTAAGCATCTGCGAAGAAACAAAAAGATCGCAGCGGAAAAATATCAGCCAAATAATCAGGATGCTGCTTCGGAAATTCGAGGCTGGAAAAAAGACATTTTTAGGCTTGTACGGCGCGTTCAGCTATGACTTTATAAGGTTGTTCGAAGATATTCCGAACATTCTTCAGGACAATGGCATAAATGATTTCACGCTTTTTTTATACGACACATTTATATATTTCGATCATCTAAAAGAAAAAGCGAGCCTGATTTTATACCGCAAAAATAGAAAAATCGCGAATCGCGATGCTTCAAGCATAAAACGCGGCTTAAAGAATAATGCCGCGAAACAACCGGAATACAGGATTGAAAACGCTGAATTTTCGCTAAACCGCCGCGGGTATATGAAAATGGTTGAAAAAGCCCGCGAATATGCGCTAAAAGGCGAACTTTTTGAGATTGTTTTCTCGAATATTTTAAAAGCGGATTTTAAAGGCAATCCGTTTGGACTTTATCTTAAATATCGAGAAGCCAATCCGTCGCCGTACCTCTTTTATTTTGATCTCGGTTTAGAGCAACTCGTCGGCGCGTCTCCGGAAATGATGGTGCGCGTGGAAAAAAATATTGTCCATTTAAGGCCGATTTCCGGCACCATCAAAAGAGGCGCGGATCCAATAGAAGACCACGATAATATGCTTGCTTTGCTTTCAGACGCAAAGGAAAAAGCCGAGCTGGACATGCTGATAGATCTTGGCAGAAACGATTTAAGCCGCGTATGTACACCTGGTTTAAAAATCAACGATTACCGCTTTGTTGAAAAATATTCAAGGGTTATGCATACAGTAGCGCATTTATCCGGCAAGCTTAAAAAAGGCTTTATAGCGCTTGACGCGCTAATCGCTTGTTTGAACGCCGGAACATTAACCGGCGCGCCAAAAGTAGCCGCCATGACGGCTATAGAACAGCACGAAAAATCGCGCCGCGGATATTACGGCGGCACAATCGGATATCTGACTTTTTCAGGTGAAATGGACACGGCTATTATAATCCGCACCGCCCATATAAAAGACAATTCTCTTCAATTCCAAGTCGGCGCGACATTGCTTTTTAATTCTGTGCCGCAAAAAGAATACGAGGAAACTTTAAGCAAAGCGCAAGCCTTTTTAGACACATTCGCTAACCAGTCTCAATCACGCCGCGCCGAAGGCGCACAGGCGCTATTAATAAGCTGTCGCGAAGCGACTCAATATGTATAAAAACATTTTAGTTATAGATAATTTCGATTCTTTTACATTCAACCTCGTTGATTATTTTGAACAGCTTGGCTGTTGCGTAAAAATATTCCGCAACAATATTGAAATTGAAAAAATTGCAGAGATAAATCCTGATTTGATTGTAATATCGCCGGGACCATCAATTCCCGAAAATGCAGGCAATCTCATGGCTATTATAAGCACTTATCACAAGAAATATCCGATGTTCGGCGTTTGTCTTGGCCATGAAGCTTTAATTGAATTTTTTGGCGGCTCACTGAAGTTTATAACACCCGTTCATGGTATAGCTTCACCAATTTTACACGATGGGAAAACTATTTTTAGAGGCTTGAAGCAAAATTTCATGGCCGGCAGATATCACTCTTTAGTCGGCAATAGAATGCCAAAATGTCTGCAAATTTCGGCTGTATCTGAAGATTTAGTTATGGCGGTAAGACACAAAACATTTCCTATAGAAGGAGTGCAGTTCCATCCCGAATCCATTTTAACCTTAAGAGGAAATAATGGCTTTAATTTAATAAAAAACCTTATCCATGGAAACAATTGAATTTCTTAAAAAAAGCATAGAAGGCAGTTTAACACCAGAAGAACAGGAGCAGTATTTGATATCAAAAAAATCACTTTGCGCTGAAGAATTGCGTGATACTGTGCGATTTCTCCAAAAACATTCAACAAGCAAGCTGAATTTCGCATACGCGATAGATGTTTGTGGAACTGGCGGCTCTGGTTTAAATCGAATCAATACGTCCACGATTTCCGCTTTTATATTAGCCGCGCTCAACGTAAAAGTCGCAAAACACGGGAATAGAGCGGCGAGCGGCAGATTCGGCAGTTTCGATTTATTGGCTTCTCTCGGCATTAAATTCGAAAATCCGGAGCTTATGTTTAAAATGGAAAATCTATGTTTTTTGTTTGCGCCGGCGTTTCATCCAGTTATAAGACATTTTGCGGAAGTGCGTAAAAAAATCAACAAACCAACATTTTTCAATTTACTCGGGCCCTTATTGAATCCAGCCAATGTGAAACGCCAAATTATAGGCACACCCTTTAAAGATAAAATGGAACTTATCGCAGAAACATGCCGATATTTAGGCTGCGAACATGTTTTTGTTGTTTCAGGAGAAGATGTTTTGGACGAAGTCACCCTTACAGGAAAAACATATGTTGTAGAGCTAAACAAAGGCAAAATAAAAAAATACACAATTTCACCCGAAGATTTTGGCATAAAGCCTTGTGTATTCAAGGAAATCGAAGGCAACGATCAAAGCTTCAATACACAGATAGCTTTGGATATCTTAAAAGGAAAATGTAAAAGCAGACACATGGATTTAGTTCTAATAAATACGGCATTGACGCTTAAACTCGCAGGCAAAACCAATAATTTAAAAAATGGCTATAAAATGGCAAAAAACGCTGTTTTATCAGGCTTGGCTTTTCGAAAATTCCAGCAGATCAAAAATTTATCAAACAAATCAAAATTTCTGCAGGATCTTCTTCTGGACAAAATTAAAGAAGTTGAATTGAAAAAACAAAAACTCCCCTTGGATAAATTAAAAAAAGACATCAGGCCAAACGAAAGAGACTTTATTTCTGCCATTAAAAAGCCAAAAATTTCCCTTATCGCGGAAATAAAAAGAAAATCGCCTTTAGATAACGAAATCGCAAAAAAGAGCTTTTCACCAGCAAAAATAGCAAAAACATACGAGAAATTAGGAGTAGCCGCGATCTCTGTTTTATGCGCAAAAAAACATTTTAGCGGCCGCGTAGAACATTTGATACAAGCCTATAAAGCTACAAAATATACACCGCTTCTATGCAAAAACTTTATTGTTGATGAGTACCAGATTTATGAAGCGAGAAAATACGGCGCCTCAGCAGTTCTTCTTATTGCCGCGATATTAAATTCAGAAGAATTAACCAAATTTTTGAAAATATCGCATTCTCTAAAAATGTCCTGTGTATGCGAAATTCGCACTACGGACGAATTGATTATGGTTTTAAATGCAGGCGCGCAAATTATCGGCATCAACAATCGCGACTTGAATACTTTGAAAGTGGACTTGTCTGTTACGAATAAGTTTGCCCCTCTTATTCCAAAAGATAAAATTGTTATTTCCGAAAGCGGCATTTCTTCAAAAAAAGATATCGATCTTTTGCCTAAAAATATATCCGCTGTTTTAATTGGGAAAGCGCTTAGAAAAGCCAAAAATCTCGAAGAAAAAATATATGAACTTTTTCCTCATCTGAAACCTGTTAAATCGCTGAAAAAATATGTTTTCAACAAATCCGGCCATTTTGGCGATTTTGGCGGGAGATATATTCCAGAGCTTCTAATCCCGATAATGGAAGATCTTGAAAAAGCTTTTTATAGATCGATAACTGATAAAAAATTCATTTCAGAACTTGATTATTTAAACAAAAACTATACAGGCAGGCCAACTCCTTTATATTACTGCGAAAATCTGACAAAAAAACTTGGCGGCGCAAAAATTTATCTTAAAAACGAAGGATTAAATCACACAGGAGCGCATAAAATAAATCATTGCCTTGGCCAGGCATTAATCGCAAAAAAACTAGGTAAAACCAGGATTATCGCTGAAACAGGCGCAGGCCAGCATGGTCTCGCAACAGCTACGGTAGCGGCCAAATTCGGCCTCAAGTGCAGGATTTATATGGGCGCGAAAGATTATAAACGCCAGAAGTCAAATGTGTTTTTTATGAAACGTTTAGGCGCTGAAGTCATACAAGTTAAAACAGGCGGTCAAATTTTGCGCGATGCCATAAATGAGGCGCTTAGAGATTTAATATCAAATCCGATAGATACGCATTATTTGCTTGGCACGGTTTGCGGGCCGCATCCATATCCTGTCATGAACGCTTTTTTTCAAAGCATTATTGGCAGGGAGGTTAAAAAGCAAATTTTGGAAACCGAGGGTAAATTGCCTGATTATCTCGTTGCCTGCATAGGCGGCGGGAGCAATGCCATCGGACTTTTCCACGAATTTCTAGATAATAAAGAAATTGAAATGATCGGAGTCGAAGCAGGCGGAAAAGGAATAATAGAAAATGATAAAAAATGTGAACACGCGGCTCGTTTTGAAACAGGCAGGCCCGGAGTTTGCGAAGGTTTCAAGTCTTACTTTTTGCAGGATAAATACGGCCAGATCAAAGAGACAAGCAGTATTTCAGCCGGCTTGGATTATTCCGGCATCGGCCCGCAAATAGCTTATTTAAAAGAAATTGGGCGTATCAAAACATCATATGCTTTGGACAAAGAAGTTTTATCTGCGTACGAAATGCTTGCGAAAGAAGAGGGTATTTTTGCTGCGCTCGAATCAGCCCACGCAGTTGCGGAAGTTAT
This sequence comes from Candidatus Peregrinibacteria bacterium, assembly GCA_016215735.1. Lineage (GTDB taxonomy): Bacteria > Patescibacteriota > Gracilibacteria > UBA1369 > UBA12463 > UBA12463. The sequence continues at coordinate 23,467 of JACRIA010000049.1, forward strand.
AAAGCTGGCGCCCAAATTATCTAAAGATAAAATTATTGTTTTTAATTGCTCCGGCCGCGGAGACAAAGATTTATCAATAGTTCACGCCGTTCGCCGCACACGCCGTTCAGCGAAGCTGAACACAGGCGCTATAAACAAGCTGTTGCGAAGCAACACCACCAGGCGAACACAGGCGTTATAAATAACGCTGCGGAAGCAGCTCCATAACAAAGAATTCAATGCCTAAAACAATTTTAATGACACATATCATTGCAGGCTATCCGAACATAGAGGAAAGCAGGAAAATAGCTCTTGCAATGGCCGCATCAGGAGCGTCGTATATAGAAATACAAATTCCTTTTTCCGATCCGATAGCTGACGGAAAAACCATTCTTGAGGCTAACGTAAAAGCGCTTCAAAACAATATTACGCCGGATGATTGTTTTAATTTGATGCGTAACCTCAAAAAACAAATCAAAATCCCGCTTCTTTTTATGACATATTTCAATATTCCGTTCAATTACGGTCTGGAAAAATTCTGCGAAAAAGCATACAAGGCAGGATGCTATGGACTGATAATTCCCGATATGCCGATAGACGAAGAAAATAACGAACACTACTTGGAACTTTGTAAAAAATATGATTTAAAAGCTATTCAAGTGATTTCTTCGATAACTCCGGTAAGGCGTCTTAAAAAATTGGCAAAAGTCGCAGAAGGTTTTGTCTATTGCGTTTCAAGATTTGGCACAACAGGAGAAGCCGCTCGGTTCAACAAAAACCCAGCCGCTTATCTGAATAAAGTCCGAAAATACATCAAAATACCAATCGCACTCGGGTTTGGGATATCCGATAAAAGGCAGGTCGAAGCTGCCAAAAAATCTGCGGATATTATCGTAATCGGAAGTAAAATTCTAAATATTCACAACCGGTTTAAAAACCGCGAAAGCATCCCAAAAATAAAAAAGTTTTTACGCGGCATTATACGAAAAGCTTGACAATGTCGAGTTTATCATGATATAGTCAAATAAACTGCAAATTATGAAAAATTTCCTTCCTACATTCTGGTCCTATTACTTTAATCGCTCACGCGGGTAGGGAATTTATAAACTAAGTTTATAACTAAAAACAATCCTAGCCCGCAAAAAGCGGGATTTTTATTATTTATACTCAAAAAATATGTCGACAAAATCATCATTACAACAGGTTCCAATCAAAAACTTTAATATAAATTATTGGTTTTACTATTACTATTTTTACCGCTCTTGGCGGCAAGGAAGTCGTATGTAAAATTTTATAAAATCGACTCAGCCTTTAGCCCGCCAAGATCCGGCGGGTTTTTTATTATTTAACTTTTTAATCTCAATAACATGTCTAAAAGATCAATATCAAAAATCATCATCGCAGGTCCTTGCGCAGCCGAATCGCAAGAACAAATTGAATCGACCGCGGATAAAATAAGCGCGCTGGGCAATATAATAATGCGTGCAAGCATATTTAAACCAAGAACTCGTCCGGGATTCGAAGGTTTGGGCGAGAAAGGCATCAAACTGCTTATAAAAGCCGCAGAAAAGGGTATAGCTGTTGCAACAGAAGTTATGCTTCCAGAGCATGTGAATATGATTTTGGAGAAAATCGCGGATTTGCCTGAAAAACCGGAGCTTATACTTTGGATAGGCTCAAGGAACCAATGCCATATCAGCCAAAGGGAAATAGCAAAAATCATTCACGAAAAAGCTCCCAAGTCTACGAAATTAATGATTAAAAATCAGCCGTGGAAAGATGAGGCGCATTGGATTGGAATAGTGGAACATGTGCTAAGTTCAGGTTTGGCGCCGGAAAGAATTATCCTGTGCCACCGCGGGTTCTGTCCGGATTCAAACCCAAACCCAAATATGTTCAGGAATCTGCCCGATTACACAATGGCGATGCGAATCAAGGCGGCGACAAAACTGCCGATGATTATCGATCCGTCGCACATAGGCGGTTCAATCAAAAACGTGTTTTGCATTATTGAAGAAGCAAACAAATTTAATTTTGACGGAATGATGGTCGAGGTTCATCCTGACCCGAAAAATGCAGAGACCGACGCAAAACAACAGTTGAATTTTGATGAATTCGAAGATTTACTTGCGATAATTAACAGTTAAATTATGGAAACAAGAATTATACATCATGGCATTCCTGGCTCATTCAGCCACTCAGCGGCCGTAAAAATTTTCGGCCAAAACAATACTTTTATAAGCGCCGAAAACTTCAATGATGTTTTTGCGGCCGTAAGTAAAAATAAAGCTGATTTCGGGGTTGTGCCGATTGAAAACTCGCTCGCAGGATCAATTTATGAGAATTATGATTATTTGTCTAAATGCAATCTTAGAATTGCCGCTGAACATCAATTAAAAATAGAACACCATCTCATTGGTTTGCTGAAACAGAGAATCACGCATATTTTTTCTCACCAGAAAGCCTTTGAACAATGCCGGGAATTTCTTAAAAAATTGCCCCATGTTACAACAATGATTTGCTCAGATACTGCTGCCGCAGTAAAACATGTGTCGGAGCAGAGGAATATTCATTTCGCGGCAATAGCAGGCATGGAAGCCGCAAAATTATACAATCTACTGGTTTTAAAAAAGAATATCGAAGACAATCCTCGTAATTTTACTCGTTTTCTTGTTATTTCAAATCATCAAAAATCGGTTAAGAATGCGGATAAATGTTCAATAACCTTTGCATTGAAACATCAGCCCGGAAGCCTCCACAATGCTCTTAAAATCTTTGCAGAAAACAATCTCAATTTAACAAAAATAGAATCAAGGCCTATACACGGTAAGCCGTTTGAGTATATCTTTTATATTGATTTCGAATTTAACAGCAAAAGTTTGCCAAAAGTCAGGCGCATTCTTAATGTCTTGAAAAAGCAATCAGAAAGACTTAAAATATTAGGATTTTATAAAAAACATCACCATGCGTCATCTCAGAAAAATCATCGATAAATTGGATAAACAAATTATCCATCTTATAGAAAAACGCGTTAAAACAACGGAAGAAATCGCTGAAATCAAAAATCGCATTAATACGCCGTTAACAGACTTAAAAAGAGAGGAAGAAGTGCTCCGAAAAATTCAGAACCTTGCCAAATCTCCGATGGTTAAAGAAAGCCTGCAAAGCATTTACGGGAGTCTTTTTGAGCTGAGCAAGGTTTTGCGGATATTCATGCGCCAAAAGAGGCTGCCGTTCAATAAAATAGGCATAATCGGCATGGGGCTCATCGGCGGATCCATCGCGCGCATTCTGAAAGCAAAAAATCCAAAAATTATGATTTCCGCCGTAAAGAGAAAAAGCAAAAACAATTTTTTAGCCAAAAAAACAGGCATTCTGGACAAAGAATTCGACAATTTCAGCGAGTTAACGGAAAACGCAGATTTAATAATTCTAGCCGCGCCGATAAAAAAAATAATACCATTGGCCAAAAAAATCAAAAACAGCTGCGCGCTGAAAAAAGGAAAATTGATTGTTATTGATATATCCAGCGTAAAACGAAAAATCACAGCAGCTTTCGAAAAAATGACGGATGAAAAAATAGAATTCGTCTCAACGCATCCGATGGCGGGATCGGAAAAAAGCGGATTCAAAGACAGTAAAATATCGCTTTTTATAGACAGGCCGTGGATTATTGTCCAGCACGGGAAAAACTCAAAAAGCGCACTTGAAGACATATCAAAACTTATATTATTTCTTGGCGGAAATCTGCGCGCAATGAGCGCCGCTGAACATGACAAGCTTATCGCAAAAATATCGCATCTACCTTTTATGCTTTCGTGCATGTTGTTTTCGTTTATCCAAAACAGCAAAAACGCGTTTGATTTTTCCGGACCCGGCCTGCAATCAATAGTTCGCCTCGCGGCCGGAAATGCTGATATGCACGAACAAATATTTAACAGCAACGGTAAAAATATCAAAAAAGAGCTGCGGCTTTTTTCGCAATTTATAAAAAACAAGAAGCTAAACGCAAAAAACAGCTGCAAATTTTTTGACAATATAAAAACAGCATATATTAAACGCTATGGATATCTTGATTAAAAAATCAGTATTGGCCGGCGCAATCGCTGCGCCTCCTTCAAAAAGTCTGACGCACAGATATCTTGTTTTGGCGGCTTTAAAATCAGGTAAAACAACGATAAATAACCCGCTTATATGTGCGGACACGTTACGCACAATTGATGCATTGGAACGTCTTGGCGTTAAAATTAAACGCCGCCGCAGAGCGATAACAGTTCACGGTACAGGAGGAAAATTCACGGCAAAAAACGCAAAACTTTTTCTTGGAGATTCGGGGACTTCGCTGCGTTTGATTTTAGGCGTCGCGGCTTTATGCAAAAATCCAGTTTTTATTGACGGTTCTAAAAGATTGAGAGAAAGGCCGCATGCGAAACTATTGAAAATATTGGAACAACAGGGGGCGAAAATACAATATCTGAAAAATCGCCGTCACGCCGTTCGCCCCGAGCGCTCGGGGCGGGCACAGGCGCTACAAATAAACGCGCCGTTCTGCGTAAGCAGCAACGAAGTTAAGGCGCACCACTCGATTCCGCTTATAATCTCGAGCAATGGAATTAAAGGCGGGGAAGTCGCGGTTCCTGGAAACATAAGTTCGCAATTCATCTCATCTCTGCTTATGATTGCGCCGTTCGCGCGCAAAAAGCTAAAAATAAAAATAACAGGCCGCGCAGTTTCAAAAGGATATATAGCGCTTACTCTTAACGCAATTCGCAAAGTCAAAAACAGCAGTCTGATAACAGTTGAAGGAGATTTTTCATCAGCGTCGTATTTTATGGCGCTCTCGCTCTTAACGGGAGCGAAAATCAGAATAAAAAATCTTAACAAAAAATCAGTCCAGCCAGACGGCATCATATCGGATATTTTAGAAAAACCGTTAAATAATGCCGAAATAAATATATCAAATTGTCCGGATATAGCGCTTACTTTGGGCATTTTGGGCCCAAAATTCGGCATAACGCTAATTGGCGTAAAAAGACTTGCTGACAAAGAATCAGACCGCGCAAA
>JACRIA010000050.1 GCA_016215735.1 Candidatus Peregrinibacteria bacterium
CCAGCGGAACGCCGCGCTCCCATTCGCGTAATCAGAAGCAAAATTATTTATGGAAATCGCGTTCGGCAGTAATTCATCAAGTTCCGCGCTGTCAATATCAGTGAAATGCTTTTCAGATTCAGCGGCCGCGATATGATTTTCTTTTATAAATAAATCGCCTCCCAAATTGAATACAATATCCTGATCCCCGTCATTGTCTTGGTCAAGATAAGCGATTTGCGTTCCGACCTTTGTTTCTTCTGTGTAATCAATCAATTTATCAGCAACTCCAAGTTTTGAATTCACGATAAATAAACCAGTCGGCTTTCCTTGAGTCTGCATTTGATCAGCGTATTTAGTCATTGTTGCTGGAAGGGGATTGCTGCTTCCGCCTCCTGACAAATCAGGCCCATTAACAGACGCGACATAACGTTTTATACTCGCTGGCTCAAAATTTGTTATGTTATTCGCGAGCAGATGCGACGTTAGATTGCCCTGGTCTTTTTGATAATCAATAATGGCTTTCTTGAGCCGTGAAGTATAAGATTCATCATTATAATTTATAAGAGATTTTGTTTTAATTTTCACATCAATATCTTTCATTTCAATTTTGCCTGGCAGAGTCGTGGCGCCTTCAACAACTTTTTGCAATTTATAAAGTTCTGTGTTGAAAACTTTCATCACGCCAGTCACAATTTTATTAAATTTTTCCGCAGCTTTTTCTGCAGCCTTATAAACAACATCAGTTTCAACCTGCGCGTTTATTTTTACAGTCGCGGTTATTTTATCGAGCAGAGAATACGGCCCGCCTGGAATTATCGGAGGAGTTTTGATGCCTCCCGCGAGATCAATACTTAACGGCGGATTAAGAGAACGCTGCGTAAGAGCCTCGATTTCTGTTTTCAAAGCGGTTTCCGGAACCTCAACAAGTCCTTTTTTAATCAAACACAAAATTTTCAAAGCCTTGCGCAGAGTGTCTATCGCAGTTTTGAGTCCATCAAAAGCAAGAATGTCCGGAATTATTGGAGCAGGAGGAAGATCCGGCAGACGCACTAGAGGCAAGCTCGGCAGATTCGGCAAATCAGACAGAGGCGGAGGGGACGGAATTATTGGCAATGGCTCAAAATCAATAAATACGTCAGGCAAAACAATCGGCAAACTGATTCTTGGCAAACGAGGAATTATCAGGGGCTCTGGCACAAAAACAAAATCAGGCCATATGATCTTTACTCCGGCTTGTATCTGCGAAAAATCAAGAACCAAATCAGGCCACTTTGGGAACGGCACAATCGGAGGCTCCGGCACAACAATAAATATCCTGAACAAAAGTTCCAGCAAAGAAAATCTGTCGCTTTTGCACGAATCGCACGAAGTTTGGTAATCGAGCATTATATCAAGAAAAACTTTCCATTTTTCAATTATACTTTTGATTTTTAGAACAGCGTCAAGCCACGCGTTTATGCGCTTTTGCTGGCGGTTCATGTATCCGCCCAGATAATCAGAAATAATCGTTAGATAATTTATAATCTGGCGGCTATATTTTGCTTCAATATTTCTCCATTCAATAATTTTTTTCGGGAACATTTTCCATTCCTCAAGCGCAGTAATATTTTTTTCAATGGAATTAGCGAAAGCGCCCGCGCTCACTTTCAGCTTTTTGCAGATTTCAGTTGAATTTGTTGGGTCAACATAAGGCACATCATAAGGATCATTTGGATTATAAGTAGGATCATACATTGGATCATAATCAGGCTTATTTTCATCCGTGCATTTGAACATTGCTTTGATTTTTTTGATTTCATAATTGAAATCGCGCCTGAATTGTCTATAATCATTTATTACCTTTTCAATTTCGCGCGGAGTAATTGTCGGAACTTTCACAGCAACATCTTTGCCTTCAATTTGAACAAGCGGAATGCTGTTTATATACGAAAGAAGCTCTGTGAAACCTGTTAATTTTTCTTTTGGAACTACGAGTTCGCTGCCGAGCAAATTACTCCACTTTGGATGAATAATGTAAATATCAGGGCCGTCGCCTAGTTTATTCAAAATTTCTTCAACCTGCTTGTCAAACCAGTTAGCAATAACCGCCGGAAATCCAGGCACAGTAATATTCGTACTAGCGTAAGTTTTTACAGGATAATTCCCAAAATATTTGCTTGCCTGAAATCCGCTTGAAGGCTCCGCAGTGGGCTGTCCTCCGCCCGCGATAAGAGTAAAATTATCGCTTCCAGGAGACTGCATTATTCCGCTCACATTGGAAAGCGCGTCGCCTACTCCTTTATTCACAGCATCACACGCACTCTGTGGAATTCCGATCGGCGGAGCAAAAGCATAACACGTGCCAGTAAGATAAGGACCGCCGCCGCAGAAGCCAAAAGCAACGCGGCCTGTTAATGTCGGAGAAATGTAAAATCTGAAACCAGTAGAACTATGATAATCAGTCGGCGGCCATATTGGAATTAACGAAGGACATCCTGTCGCGAAAACAGGCAAGCCATCCTGAAATGTGGTTGGAATTCCGAAATTATTATTTAATCCCGGCACCAAAAACGCGTGATTTATCGGCATAGCTAAGCATCCGCCAGAACAGCGAAGCGAAGAAACCATATCTTCAACCTTTTTCGCAACATTATCCAGCATATTATCAAAAGAGAATGATTTTTCGAGAATATCTTTGTAGTATTTCGACATTTCAGCGTTCACCTCGACGCTATTTTGATCGGCATCAGCGTAAAAATTCGCCGGATCAGTCGGAGCCGCTGCCTTTTTTTCAACATAAGTGAATTCCGCAAATGGAGTTTTACCGTCTTTGCCAGGCGCAGCAGTTGAATAAAAATAAACAACCTGTCCGGATTCATTGCCTTCAATATTGGCTAAAATATCAGGAATATCATCCTGCACAGGAACTTTATCCGAATTTTTTATAGCAGTGATAACAATTTTTGGCAAAAATTTTACTGTCGCAGAATAAGTGATAATTAATTCCTGCCCCGGCCATAAATTTACTCCGCCAAGAGCGTAAGGCGTTGTTTCAACGCCTGTTTCAACGCATTTGAAAGATCCATTGCACGCTTTTCCGTCAAGCGCTATTGAGTTTTTATCAATATCTATAACACCCGGAACATAATCACTGATCCAAAGATTATTCACAGCGTTTTTCGCGCGTACTTTAATCGTGTATTTCACAGTGTCGCCTATATCAAGCGAGCCAGTTTTGGCTTCAGCATGCTTTTCTATAGTCAAATTCGAAACAGCCGCGTTATCAGAATTATTTATTACAAACTGCGTTTCTTTTTTGGCTTGCCCCTGCGGTCCGCCAAACATTGAGTAAAATCCGCTGTATTCATCCGGAACAGCAGTGTTCGTTGGCACAGAAAGAGTTTCATAATCTTTATGCGGCGGCTTATCCTTTTCAGCGTTCGCAGCCTCGTTTATTTTCGCGCCAGTATGAAAAAATAAAACGCTGTCAGCCAAATTCTGATTCGGATCAATATTCACTCCAAGGCTTCCGAGTTTTTGGCCTATAGGATTTATTGTTCCGTTATTATTGTAAAAAATAGAAACATCACCGACGCTGTCTGAAAGCGCAAGATCCTTAAACCCATCCTTATTGAAATCTTCAGCAGCAAGCATATAAGCCTGTTTTGAAATCTTTAGTGGAAAATTTTCACGAATGAAAAATCCATTGGGGTCTGACCCCATCGGGGCCTGACCCCAATAAATATCAACGCAGACTTCGTTTTTCTTGCATCCGCGAGTAGTCGCGACAATCAAATCAGTTGCAGCGTTATTATCTATATCCGCAGCAATAACAGCGTTTATCCCATTCACAACATCAAGGAAAACTCCGCGGTCGCGGAACTTTTCGCTTCCGCCAACATTTTCTAACAAGCGAATTTTTCCGTTGCTGTAAGCCGCGAACAAATCAATTGCGCCGTTATTATCATAATCAATCGGAATAATCGATTTTGGAGCATCATCACCAGTAAATATCTGCTGGCCAATATCTTTTGTATAGCCCAAAACAGAAGATTCATTCGCGCCAATAAGCTTCACTGTCGGATCCCCTAAAACAATCGCGCTTTCAGGAATATAAGGCAAAGTTGCTTCGCCAACCGAAAGTCCGCTGGCCAATAAAAGTAAATGCTTGTTTTGATCTTTGAATCCGAATCCGTTCGGCGCAGAAAAATCATTCATCATACTCATCACAGCCTGCGTTTTTCCGTTAAATAACAATTCAGCCGCAAGATAATTCGCGCTTTTTGTATCACCGAATTTTTCTCCTACAACAGTTGCGTAAAGAGGAGTCGCGCCAGCATTCTTGAAATCTGTCGCAAAAAATCTTTTCGCGGAAAATATTTCCAGGCCGGATTTATTTCTCGTCTTGTCAGCGTCGCCATCGGGCACTTTTATTGCGCTTGTTTCAGCGACAATATGCACTGGCCCGCTCTGAAGAGTGCTCAAAAGTTTTATGTTCGCAAAGCCGTTTATAAATTTAATATCAGTTTCCGCCGGGTTTTCACCCTCAAATTTTCCATAAGCCTGCGTTGATTTTGTGATGCGCAGATGCGCGTTGTATTCGCCCTCCAAAATCCTGTTCATATTTTTATCAAAGAAATTCACGCTCAAAGCCACGGAATCTTTTCCATCGCTTATCATTGATTTTTTGTCTGATGTTAACGTGATTTGATAAGGCTCAAGCGGAACAGTTTTAATATCAATTGTTTTTGTTTCAAAACCTGGCGCATCGATTTTTATTGTTGTTGTACCCGCAATTACTGATGACATAAATTCAGCGCCGGCAATCCCGTTTTCAATATTCACAGAAACTTTATCCGTGAAATGGCCGAATGTTTTTTGGCTTGCGCTAAACAAAATCGGACTGTAATAATTTTGAATAATATTTCCGGCGCTGTCTGCCGCCTTAACAGTTATCAGCGCTTTTGACTCAGCATTTGCCTTAATTTCAGTCGCGCTCGCTTCAATAAAAAGCGATATATCAGACATTGATTGGATAGAAACGCTTGAAACAAGCGCTGCATTTTCAGTTTCAACAGAAACATTAACATCAATCTTGCCAGCTTCATTTTCCGATTCAAATTCCACTTCAGCTTCGCCTGTAAAGCTCATAACCTCGCTCGTTAGTAATTTCGCGGGCCCAGAAATATTGAATTTGAAAACATTACTCGCACCTTCCGCGACATTTCCATTCGCGTCCAGCAAAACTGCCTTAATTTTTCCGCGGCTTCCGTTTGTTTTTATTACATTCGGCAGAGCTTTCAAATCAATTTTTACGGGATCAGCAGGATAAACAGAAAAATTAGTTTGCTTTGCCGGCGCAATAAACCCTGCGCTCACGCTAAGTTCAACCAAACCAGCTTTATCTGTTGTTTCAGCCTTAAATTCAGCTGTGCCGCTAGAAACTTTCGCGGTATTTGAAAGTAATTTTATATATTTATTTGAATCATTTTCAGTTTTGATTGTTACAAGCGTTTTATTATCAGCGCTGTCAATTTCGTCTTTTTCATTTAAAACATTCACTTTTATCAAAAACTTTTGTCCGCTTCCAGCTTTTAGAATCGTTTGCGGCGGAGTCACAACCAATCTCTTTTTAACAGTATTTATCTGCAAAACATTTGAATAAACATTTCCGCTCGAGGCCGGCTTTGTTCCAATTGCCATCACTGAAAAATCCTCAATTTTTTCGCCAGAAATTATCTGAAAAATTACATATCCATTAGCCAAATACTGCGTACTCGCGCCTGAAATAGTTGACTCAATTCCAGAGCCGATAATCTTAAATTCAACAGAAGTCGCATTGTCGGTTTTATCTATGGCGCCGCTTTTATCCACTGCTTCAATCCTGAACGAAGCAGTGTCTCCAGCATTCGCTTGCAGAGTTGTTTTTCCATCAACAGCGCTTAACTTGAGCGCAACCGTATTTTTGCCCGGCTCTTCAATATCATAAAATTTGTCCGCGCTTCCTTTATTTTCATCGCTATCACTAAACGAAAACGCGCGGCTGTATTGTTTACCTAAATTTTCAGCCCATTGCTTAATTGCTTGAAGCCATTTATCTAGCGGTACAGCATCCTGGCCCATGTATTTGTACTTATAGCTGTACCCGCTTTGTTCAGCCTCTTTAACCTTAACCGCAAGTTTATCCTGCACAGCCGGGTTTTTGCTGTCTGGCTCAAATTCCTTTTTAGAAATTAAATCATTGTATTCGCCGTTGTATTCCGTGTCCTCATCATGGCTCGGTGCATCCCCGTTAAAATTCATATTTATAAAATCGCTCCCGCCTTTCGCGTTCAAATACATTGCCTCATACGGCTTAGCGCCGCGATTATGGTCAAGCAAAAGCTTCGCGTGCTTTTCATCAATGCCCAAATTTTTCCATTCAACAGCATCCTTCGCCTTATTTTCGTCAACAATTGTCATAACACCATCTTGCTTGCCGCTAGCAGCCGCGTAAGCTTCAGCGTCTTTTTGAAAAATGCTCGTCAGGCTTCCCTCATAATTTTCAGCGCTCAAGCCGTAAAGCTCCATTTCTTTCTTTTTCAGACTGCTAATCCAATCGTCGTAAGAATTTACTTTAAAAATATTCGGATAATCAACGCGCGTTTCTTTGCCGTTTAATTTATTTATAAATGAGACATATCTCGGTTTATCTACAGGCAAAGCATCCGCCATCGGAGAAATAGACTGCGCTTCAAGAATATAATTGTCCGGCTGTTTGTGGAAAACAGTACTCGGAATATATTTCGTCTCGCCGTCTATTTTATATAAATGCGGTTTGAAAGTAACCAAAACATCAGCCGCGATAGGATTATCCTCCGCGACAAAAACTTTTATTCCGTATTGTTTTAAATTTTTCCCTGCTTCGTAATCTTTTTTTATTTTATTTTGAAGCTCCGCAGGCTTATTTTTTATTTCATCCGTAATTTCACCCCACTCTCGCATTCTGAATAAGTAAGTTTTTTCCTGATCGATTTCCAGAAATTCTTTTTGAAATTTATCCCAGTTGTAATCGTAATTTTTGCTGTAAGCATCAGAAAAAATACGCAGAAAATCAGCCAGAGTAAAATCTCCAGACGGAACAAGCGGAATACCGCCAAGATTTCTGGTCGGTTTTTTTGGAAGAGGCATTTTATTAGGATCCCCGCCGTCGTAAAGATCATCGAGATAAGAATCTCTCCCGGCCTGCGTAACTCCAAAGACGCTATTCTCGTAAGAGCCTTCAAGTACCCATGAATATCCAAGTTTCACATCCTTGAAATATCTGTACATTCCGTCTCTCGGTCCTCCATTAATCGGAGTCGGAGTTTCGTATATATTAAAGTTGTAGCAGGCCCGCGGAGAAACAGAATATTTTATATTCGGGTCGTTTTCATCAGCTTCGTATGAAGCAGATGCGTCAAAAACAGGCATACTCGCGAAATCCGCAAAACACCTTTCTGGATTTTTGAGATTTAGCGCAAAACAGTTCACGAATCCGGTTGATTCATCTTCTCCGTTGGAAGGATCATCATAAGTAGTGTCGCCGCTTTTGCGAAAATAGCCAGTGTTACCGTCCACTATGCCGATTTTTTTGGATTTTATTTTTCCGTCAGACTGATCGTAATAAACAACCGTTGGTTCCGGCCAAGTAGTATAAAGAATGTTGTTTATTGTTTTTTGGGTAAATATATTTGGATGATAAATCTTCAGCGCGTCCTGCAGACTATAATCAGGAGTTAATTTTTTAGTGTCAACTTCCAGCAAAATGTCTCCCGCTGCCAAAATTTTTGAAATCCCGTTTCGGTCATCTGGAAATACAGCAGGCATGCCAGTATAAGAATCGCCGGCCACAATATACCCGTTTTCATACTGTCCGAGCGTCAAAATTTTCACTATCAAGGATTCCGCCGGCTTCACATTCACTCCTAGCGAAGGAATCTTCTTAGGATCAGGCGGTTTTTTTTCAGCAGGATATGAATTGCTGTTTATAGTTTCAATATTTCCCGTTCTCAGCATCTGCGCGACTTTTGCGCTTCCTCTGTAAACAGAACACTCCGAAACAGAATTGAGATTCGCGTAATCAACGCCATTTACATAAGATTTCCATCCGCTTTTGTTCATGGACATGTCAAAACCATTATTCAGAAAAATCAGATTTTTACTAGAAGAAAATCCAAATTGTTTATTGTCCTCTCCGCTGAATCCTATAATGTTTTTAACGCTTGTCTGTGTGATATTTTTGTTTCCTTCGTTTTTGAGCGACGTACCCCCCGAAACCTCGACATACCTTATTAAAGGAATCGGCTTCTGGATTTTCGCGATTATTCCATCGATTTTTTTCTCAATGGAATTATTTACAATTTTCAAATACTCGCGCGCCCATAAGTCGCGTTTTGTTATCAAGCTTGGCATCGTATCAACGCTTTTCGTGTCCCATCTGCCAGTTCCGCTTACCCAGTCATTGACTTCGCTCAAATGTTTTTCAAAAAGCAAGACATACGGTTTCAAAAATTGTTCAATCAAAAATTTCGTGTAAATATCAGGCATATTAAGCTTTTGGCCGTCCGGATTTTTGAGAGCGGTTTTGACGCTATTCGCTGCGCCGCTAATCATATCGCTCAAATTCTGTTTACTGCCGTCAGGCATTTCGATTTTTGTGTTTTTCATGCCATCCGGAGGAGATTTTCCCATTGCGTCAAAATCAATCGCGTCCGCTGCAATTTGTCCGAATTTTTTCATTAGCAAAGACAGCCACTCTTTTGTGTAGCGGAAATACGCCAAATCTTCCATGCTCGCTAAATTTTCAAGATAGTTGGCAAACATTGGCCGCGTCATGCTTTTTGCTTCTTGATCTAAATCAGCTACCAAAATCTTTTTTTCAAAATCAGTAAAATCTTTATTGCCAGTATGATATAAATGGTTTTTATCTAAATAAACAGCGATTTGCTGCCGCGCTGTGTTTTCATCCGAGGCGCTTCCTTTAATAATACCGTGCCATACTTCAGCCTTCTTAATTCCGCTATTTTTATTAACCTCGAACTCTCCCGTCGAATAATTATATATATAGTATTTATCTTCAAAATCAGTGTAGGGAAACATGCCGACAACTGGCAGCGGCACCCTGCCAATTAAAACAACGCCGCGCAGCTGGCTAATCGTTCCCTCGACTTCTTCGCCTTCAAAATAAAGCTTGTCCAGAACTTCTGTGATTTTCCGCGCTGCTTCTTTATCCTCGCTGTCCACCCTGATAATTTTCACTTTTGTCTTAGGCAGAGCGCCAGCAACATCTTTCGCGTATCTTTCAACGCGTTCAGCAATTGTCGCGCTGGAAACTTCGCCATAACTTCCGCTCAATCCTTCATAATTCGCGCCGTCTTCAAGCAAATTTTTATCAGCCAAAATAACAACAAGAGAACTGCGCTCTGGAGTTTCCATCTCCGCCTTGGTTCCGCCGGCCTCAACTTTTGGATAAACTGAAAACGCGTAAACAGCCGGCGCTCCAAGAATCTGCGTAAAAAACACACACGCAAGCAGAAAGACGATAATAGTACGCCTTGCCGCGAGGCGCTTAATAAAGCGCGCCAATAATTTCAGCGCCAAGTTTTTCATTTTTGTTTTGATCTTTCTTTTATCTAAATATTATATCACAAAAACAGGCGCTTTTTAAGAGCCATAAGCCGTAAAAGCGCATTTATAGTTGACAAAAATGAAAAATATTACACTCGTTTAGCATGGATTTCCGCGAGTCCAGTTCAACCAATATGCTGTTCTCGCGCGTCTAATTTTCCGCAATAAAAAAGCCCCGCTTAAACTAAGCAGGGCTGAAAAAATTTTTATAATTCCAAATTCTACAATCCAGTGTTTTTAACAAAGAAATACCCGCCGCCAGTGCCTGATTCTAAGTTTGCGATTACAGGTACTGTTGTACCAACAAGGGTCGTATTGCTGCTAGCCGTTACTTCCATGGCAGCTACAAAAGCGTAATCAGTTACATTATTATTAGAGTCTTTTGCAACAATATAATAATAATTATTGCATACAGTACCACCGCCATATTTGCTAGCAGGTTTCGGATCAATCGGCAATGCGCTATTAGGCAAATAAGTTTTAATCTTTTGTCCCAAATTATCATTAACGTCCGCTAAGCAACCGTTTAATGTAGCACCCGCAAAAGTAGGAGTCTCTCCTAAATAAGTCATCATTGCAGTATTCAAAGCAGCGACGACTGATTGGCGCGTCGCATCCCTTGCCTTCTTCGGATACTCCATCACTCTCGGCACAACCGCAACGCTCAAAATTCCGATTATCACAATCACAATCAAAAGCTCAATGAGGGTGAAACCTTTTTTGTTAGACATAAAAATGAGGGTTAAAGTTTATACTAAAATAAATTGTACTACATTATTATTTAAAAGCAACAAAATAAGATATTTATTTCGATACATGCTTTTTGTCCACAAGACGGAAATCTTACTTGTCATTTTGCGTTTCACAATCTACATTCGGTCAATCCCATATAACGCCAATACATCCATAAAAAAATCGCAAACTCAATAATCATAATAGCAATAGCCACATTCGTGATCATTTTTTCGTATTTCTTGTATTTTTCATACAGTTTATACATGTTGATGAGGGGTTAAGGGTTTTATTATTTTAATGTTTTTTTATCTTTTCAATGCCTTTGCAATTTTTCTTCTCAATAATGCAAGGCCGGCAAGAGCCGCGCCTGTAAGGGTTAGCGCTTCAGCGTTTTTATTCGCGTTGTTGTTCATATCACATCCTCCGCCTCCATTTTTTGGTTTTTCAGTGTCGGATTGGATTATGTCAGAACCCGTGTCTGTTCCTGTGTCTTTCTGGACATCAGGTTGCGTGTCTGGTTTTCCGGGATCTATTGCGTCAAATTCATCCGGCGGCTGGATAACATCCGCGTCCTGCGCGATTTCTGCAGTGTCAGGAGTTGTATCAGGTATAATCTCGGCTGTGTCTGGAGTGATTTCCGCGACTTCTTCAGCTGTGTCAGGGGTAAG
>JACRIA010000051.1 GCA_016215735.1 Candidatus Peregrinibacteria bacterium
AAAATGACTTTACATGCACTGATTCCGACGGCGGAAGCGATTATTTCATAAAAGGCACTGCAAAAGAAAGCGCAAGTCCAGAGATGGACTATATTGATCAATGCGGCCCTGGAAACAGCCAAATTCCCAGCGGCCATGAGCTAATAGAGTGGAATTGCGGAGATAACAACAGAGTGATTAACGAATACTATAATTGTTCGAATTGATGCAAAAACGGAGCGTGCGTCGAAGAACCAGAAAGCACTGTTTCAGAGCCAGAACAGCCATCAACAGATGATGCGGTCAGGCCTGCTCCTGATTACGACACCACAACCACAGTTTCTCCCGAGCAGCCAACAGAGGAAAAACTTGACTTCGACGAAAAAGAAAAACAGGAAATGAACTGGCAGGATATCAACCAGCTTAATGAGCAAAAAAAGAATGAATTAAGAGATATGAAAAACCGCGAGCGCGAATATAAAGATATGCAAAGACAGCTTCAAAAAGCGATTAAGCAAGGCGGTGAAAGCGCTGTTCCAGCGAGTATAAAAGAAAAAGTAGAAGATTTCGGAAAAGCAATAAGCGAATTTAGAGCTTGTGTTGAAAAAGCAGCTACATTCCAAGATATGGATGACTGTCGTTTTGATATCAGACAGCCAAGAATTGAAGATGCGGCGTCAGACGTATGGGATTCGCTTAGAAGTGTTGAACAATTAGGCCAGTCAATTCGTGAAATAAAAAACTTCGAAAGAGAATGCAAAAACATTGCGAAAGAAGTAGGCCGCAGCCTTAAAGAAGCAAAAAGAGCGGATTTTTCTGCTGAAAATTTAGCAGAGCTTGAAAAGAAATTAAATGTCATAACAGAAGGCTGCAATAGCGCAGTAAATAAAGCAAAAGAGCTGATCAACGCAGGACAAGCAGAAGAAGCATGGGAAACAATAGATGAAGAATTTCATTATGGAATGCAGGATAGATGGGAGGCTTTCAAAACCATAAGACAAGAATCTATTGAACCGCTTATGATGTGCCGTCCCATAAAACAAGGGCTAAAAGACATGGAAAGAGGACTTAAAGATATCGCAAAACAAACAGATAGATTAAAGAGAGAAGGTAAAAATACAGCCTCCTTGGAAGAAATAATTAATAAAGCAAACTCAATTAGAGAACAAGCTGTTCAGCTCATTGAAAAGGGCGACTGCGAACAAGCAGGAGAAATTCTTCAAAGCGCGGAATATTTAAGAGGAGCTTTTGAAAGAGAATTCGCGAGATTGATAGGCTTGGGTCCAATTCTCCATAAAAGAAGCGAGGAAGACATTAATCAACAGAAAGAGCTAAGCAGGCAGTTCATTGATGAAGAATTTGGAGAATCAAAAGACTTTCAGGAAGAAATTAAAAACAGAATGGCTGACATGATGGCTCAAATGGAGAAAGAAATCCTGAACAGAGTAATGGTCACAGTCCAAAAGGTTGCTCAAGAAACAATGGCAAGATTGGTTGAATCAGCAGGAAGAGTCGGCAAAACCAATTCAGTGAAACAACTGCTTGAATATACGGCTAAAGCAAATATAGAAGACACAAAAGTTAATCAATTGGCGCAGGAAAAAGCCGATTTGCTTAATACATTGGCTGAACAGAAAAATGAGCTTGAACAATTACGTGGGAAAAACAAATCCCTTGCAAGCAGAGTAGAAGAGATTGAAAATCTTGCAGCAGATAGAACATATTACGGCCAAGAAGCAAAAACTCTTTACGAACAGGCGCTTGATATAACAAGCGAAGGGGATGTTGAAGCCGGGAAAGCAAAACTGGACGAAGCTTACGAAAAATCCTTGAATGCTTTGTCAAAAGAAAACGTTATAGCATTCACAGACACTCCTCTGGAAGAATGGTTCAGTGGATTTGTGAAAGAAGCTAAAGACGAGGGCTATGTTTCCGGCAAAGCTGATTCAACAGGAAATATTGTTGGTTACGATCCGGGCGGAAACGTCTTAATTACAGAAATGGTGAAAATGGCACTCGAAGCATTTGATAAAGGAGAAGCAGATATTGAAACAAGTGCTCCGAAAGTAGCGCCTTGGGCAAAAAGATATATTAAGAAAGCTGAAGAGCTTGGCCTTAATGTTGCTGAAAATCGCTATAGAGACTTTAATGCGCCGGCAACAAGAGCTGAAATTATAAGAACAATAATTGAGACAGGAGGATTTGGAACAACTGAACCGACTGGTGTGTTTAAAGATGTTCCGAAAACGCATCCATACGCACCATTTGTTGAAAAAGCTTATCAGTTAGGCATTGTTGGCGGAAATCCAGACGGCACATTTGCTCCTGATAAATCAGTAAATCGCGCTGAAGTCGCAAAAATCATCACAAATGCCTTAGAGGCAACAAAAAGTTTAGCTAAATAAAATTTTTTAGCGATTCAAAGGTGTCGGTTTTCAAAAGAGAGCCGACACCTTTTTTGTTGTGAAGCCGCGCCTTTTTAATTACAATGAAATCAAAGGCCGTTCGCCGCACACGCCGTTCGCCGCACGGACCGTCCGCCAAAGGCGGACACAGGTCTATAGAAATAAAACGTCGCGAAGCGACACCGCAAGGCGGACACAGGCGCTATAAAAAAGAAATAAGCGACACCATTAACATTTTAAATATGCAAATAAAATTCAAGCCGTCAATTGCAAAGCAAGACAAGTTATTAGTCGCGCCTTTATTTTTGATAAAGAAAAAATTGTTTCTGAAGCCAATTCCAGTAAAATTCGCGAAAATCGCGGAAAAACTTTTTAAATCAAAAGAATTCGAATGCAAAACAGAACAGATTTATAAAATTGACGACGGCTCGCAAAAAATACTCTTGCTCGGCCTTGGCAAAAAAGAAAAATTGAGCAGTAGCCGCGTCAGAAATTCATTCGCAGTAGCATTCAAAAAATCAGCCGCGTTAAAATCAAAAACAATCGCGGTTTTATTTTATAAAGAATTGGAAAAATTCAGCCAAGAAGCAGGTGAAGGCATGATTCTGGCAAGTTATAATCTTGCAAAATATAAAACAGGTAAAGCGCTTGAAGAAGCCAAAAAATCAGAAATTGAAGAAATAATTTTCATCACAAAAAATGAAAAATTATGCGGTGCTGCTATTAAAAAAGGTGTCGCAATCGCCGATACGGTCAATAAAATTAAAGATTTGGTAAACGCACCCTCGAATGTCTTAACGCCCGCGGAATTTGCCACTCGCGCCAAGCATCTCGCGAAAGAACACAACTATAAAATCGAGATTCTTGAAAAATCAACTCTGAAAAAACTCGGCCTGAACACGCTTCTCGCAGTTAACGCAGGCGCGGATAGAAGCGAGCAAGAGGCGCGCATGATAATCCTCAAGCATCTGCCGCTTAAAAACGCTGCGCCGATTGTTATTGTTGGAAAAGGAATCATTTTCGACACAGGCGGATACAATATAAAAACCAACAAATCAATTTATGAAATGCAGCACGACAAAGCAGGCGCATGCGCTGTACTCGGCGTTTTTGAGCTTTTGACGCGCCTCAAAATCAAGCAAAACGTGATTGGAATTATGCCGATAACTGAAAATCTCGTTGGTCCGCGCGCATATAAACCAGCCGACATTATCAAAACTTATTCAGGCAAAACAGTTGAAGTTGTTGATACTGATGCGGAAGGCCGCCTTATTCTTGCTGACGCGATTTCTTATGCTGTGAAAAATTTCAAACCCCGATATTTGATTGATATCGCGACTCTTACAGGCGCGTGCGTGATTGCGCTTGGTGATAGATATGCGGGTGCGATGGGAAATGACAAAAAACTGCTCGCATTTCTGCGCGCTTCAGGCCGCCAAACTGACGAACTAATCTGGCCTCTTCCAATGCATCCGGATTTTCAGAAAAAAACTAAGAGCAAAATCGCTGACATTCAAAACATAGACGAAGGAACAGGCTATATGGCAGGCGCTTCAAAAGGCGCCGCGTT
>JACRIA010000052.1 GCA_016215735.1 Candidatus Peregrinibacteria bacterium
AGGCCGATTCTCGGTTTGCCTTCGGATAAATTGGCAGAGATTGTTTTTGGGATTTCAGAGGAGGCGATTATTGTGCCGGCTCACGCATGGACTCCGCATTTTTCTGTTTTTGGATCTGAATCAGGGTTTGATTCGCTTGAAGAATGTTTTGGCCGCTGGACAGATAAGATTTTTGCGATTGAAACAGGGCTTTCTTCGTCTCCGGATATGAATTGGCGTATAAGCCAGCTTGATAATATTTCACTAATTTCAAATTCTGATTCTCATTCTTTGCCGAGAATTGGCCGTGAAGCGAATGTTTTTGATACTGAATTAAGTTTTAATGCTATTTGGGAGGCGGTGCGGGAAAAAGATCCAAAAAAATTTTTATTCACAATCGAATTTTTTCCAGAAGAAGGGAAATATCATTATGACGGACACAGAAATTGCAGTGTAAGTTTTACGCCAAAAGAAACTATTGAAAATAAAGGAATTTGCCCTGTTTGTAGCGGGCGCGTGACAGTCGGCGTTTTGAGCCGCGTTGAAAAATTAGCAGATCGTCCGGAAGGATTTACGCCTAGCCGTCATATTCCATATAAAAATATGGTGCCGTTTGATCAAATTATTGCTGATGCGATGAATATTGCTGAAACAAGCGTAAAAGTTAAAGCCGAATATCAAAAATTAATTTCAGCTTTGGGAAATGAGATCAGAATTTTGCTAAAAACTCCGATTGAAGATATTGCTCGCGTTTCAGGCGCAAAAATCGCGGATGGGGTAAAGCGTGTGCGTGAAGGAAAATTAAAAATAATTCCCGGCTACGACGGAGAATACGGCCATGTTAAGATTTTTTCCGGAGAAATTGTGGAAGACGATAAAGCCCAGGCCACTTTATTTTAATTATCATTCCAGCGCCGATAATTATCATTATAGTGGAGAGGATTTGCGCAAATGTGAAGATATAGAGCATTGGCTGTTCAGGCTGGGGCTCCCTGAAAAATTCCGCGATAAAACGAAATACGCCATAAAGAGCTATAAAAAGCCAGCTTAATACTCCTGGTTCCAGTTTTTTCTTTCGCAGAAAAAATAAAATCAAAAATAACGCCGCGCCTTCGAGCGCGAATTGTATTATTTGCGATGGATACCTGCAGTTTCGCGGATCATCCGGAAAATACATGCAAAATGTTTTCGCGACGCGGCCATACAATTCACCGTTTATAAAATTTCCAATTCTCACGAAGGCGATTCCAAGAGGCACGCACGGAATTATCAAGTCGATTATTTTATAAAAGGAAATTTTTTGGACTTTGCTGAAAATATAGATAGCAACAGCAACGCCGATTACTCCGCCAAAAAATCCCATTCCGCCTTTCCAGATTTTGAGTATTTCAAACGGATTTGTGAAATAAAACGATTGATGCGATGTCAGAACATGGCCTAGTCTTCCGCCGATTAGAACGCCGAGCAGAACAGCGAGAAGCAGATCAGTTAAAAACTCATTTGATACGTATATTTTTCTTTCGCGGAAGAATTTTTTCACAAGCAAAAGAGAAGTCAAAAAAGCCAAGACATACATCACGCCGTACCATCTTATGCTAAGTCCGGCTGCGGAAATAATTTCAGGGTCAATATTTGGATAAGGAATCATAGGCGATCACTGCGCTAGCAGCAAATTTGTTTACTGCGCTAGCAGCAAATTTATTTACCAAGTTTTTACAGGAACTTTATCAGAGAGTTTTTTATATAAATAAGAGCCGAGCGGTATTGGAGCGAATAGCGAAAGCCCTCTGAATAAAAGCGTAATCACAACAGCCATTTCAAAAGGCACTCCGAGATTTGTGTAGAAAATGACCATGGCACCTTCGAATATTCCTATCCCGCTTGGGATTAACGAAACAAGCGATAGAACCTGCGCCATTATAAAACCAGCCATTGCGACGCCAAAACTTATATCAAAATTGAAAGATCGAAATAGGAAATAAACCGTATATGCATTGACCAGAAACATCAGCGTTTGCCAGACAGTCGGCCAGAAAAGCAGGTTGAGTTTAGATTTGACGACATCTATAGCGCTTTCTATGTCCGCGTCCTCGTCACTCACTGTTTTATCATGAAGAAGGCTGCCTTTGCTCCGAAATGCTTTGCCGAAATGTCTTTTAAACCAGCAGATTGTTTTATGAAGCTGTTTTTTGTTTCCGAGAATCCATCCGACAAAGCAAATTGTCGCTATCATTAAAATTGTTCCGATTATACTCGCGTTAAAAATAAAACCTGTCATTTCTTTTTGCAGCATAAGATAAATGAATCCGATAAGCAGCATTACTATCAGTGAAGCGTAATAACTGAAAGCTTCTAGAACCACTATTTGAATGCCTTGGCGCACAGGCATATTTCTTTTTCTTAACATAGAGAGAAAAAACCAGTTGTTGCTTATGCCGAAAGAGGGGACCATTTTTGATAGAAACAGCATAACGATCGAAGATTCCATTAATTCTCGGGTTGTCATTATGTTTTCGCTGTCAAAAATGCGCAGAATGTCTTTATATGTCAGGGCGTTGAAAATATAGGTAGTTATTTGGCAAATGATGGCGAGAGTTATCCAATAAGGCCCGCCTTTGAGGAAAAGGCTGAAGATATTTTGCAGCTCTTTGGCCTTGAAGATTAAAAATAGGGCAACAGCCGCGAGGAGAATGTAGAAGAAAAATTTTTGGATAAACGAGAACGTTTTCGCGATCATACTATCGGCCATTTTATCATATTTTTAGTTTTGTGTATACTTATGTAATCGCTGGTTTGCTCTATAAAAAGACGCTATCAATTTTCCCTGCGAGAAAATTGTAGCTCGCGCTCGGTCGGCGCTCCCCCGCCAAGGCGGGGACCGTGCCCGCGCCGACCTGCGCGACGCTTTTTATTTCGCAAACCAGCGATTATACTATAAAATTTTACAGTATGAGCGAAAATAAAGCTCCACTCCGCCGGGCGGAGCCCTGTGGGGATGGTTTTGAAACGAAAAGTAGCAAACTTGTTGTTCGCGCAAAAATTATTCGCGCTATCCGCGAGTTTTTTTGGTCTCGCGGATTTATTGAAACAGATACGCCGTGTATGGTTCGTTGTCCTGGTATGGAGCCGCATTTAAATCCTTTTAAGACGCGGCTGAAAGAAGAGCGCGGCATGGAGTGCGATATGTATTTAATCACTTCGCCGGAATACGCAATGAAGCGGCTTTTAGCGGCCGGCTGGAAAAAGATTTTTCAGATAACGCGGAGTTTCCGGAACGGCGAGATCGGGCCTCTGCATAATCCTGAATTCGCGATTTTGGAATGGTATAGGGCTGGCGCGGACTACAATGATATTATGAAAGATACGCAGGATTTGGTTTGTTATATCGCGAAAAAAGTTTTTGGCAGGTTGCGCTTTAATTATGCGGGCCGCGAAATAAATCTCGCGCTGCCGTGGCAGATTTTGACAACGCAGGAAGCTTTTGAACACGCCGGCATAAGCCGGCACATCTTCGAAAACGAAAAGTTGTTGCGTGCTGCGGCAATTAGAAAAGGCTACAAAATCACAAAAAACATGGATTATTCGGATGTGTTTTTTCTGATATTTTTGAATGAGATTGAGCGGCATCTTGGTGCGCCGAAGCCGACAATTTTAAAAGATTATCCGATTTCAATGGCAGCTTTGGCGCGGGCAAAGGCCGACAATCCGAAGTATGCGGAGCGGTTCGAGCTTTACATCGCAGGTCTTGAACTCGCAAACGCATTTTCCGAATTAACTGATTTCCGCGAACAGCGCGCGCGTTTGATCTCCGAGCAAAAATTGCGCCGCAAGCTCAACAAAGAAATTTATCCGATTGACGATAAGTTTATTTCTGCCTTAGAATATGGCATGCCGCGATCAGGCGGAATCGCGCTCGGAATCGACAGATTAGTAATGTTTTTTACCGGCGCCGAGAAGATTGATGAAATAATGTTTTTTTCTCCACGCCGTTCGCCTGAGGCGGGCACAGGCGCTATATAAATAAGTTGTCGCGAACACGCCGTTCGCCGAAGGCGAACACAGGCGCTATGAAAAAAGGAATAAGCGACTTCATATAACCAATTATAAATATGCAGACATCAGATTTTAGAAAAGGAGGCGCCGTGAAATACAACGGAGAAACATATTTAATTTCCGATTTCCAGTTTGTTAATCCTGGGAAAGGCGCGGCTTTCAGCCGCACAAAATTGAAAAATATCAAGACAGGCAAAGTCGTAGAAGTAACTTTTAAATCCGGCGAATCTGTTGAAGACGCGGATTTGCAGTATAGAAAATGCAATTATATGTATAATGACGGTTCGGATTATCATTTTATGGATAATCGGACATATGATCAGTTTTCGATTTCCAAAGATTTGATCGGCGAGTACGCCGATCTGCTAGTTGAAAATTCGGAAATTACAGTTGTATTTGTTGATGGTGCAGCGTGCTCGATTCAATTGCCTCCAAAATTGGATTTCAAGGTTATTTCAGCGCCGCCTGGAGAAAAAGGCGATACAGCGACAGGCGCGAATAAACCGGTTGTCATCGAAACAGGCGCGACAATAAGCGCGCCTTTATTTGTAAAAGAAGGAGACGTGATTCGCATAAATACAGAAACGCATGAATATGTGGAGAGGGTTCAGCAAAAGTAACAAAGCCCAAATTTTAAAGTTGAAAAATTGCCCTTGACAAAAATTGCTCAATTGCTATAATGACCTCCTTTATATTTTTAACCAAACTTATTATGCCTAAAGCACTAAAACCTCAATCTGATGTTGAAAGAAAGATAGCTGAAGAAACCAGAAACTCGGATGTACGTCCGGAATTCTTAAGAGCAGTTGCGGATGAAATTGAAACACGAAAACAATCTACGCATGACGCTGTTGTAGCCGCCGCTCCGGAAGCAGTCAAAGAAGAATCTTTAACAGCCATGCCCTTCGAAAAGCTCAAAACTCTCCTTGCTCCAAAAGGCATAGATCTCCAAAAACAGCTCGATGACCATGTTTCTTTTATGGTCAGAATGGGGGTGCTTAATGAAAAAGACGCTGAACAATATTGCGCCAAATTTCAAACAATCAGTGTTCGCAAAAGCGAACTTGAAAATATCCCGAAAGGATACAAACCAATGTTTTTTGTTGATAACATGACTCCTGTCCAGGCCGCGAAAACATTTATCACAGGCCAAGATATAAATCTTTATGAATGTTCAACTCTCGCAGATTTCACAAAAAGAGATCCAAACAACCCTGATAAAATCCTTGAAAATCAATCTCCTTCAGACTTGGCCCGTTTAACTTTCACTCCGAATGTCAGAAATCTCACTAAAAATTTAACCGGCAAAAAAGCAGATACAAGACTTGATGAAATGAAACAAGGCAAACACTTTATGGAACCAGCTCAATGGTTTCAGATGTTTGCTGAATGCTTAGATAAAGCCATGACAAAACTAAATCTCGGAAACGGCAAACAATGGGGAGACATGAATGACGAAGAAAGAAAAGCAATATTAGCCAATACAGATATTGATCAATATTTACCAGACTTAACAACATGGACTCAATTCCCTGATTATAGAAATCAATATGGCAGTGTTCTGGACCTCAACTGGGATCCTGGCGGTCGCGAGGTCTGGGTCAGCAGCTGGAGTCCGGGCAGTGTGGGTGGCAGTCTGGGGATTCGCCCTTCCCTCGGCTAGTTTCTCTTAAAAATATCTTGGCATTGTTAACATTTGGTGAGTATATACTCACTCTTGATTTCTGCAAGCGATTTTTCGCAAAAAAGCTGGACTTTTTGGCTGGAGAAAGCGAGAATGTTTATATAACATTTAATCAAAATTCTATGGAAAATGTGACTCCGGTCAACACAAAAATCGAAAACAAAAATCAAACAGTAGCCGCGAATGCGGCTGCACAAAAATTAGCAGATAAAATTCTCCACAGACGTTTCGCAAAATACGGCAAAAACGCGCGGGAATGGCTGCGGAAATGTGCTTTGCTTTTGCCGGAAATCGAAAAACGCGGGATTTGGCAAAAGCGCGGTTTTGGAAGTATCTACGAATACGCAGCAAAACTAGCTGGAATGGGCAGGGATGCAGTTGATAGTGCTCTTTGGACCCTTCAAAAAACAGAAGATAAACCTGAACTTAGAAAAGTAATTGAAGAAAAAGGAATAACATCCGTGCGGTTAATCGCAAATCTGGCAACTCAAGAAACAGATAAATTTTGGGCTGAAAAAGTGCGAGAAATGAGCAGTTATGCATTAGCGGCATACGCAAAAGAATTCCGAAAAAGCAAAAATCACGCTTGTTTCGAAACAGAAATCCCTATTGCACCACAAATGAAAAATATATCAATGGAGCTGGACCCGGAAGTGGCGGATCAATTGCAAAAATTAAAAGGCTTGGAAAACTGGAATGAACTTATGAAAAAATTGCTCGCAGCGTATCGAACGCAGACAGAAGCACAAAAGCCAGAGGCAGTTGAAAACGCTGGACGTTATGTGCCAGTCGAAATCGCACGATATGCAGTTATGCGCACAAGCGGAACTTGTGCGTTTCCGGGCTGTACAAAACCTTACGAAATTTTGCACCATACAAAAAGATACGCGCTAACGCGCGCGCATAATCCTGACACGCTTGTCCCGCTGTGCAAAGCGCATGAACAGCTCGCGCATCTCGGTCTTATTGAAAATGAAGGGTCAGCGCC
>JACRIA010000054.1 GCA_016215735.1 Candidatus Peregrinibacteria bacterium
TACAAAACCTTACGAAATTTTGCACCATACAAAAAGATACGCGCTAACGCGCGCGCATAATCCTGACACGCTTGTCCCGCTGTGCAAAGCGCATGAACAGCTCGCGCATCTCGGTCTTATTGAAAATGAAGGGTCAGCGCCCGAGAGGTGGCGTGTACGCAAGGAGCCGAATGAAACAAATGGAAAATATAAAATAGATAAACTGGTTGCGCAATATCGAACAGCGCCGGCATAAAAAAGGCGGTTTTGTAAGCAGTTTGGTTTAGCGCGCCATATATTTAGCATTTACTTTGTGGAGGTTTTTTGCTATAATTTATAGATAACGCTCGTCCGAAGGACGAAAATATAAAAACAACACGCGCGGATCCGTTATGTCTGTCCGCGCCAAATAAAAAATAAAATCGAAACAAAAATGGCAGAGAACAAAACATTAAAAGAACGTTTGTTCGAGTTTATTGCCGCAAAGCCTGTTGAAAGCGATATAGAGCTGGCGAAAATTCCTGCTGTTCCGGCTGCGCTGGCGCCACCAAGCGCGTTGACTGCTGTTCCGGCTGCGACTGTTTCGGTTCCAGCGACGGCGGCGGCTTCGGCTGCGCCTACTCTGGTTTCAGCGGCGGTTTCAAGTCCGGCATCGAGCGTCGCGCCTGCGCAGGTTTCAGCGGCGGTTTCAAGTCCGGCATCGAGCGTCGCGCCTGCGCAGGTTTCAGCGCCAAGCGTATCTGTGTCTGCGGCGGCGGCTGCGCCAAAAAAAGATGAGGATGTTTTCTTGACTAAACTTTTTGAAAAGAAAGCAACAGAAGAAAAATCCGAAAGCAAACTCATGAAAGGCCTTGTCGAAACTGAAGAAAAACAGGCTGAAAAACGCTCAATTTTGGGCAAAGCGCCGGAAGTGGATACAAAACTTTTCATTGACATCGAATATCATCTCAAGCAAAAACTTGCGATTGTAAAAACGGCTTTTATCGGACTTTGCGTATTAAGCGCTTTGATTGTCGCTATTTCATATTCAATCCTTGACAGCGAATATAATTTTTTCTGGCCGAATAATATCGGACGGCAATTTGATATTGAAAATCAGAATCTCATAAACAAACAAAACGAAACCAACAGGCTCTATTATCAA
This sequence comes from Candidatus Peregrinibacteria bacterium, assembly GCA_016215735.1. Classification (GTDB taxonomy): domain Bacteria; phylum Patescibacteriota; class Gracilibacteria; order UBA1369; family UBA12463; genus UBA12463. The sequence continues at coordinate 1,124 of JACRIA010000054.1, forward strand.
AATTTCAAAAAGGGAATTGATCAGCTGATTTTCATTGGCGCGGATTTCACGCAGAAATACAATGAATACAATCTTGCGAGCGACAGCAAAAAGCCTTTAATTAAAACCGATTTGGATAAATCGTACGAATCAGTAGGAAATAAATTCGATGAAATATCAAAAACCGTAACTGAATATAAAAATTACAAAGATACTGCTGTGCAGGAACAAATGACAGCTATTGACGCGGAAAAACGGTTTAACCAACTGCTTAGAGATGCTGATGAAAAAGATCTTTTGCCTTTAATTGAAGATCCTGACGACCAAGGAAATAAGCCGCTTGCCGGAATTTTCAAAAATAAAAAAGCGTCTGATTGGAAAACTTACGAAGACGCGAAATTAATGCTCGCGGATATTAATTCCAAATACAGCAACACATTTACGACATTCAATAAAATCAAAAACAGCCGCAACAAATGGAGTAAATATCTCAAAGAAATAAACGAAATAACTCAAGCTGTTGATCCGAGCTATAAGCCGGATTTATTCGGTTCGGATTTCAGCGTTGATGTCGGCATAAAATACACCGGATTTAACATAGATGAAAATAACGCTATAAAAATTTCCGGCGGCGCAGAGACTGCTGACAGCAAAACATTTACTCTGCTCGCAAAACTGGTTGATAAATTCAAAGAATCGTTGGCGTTCAAAAACGCTGACATGAAAACGTTTTCCAAAAATAGGAACGAACAAACCGGGAAATATACAAGCACATTCTCGATCACGGCGGAACTAAACCCAGAATGGAATAAATAACACCGCGGCGCCAGCCGCGAATCTAACAAATATAAATATGCCACAAGCACAAGTAACACAATCGCTATTAAAACAACACTACTACTCAAAGTATATAAATATTTATACAGTTGTCCTTATTCTCGCTGCTATACTTCTGGGATTTTTTGTTGTCGATAGATACAAAGATTACAGCTATAAATCTTTTGTTATTTCGAATGTTAGGACTTCGATTGAAGAGCTTCAGAAAGACAAAGACAAAATGGCTGCGGAAGGCGCCGAAATTGATAAAAATTATACGGAAAACATGCGCAAAATCAATGAAACTTTGGCGGAGATATTTCCTACTGCTGAAAATTACACAGGCGTCATAAAAGTATTTGATGAATATTTTAAACGCATAGACACGACAAATAATCCCGCTATGCTGCCAAGCGTGAAATTTGATAATGTCGCGAAAAGCAAAACTGGCGATTATAGTGTTTTGCCTTTTACCGTGACGATCGACGCGACCAAGGCGAATTTCGACAATTTCTTAAAATATGTTTATGAATCAGGCGATATCAATAAGGAAAACAGATTGTTTGAAATAAAATCATTTTCACTGAATATTCCGGATTCTAAAACCAAAAAAACATTGACGCTAAACGTGAAAATGGAGACATATTTGCAAACACGCCGGTAGCGAAGCGTTCTGCGCGAGCAGCAGCGAAGCTAGCGGCATGTCCGCGCACTAAATCACGTCCGGAGCGAACGAAGTAAGCGCAGAACACAATCTTAAATTACAAATGACCAATGGCAGAAAGCGAAAAATTACAGCAATTAAAAGAGTCTGTTCTCTCGGGAAATATACCTCAGCTTGTCCTGAGCATGATAAGCCATGCAATTGATATACGTTCCAGCGATATTCATATTGAGCCTCAAAAAACCCGCACGAAAATAAGATTTAGAGTTGACGGTGTTCTTCGCGAAATTATTGAATATCCGCTAAATCTGCATCCGGCGGTTGTTTCAAGAATTAAAATCATGTCGGAATTAAAAATTGATGAACAGCGCATTCCGCAGGACGGCCGCACGCATGTTACGACAAAAGATGGAAGAGAAATGGATTTGCGCGTTTCAACTTTGCCGACTGTGAATGGCGAAAAAATCGTGATGCGCATCCAGGATAAGTCAAAGAAAATTCCGGACTTACCGGAACTTGGCATTGAAGAAACAAATTTTAAATATTTTCAGGAAGCGCTGGCTTCGCCGAACGGAATTATTTTAACAACAGGACCGACTGGTTCTGGTAAAACAACGACTCTTTATTCGTCATTGAGCACGTTAAATAAACCCGAAGTAAATATTCTCACGATTGAAGATCCTGTTGAAATCCAAATGGACGGACTGAACCAAAGCCAAGTCCATCCGGATATTAATTACACTTTCGCGTATGGATTAAGATGCGCGCTCCGCCAAGACCCGAATATCATAATGGTTGGAGAAATCCGCGACAGGGAAACAGCTGACATCGCGATTGAAGCGTCTCTCACTGGCCATCTTGTTTTATCAACAATCCATACAAATAACGCTGTTGAAACAATCACCCGCATCGTGAATCTTGGAATACCGAATTATTTGCTCGCGGCAACCATTGAATTGATAATCGCGCAGAGGCTTGTGCGTAAGCTTTGTCCTGACTGCAAAAAAATCGTTGAACTTACTCCCGATCAAAAAGAACATATTGAAAAAGTTATAGAAGCTTTGCCGGATGCTGTTAAAACAGCCAATAAAGACGCTGTTATGAAAAAGCAGTTTTATGGACCGGCCGGGTGCGAAAAATGCAACAACATAGGATACCTGGGGAGAATCGGCTTGTATGAAATGTTAAGAATGAATGATGAAATCAGAAAACTTATTCTTGAAAATAAACTTTCGATTGAACTTGAGCAGGCCGCTAGCAGATCCGGAATGCTGAATCTTGAAACAGACGGCGTTACCAAAGCTTTAAAGGGAATTACGTCAATTGAAGAAGTTTATAGAGTGGCGCGTAAAAGCTAACAGGCCGTGAGCCCGCGAGGCGGGTAGATGGCCCGATAAAAATAAAATGGACGATCAAATAAAAAAAATAGGGCTTGAGGGACAGCAAAATGCGTATAATTTGAATGTTAAACAAGGTGAGCCGGCGCAGAAAACTGACATTACTGAAGTGGACGCGTCCGCGCCCATACTGCTTAATATATCCGCGACATCTGTCCAGAAAAAACTGCTTGAACTCGAAAAATTAAAAGCGGTTAAAGTCACGGGTAATCCGATTATAGACGCTTTTTATAGAATAAATGATTATTTGATTTCGCTCGCGAAAATCAGCGTTAGTAAGAAAGCGGCCTTTTTCAGGCTGTTATCCGTGATGATTAATGCTGGGGTTCCGCTCGTGAAATCGCTGGATACTTTGGCTGAGCAAAATTCGAAAGATTTGAAATTCGGCAGAATTATTTATGATCTGGGCCGCAAAGTTGAAGCAGGTAAAAGCTTGTCTGACGCGATGAAAATGCACAGCGATGTTTTTGAAGAAGCGCAAATTGGAATGGTTAAAAGCGGAGAAGCTTCGGGACAGCTCACAAAAACGCTTTCGAATGTCGCGAGCCAGCTTGAAAAAAGCGCGTCATTCAGATCAAAACTCCGCGGAGCCATGATTTATCCGATAACGATTTTGTGCGTTCTTATTGGTGTGATTTTCGCGCTTATGGTTTTTGTTATTCCGGGAATGAAGGACTTTTTTGGCCAAATGGGGCAGGATTTGCCTGGGATTACAAAATTTGTGATTGGAGCGAGCGATTTCTTTGTAGCGTATTGGTATATTCTTATAGGTGCGATTATAGGCGTGATCGGCTTGATAAATATCTGGAAAAAAACAGCGGACGGAAAATTGACATGGGACAGCATGATGCTCCGCATTCCGCTTATCGGCGGCTTGATCAAAAAATCTATTTTAGCGCAGATGTCGCGTTCGTTCAGCGATTTGATCGGCGCTGGAATACCGCTTATTAATGCGATAAAAATTACAGCTAATTCGCTTAACAATGGTGTTTATAAAAGAAAATTAATGATGGCTGCGAAAGACGTTGAACAAGGTATCACTCTTGCTGAAGCTTTAACTGATCCGGCGCTTATGCCCACAATGCTCACGGATATGATAGCCATCGGCGAGCAGACAGCGCAGATTGAAACTGTGACTGAAAAAGTCGCGGCGTTTTACGAAGAA